>JAFUPU010000042.1 GCA_017472635.1 Bacteroidaceae bacterium
CTGTAAATGTCTCATTCCATGCCTGATAGAGGTGGAATGAGACATTTGTTATATCCGTATGTTACAAAATTGACATTCTCATTCCACCTCCTATACTTGTATTTACATCACCTCATTCCGCTCGTTTCATTTCATCTGTATCGCGCTATATAACAGATGCTTACGGGTGAAAGGAGGCCGTTTCATCCATCTTTCACGCCTTCCATCAACCCTTCAACCTATTTAATGGCACGGATTTTTATTTCAAACCTCTCAACCCTTCAACCGATTTAATGGCACGCGGATGACGCGGATTAGGCGGATGACCGCGGATTTTTATTTCAAACCTCTCAACCCTTCAACCGATTTAATGGCACGCGGATGACGCGGATTAGGCGGATGACCGCGGATTTTTTCATTTCAAATTCTTCAACTTCTCAACCCTTCAACCACTTTAGTGGCACGCGGATGACACGGATTATTTATTATATGCACTATCAACTATCAACTATGAACTGTCAACTCCTCAACCAATCAACCAGTCAACTGCGCGAAGTGCCATCACCTGAAACAAGTGAAAGAGTGGTGAAACAGATTCCTTTCACCTGCAATTCTGTGAATCACAATGCTATACGGGTGAAATGGAGGGAGCGGAATGAGCGGAAGGAAACACAGGTATGGATGAAACGGCAGATAAAAAAGGCACACCACAATCTTTTATTGAATGTGGTGTGCCTGATATCAATCAAGGGACTATTTACAAAGCGTCAACTTCATCGACAGACAAGTTTGGCGATTTGTTTTTTAGTGGTTCAACCTTTGGCAGTCTGTTTCCTTATTCATTTTTCGCCGTTGATGCTTACTACAATGTTATTACCTTGCTTGAGCAGTTTCTTGGCATATTTCTTCAAGTCTTTGGCTGTGATGCTGTTGACCAACTCTTCGTAATCGGTAACACTATCGAGGTGGTTCCAATAGTAATCTTCGAGTCCTGCCATCCAATAGCTGTTTTCTTTTTGGTCTTCTTTATATTTCTTCAACATGAACTCTTTTACGCGGGCAAGTTTTTCGGCATCCGGTCCGTTTTTGGCAAAATCTGCCAATCCTTGGCGAATGATTTCAGTCATCCGTTCACGTCGTTCGGGGTCGGTGTCGAAACTGATTTGGAGATTGGCTCTTTTTTGTGGATACTGGGTGATACTTCCCCGTATGCCTACTCCGTATGTACCACCTTCGTCTTCGCGGACACTCTCGGTATATTCCATGTCCATAACCTGGTAGAAGATATTCATGATGAGTCGGTCTTTCAGGGTGTAGTTGCCTTTGCCGCTATAAAAGAGGAAGACGGTAGACTTGGGTATTTCCATCTTACGGGTGAAGTGGTTGGCATACGTTCCCTTGCGGGGGATAAGATTGTGGTCGACGTATGTCTCTTTCTTTCCACCGGCAGGCAATGAGCCCAGGTATTGTTCGATGAGTGGAGTTGCAGTCTCTATATCGATATTTCCCACAAATACGAACGTGAAATCTGCAGCATTGGCAAAACGTTCTTTATAGATTTCCAACACGCGGTCGTAGTCGATTTTGTCTATCATGTCCGCCTTCAAGTCGATGGCACGCGGATGATGGTTGTAAAGAGCTACGTTCAGCGAGTCGCTAAAAGCCGACATCGGGTCAAGTTCGTAGTTGTACAACTGTGCCTTCATACGATTTTTATAAGAAGCAAAGGCAGCCTCATCCTTACGGGGATTGGTGAAGGTGAGGTAGGTCAGTTGAAGCAACGTCTCAAGGTCTTTGGGCGAACAACTGCCGGTTACCCCCTCTTGCAATGAGGTAATCTTGGGAGATATTTCCAGTTTTTTCCCTGCCAACACTTTCAACAGGTCGGTATTACTGAAATTACCCAATCCGCCAAGTTCAGCCACTTTGTCTACAACCTTGAGGTTGACGATTTCGCTATCGGGGTAAAGCGAAGTTCCCCCGGCACTGAATGCTTTCATCTTTATCTCATCGGCTTTAAAGTCGGTGGGTTTGACAATGACTGTCACACCGTTGCTAAGAGTATAGATGGTTGAACCGAATGCGCCAGCTTCGCTCTTGATGATTTTTCCCGAAGCCGGTTGTTCACTTATCAGTGGTTCGCCTGACACTTGGTCGACATAGGGTGCCAACTCTTCAGCCTTAGCCTGTCCGACCACTTCGAGCAAACGCTCTTTACAGGGATAGACCACTCCCTCTTTTTCGGGTGCAAAGACGGTGATTACCTGATTGGAGTCAGTCATGTATCCCTGCAACATCTGGTTGATGGCAGCCAAGGGTATCTGAGGAACAATCATGTTCATGATGTTATACTCATTCTCAATGCCCGGGATAGGCTCGTTGTCAATGAAATGGCGCACGTACTCCTGCACGTAGACATCGTTCTTCATTTTGTCACGCTCGTTGTAGTTGCTCTCGATAAGACGGAGGTAAGCAGCTTTTGCGCGTGCATATTCTCCTTCAGTAAAGCCATGAAGACGTGCCCGCTCCAACTCGCGGGTAAGGGTAGAGAGTGCTTCTTCTATCCCATCTTCCTTGCAGACGGCATAACCCATTAAGGCATCTTTGGTTTTTGAGACAAAGTAATCGTCCTCGTAAGCAGCAGCATATACAAACGGGGGATTGGCGCTTCCTTGAATAATCTCCTGCAAACGTGCGCTTAACATTTTTGAAATGATATAGTCGGCATAGACCTTCACCAGGTAGTTAAGGTCGTTTTTCGCTTCATTGGGAACGGCATCGTGCTTGCTCATATAGTAAATGGTGGCATTCTGCTGCTCTTTGTCGGTGGCAAAGGATACAATCGTCTCTTTGTTATCGGCAACCGGGTAGTAAAGACGTGGAGCTGCTTGTGCGGGCATCTCTATAGAAGAGAAGATATCTTTAATCTTTTGCTCCATCATGTCGACATCGAAGTCACCAACAACGATGATACCCTGCTGGTCGGGACGATACCATTTCTTATAATAATCGCGCAAGGCTTGGTAAGGGAAATTGTCTACCACTTCCATGGTACCGATAGGAAGACGATAGGCGTAACGGCTACCTTGGTATACCTCGGGAAATACCTTCTCATACATACGCATGATAGGACTCATACGGGTACGCCACTCTTCGTGTATGACGCCTCGCTCTTTGTCTATCTCTTTCTCCTCAAGAGTGAGACCGTCAGCCCAGTCGCGCAACATCCACAAACAAGAGTCAATTGCCTCGGGGACCTTCTTGATAGGGACATTGTCTATGTTGTAAACCGTTTCGTCAACAGCTGTGTAGGCATTGAGATTGGTGCCGAACTTGACTCCTATATTCTCGAGGTATTCGCGTAAGCGGTTTCCAGGGAAATGGTTGGTTCCGTTGAAACACATGTGTTCGAGGAAGTGTGCCAAACCACGTTGGTCATCCTCTTCCAAGATGGAACCTACCTTTTGGGCAATGTAGAAATAGGCTTGCCCCTCGGGCAAAGCATTGTAACGGATATAATAGGTAAGTCCATTGTCTAACTTGCCGATACGCACCTTCGGGTCGATGGGTACAGCTTGTGACTGTCCGTTAGCTATCCCTGTTGTGATACAGCTAAGGAGTGCGAATACAACTAAGGCTTTAAAATGTTTGAGATTCTTCATAATTGATTAATTATTATCGTTTTTATTGTCTTTATATGTAAAATAATTGAGTTGCAGCACTTTTCCACAAGCAAACATCAGCGTTAATCCGGTCAAGGCTATAAAAACCAACAAAAGGGAAGAGGAAAGAGAGTCTGCATCGCCAAGCAGCCCTTCACTGCCCAAATATGCCAACTCGACAACCGCCAGACTGTTGTTGAAAACATGCCCAAGGATAGCCGGAATGAGACTGCCTGTTTTCCAACAGACCCAACCGAAGATGATTCCCATGAAGAAAGCAAAAGGCACTTGTGCCGGATTGAGGTGAATGATACCAAAAAACAGGGCTGACAGGAGTATTGATTTCTTCATAGAATAACCACTTCCTTTGTTTAATGAACGGATAATGGCACCACGGAAGAGTAACTCCTCTAATAAAGGAGCCAACAACGATATGCCCAAAACTCCGGTAACGGAATGTGACAAACCTATGAAATCGTTTTCAAGCCAATCAGGAAGCTTTATCAACGTATTCAAGGAGTTGCAGACCAACATGCCGCCGAAAATACACCCAATGCTGACCAACAGGCGTACAGGATGTACCGGACGGAAAGTCTCGCGGAGGCGGATATACCGGAATCTGATAAGATGGATAATCATAGCAGCACTTGAAAGAAGCAATACCCATCCGAGCTGAGTGGGACTGAGGTACGTTGTTGCTTGCTGTTGTGTGAGTTGGGACAAAAACTGCAACCCGGTAACCATTGCGCTAAACAGCAACTGGTATCCCAAATAGTATAGAATCAATTTGATGGCTTGCTTCATTGTGCACAGAGTGGTTTTTGAGCAGGAATCGTATCCTGTTTTGATTATTTAATGCAAATAAACAAAGAATATTCGGCATGAAGAAAAAAACGTGGTAATTTTAAACTAAATTCACAGCCAAACAAGATTATCGGGCACCCAAATCATCGAAAACGGTCTGCAGAATGGCTTGCCCGCGTTGTAACCTGAGGGTGTCGGCAGATGGATATTCGGCTATGATTTTTCCTGACTCGTTACTGAAAACTGTAGCCCCCGTGCTGTCTATGAATCCCAACCCGTCGTTGAAGGTATAAAACGCAAAAGGATAGGTATAACTGCTGTCAAGGATGTTTCGGCTAAAGTCAAACCCGTCAGCTGAAAGCCCCAATTGAGCCAATAACGTAGCAGGAAGGTCGGTTTGGCTGGCGAGTTTGTCGACAACCATTGGCTTCTTTATGGCTCCTCCCGTCCAAACCATGGGTATATGATAAAAATCGGGCGAAGTACGTCCTACTATTTTCCCCTCCGGATAGTCGCAACTATGGTCGGGAAGGCAGATGACAAGCAAATTCTCCCAAGCCGGTGTCTGTTTTAACTGATCGATGAATTTGCCCAGACAAGCATCGGTATACGCAAAGGCATTCAATCGCTTGTCGTTAGGGAAACGTTGAAACGGAACCTCAAAAGGTTCGTGGCTACTCAACGTGAGAAAGGCGGTATGCCAGGGTTGGCTGTCTGTCCGATTCGCGATAACTTTGTAAAGATGATCAAAGGTGATGTCATCGTTGACTCCCCAAGCATTACTCCGCTGTTCAGCGAGCGTAAAATCGGTGTCAGCCGTAATCTGTTGGTATCCGCTACCCAACAAGTAACTCTTCATATTGGTAAAATTGATATCGCCCCCATAGAGAAAGTCGGTGCGGTATCCGGCAGCGGACAAAGATGCAGCTATAGAAGGAAGGGTACGGCTCTTGGCAGGAATCTTCATGACAGATGTCTGAGGAAGTCCCGGATATCCGCTGAAGATACAAATGGTGCCCCGGTCGGTACGGAAACTATTGGCATAGAACTGGGTGAAAAAGACTCCTTCACGGGCAATACGGTCGAAATTGGGCGAAGCTCCCTTGGCACCTCCCAATGATTCGGTAAAGACAGCTCCGAATCCTTCCAGTACAATTATTAAAATGTTGGGACGCTCGGTTTTCAACAAATGAGTCGTGGCAGAATCGGAAGATGCAACCGGGTAAAGCCCATCGAACAAAGAAGCGCGTTTCTCTTCGGGGAAAAAATCGTATTTGTCTTCAAACCGTTCGCTCTTACCTGCAGATGAAATCAGGCTGAAGAGTGGATTGACAGCTGCATGGTTAAGAAACTGATGCTGACTGAAGTATACTTGCCCGATGTTGGCAGTCGACTCAGATACCCCTCCACGAATGATGATAAACAGACAACCTCCAATCAACAATGCCGAAACGGTATCAAGGATGCGATGCTTTACAGGGGGAAAATTGTGGGGAGTAAGACGGATGAGTAGAACTGAGGTCAAGACTGCAAGCAAGAAGATGACGCTTACACGTAATATGACGAAACCAATAGAAACACTCGCCATGGCTTCGGAAGGCGAATCAAGATAATTGAATATGGTTGCATCGAGCTTGAATCCCCAAAACTCGTACAGTGCTGTATCAACAACCAATCCGATAGCGACAAGCAATCCGATGAGAGACCAATAGGGGAGCAACCATTTGCGGAGTGAAAGTGCTGGAAACCAAATGCTGACAATGAGCATCAGCAGAGGTATCACGGAAAGATAGCCAGCCACGGTGGCATCTAAAGAGAGTCCGTGCCATATGACCTGCAAATAATCGGTGAATGCAAGAGGTCCTGATTGGTTGTATAGCATAAATATAGGTTTCCACAAAGCAAACAGAAGAACCAAAACTGCAAATTGAATCAAAAGAAAAAATACTCTTTTTTTCATATTAATGGGGCGTATATATAGAACTTAACGGTGCAAAGTAACTGCTTTTTTCAGATTTTATGTACTTTTGCAGAATGAAACTTCGTTAATAGGATAAAAATTGCGATGAAATTAAAACGTTTATATGATATAATAGGAGCTTCGCCTGTAAATATGCAAGTGGCATTGGTGACCAACTTACTGCTTTCATTGGTATTGTTCATGCTTGGAAGGGTTGTGTTTCTGGCAATGAATTATGAGTTTTATGGTGAACACCTGACAATGGGGCTATTAGCTGAAATGTTTCGGGGTGGATTGATGTTTGACCTATCGGCAATGGTTTATGTCAATGCTCTATATATATTAATGATGTTGTTGCCTTGGAGTGGTAAAGAAAAAAGGGCATATCAGCTGAGTGCAAAAGTGATTTTCTGTCTTTTCAATGGGATAGCCTTGGTGGCAAACCTGACAGATACAGTCTATTTTAGATTCACAGGAAGAAGAACTACTGCCACAATCTTTCAGGAATTTGAGAATGAAGGGAATATAGGAACTGTATTGGGTTCTGAACTGATAAATCATTGGTTCTTGGTCGTACTATTTGGTCTGCTTATGTGGGGCGTGTGGAAACTCTACTACAACCCCGTAATACAAAAGCGGAAAGGATTCAATAAAGTTTACTATATCGCACAGACTGCAACTCTATTAATTGCTATTCCACTTTGCGTAGTTGCAATTAGAGGAGGGATAGGTAAAGCCGTCCGCCCAATAGCTATCAGTAATGCCAATCAATATATCAACCGTCCGATAGAAGCAGGAGTGGTTTTGAATACCCCTTTTTCTATCATTCGGACCATCGGGAAGAAACCTTTTGAGGTGCCCAACTATTTGTCAGAAAAAGAAATGGAACAGACGTTCACTCCTCTGCATCAGCCTAAAGGAGGAGAGGTGTTTACTCCCAAAAATGTAGTTATATTTATATTGGAAAGCTTTGGGACTGAATATGTTGGCGTGTACAACCAAGCATTGGACGAAGGTAATTACAAAGGGTATACTCCTTTTCTTGATTCACTGATAACAAAAAGTTATTCGTTTGATTATTCGTATGGAAATGGAAGGAAGAGCATTGATGGTATGCCTTCGGTGCTATCTTCTATTCCGATGTTTGTAGAACCATTCTTTGTAACACCTGCTGCATTGAATAAGGTGAGTGGCATTGCAGGAGAGTTAACAGGAAAAAAAGGTTATTACTCGGCTTTCTTTCACGGAGCACAAAATGGCTCCATGGGATTTCAAGCTTTTGCGCGGGCTACCGGATTTAAGGATTATTTTGGCAAAACAGAATACAACCAAGAACCGGCATACAATGGGGACGATGACTTTGATGGAACATGGGCTATTTGGGATGAAGAGTTTTTTCAATTCTTTTGTGACAAAATCACTTCATTCAGGCAACCTTTTGTAACCGCCATGTTCAGTGCAACTTCACATCATCCTTTTGCCGTTCCTGAACGCTATCAAGGAGTGTTCCCCAAAGGCACGAAACCTATCCACCAGTGTATTGGATATACCGATAATGCATTACGACTTTTTTTTGAAAAAGCAAAAAAACAACCCTGGTTTAACAATACTCTTTTCGTAATAACAGCAGACCATACTAACCAGACAGACCATTCGCTCTACCAGACAGATTATGGCGTTTTTGCAGTACCTGTCATATTCTATGAACCGGGGGCGGGACTGCAAGGAAGAGGGAAAGGAATAGCCCAACAGATAGACATTATGCCGACAGTGCTCGGATATTTAGGATATGACCAACCCTATATCGCTTTTGGGTGCGATTTGTTCCAGACTCCTGTAACGGAGCAGTATGCCGTCAACTATTTCAATGGTGTCTACCAATATTTCAAAGGAGATTATATACTGCAGTTTGACGGAGAAAAGGTGGTGGCTGTTTATGACTACAAAACAGACCCTTTGCAAAAGCACAATATTGTAGGACGTATTTTGCCGCAAAAAGATATGGAACGTGAATTAAAAGCCATTATCCAACAATATATGACTCGGATGAATGGGGATGCGCTTGTTCCTTGAAAGATTCTCTGAGACGTGAGCCTAAACCCGTTTGCAGGATAAAAGAAGAATATCACAGGGTGTTAAACCTTGTTTTTTCTTTTTTAGAATCTCTAAATAAAGGGGATTTATTTATAATATAATATAAAACTTTCCCTATTTCTTTTCCTTCTCTCAAAAATATCATTACTTTTGCACCTTAATTTAAGCAAAATGTAAAAGCGATGAGAACTCGATTGACTTTATATTCCTTTCTTAGCATGTTGTGTGTATTGGTCTCAAGCTGTTTTGATGAAGAAGAAACGGTGATGAGTCCCAACGTATCAATAGATTCGTTTTCGATAAATGATTTGCAAACCGAAGTGACGCTTCCTCAAACGGATGGCACCGATACGACCTATACTTTGACGGTAGAAGGCGAACACTATGCATTTGCAATAGACCATGTGGCGGGTGTGATATACAACCGCGACTCGTTACCCTATGGTACTGATGTGAAAGCGGTGACCATAAATTTGGGCTTCACAGGATATTATGTATGTCATGGTGAAGAACAAAAAGTATGGCAAAGTGCAGACAGCATAGATTTTACTACCCCTGTGAGGTTTACGGTATATGCTTATGACGGAGTGGGGGCAAAGACATATTATGTGAATTTGAATGTACACCAAATGGTGACAGATACACTCATGTGGAATGAAGTGACACCCGACAAGGAGTTGGGACTGCAAGATATAAACAATATGCAGGTATTGGTGAAAAATGATTCGCTGTATATGTTTGTAACAAAAGGGGACGGACAGAAACAGATGACACGCACGGCTACGAATGATGGTCGGAAGTGGGATACACCCATAACAATGCAGGGATTGGAAGGAGAAACCATCTGTGAACAGTCGATAGAGTTGTGGAATGGGAATTTCTATCTGTTGAGTGTGAGCGGAACGTTATACACCTCGGCAGAAGGTATAAATTGGACTCAACATCCCACACCCGATGACAAATTTACAACTATGGTGGGAGTAGTAGCCGGGAATTTGTGTATGCGTGGGGACGAAAAAATATACGAAATGAACGAAAATGGGGAGTGGAGTGAAATAGAAGTGGCGGGAAACCCCGAAAAAATGGGAAAACGAGCAGGAATGACAAATACGCCATTGGCAACAAATAACGAGATAATCCGTACAACATGGGTGGGAGTGTCTGAAGGCGAAGACTATGCAACCATTTGGACAAAACTAAGCAGTGAAGAACGATGGACTTGCTACCAGCCGATTGAGCCCGAGCGGTGTGGACTGCCTGCGCTGAGTGGCATGAAAGTTTTGGGAACGGAAGGTGTGATGCTGGCATTGGGTGGTGGAACCACGAATGGCAAAATTGCACCCTTTGATGCTTTCTACAAGTCCACCGATGGAGGGATAAGTTGGAGCAAGGTATCAGACGGATGGTCGTTTCCCGAGAAATTGAAAGGCTTTGAGGGAGTATTTGACGCTGTGACAGATGCAGCAGGAGGCTTGTGGGTGATATGTGCAGGAGAGCATGGAGGGATTTATCGCACCCGTCTGACGTGGGGTGAGTGATGAACGGTAGTGGAAGGAGGAGAATGTGGTACAGGCTTCAGACGAATGGATAAAATGAGGTTTAAACAGGTGGTTGCAGTTTGTAGAATGCTGTGTGTGATTGCTGCCATATTCCATGCAGGTCAGTTGAAAGCGCAATATGTCGACGAAGAGTATCGCATGGATTTGGGAGTGACAGCTGGTGCGGCATTTTATATGGGAGATGCAAACTATAAGACACCACTGGCTGATGCACGGTTGGCTGTGGGAATAGATGCACGGTTTAACCTTAACCAGCGTATGGCTGTTCGGACAGGGATACGCATGATGCAAATAGCGGGTGACACACGGAGAATGGAAGGAGTATTCCCGGGCGGAGAGTGGAAAAGCTTTCAGCGCACCTTATATGAATGTGGCGGTGAGTTTGAACTGAACTTCTGGCCTTATGGGAACGGATGGGGAAGAGGAGACATCCGTCGTTTTACCCCTTATATAACAGCCGGACTGATGGTCATATATGCACCCGCACCGCAGGAAGACATAATAACACCTGCACCGACATTGGGAGCAGGAGTGAAATATAAGTTAGCACCGAGGTGGAACGTGACATGCGGGATAGCCATGAGATTTTCACTCTCAGACAAACTGGACGTGACAGAGGGGAGTGGACTGAACCTGGATGACCCCTATGGGGTAGAGAGTAGCGGGATGAAAAACAAAGACAGCTATGGAGTCCTGATGTTGACCGTAAGCTATGATTTGTTTGCCCGGTGCAACAATTGCAATAAAGAATAAAGAGGAGTTGGAGAAAAAGCTAGAACATATGCATTATAGAGAACAGATAGACATGCACAAGGTGCCGGCACATGTGGCAATCATCATGGATGGTAACGGACGTTGGGCAAAGTTGCAAGGTAAAGAGCGCAGCCAAGGACATCAGGCAGGAGCTGAAACCGTAAAACGCATAGTAAAAGAGGCGGCACAGATGGGAATAAAGTACCTGACACTCTATACATTTTCGACCGAAAACTGGAAACGGCCAGAAACAGAAGTTGCAGCACTGATGAGCCTGCTATTTGAAAGTATTGAAGAGGAAATCTTCATGAAAAACAAGGTGGCATTCAGAGTTATTGGAGACATGAAACGCATGCCACAGATGGTAAGAGAGCGCTTGGAAGGCTGCATCAGACATACAGCCGCAAATGACCGCATGACACTGGTGCTGGCTTTGAGCTACTCGTCGAAATGGGAACTGACAGAGGCAGCACGCAGCTTGGCAGAGCAAGTGAAAAAGGGGACATTGCAACCCAACGAAATTGACGATGCGGCCATCGAACGAGAACTTGCCACCCATTTTATGCCCGACCCCGATTTGATGATACGTACCGGAGGAGAACAACGGCTGAGCAACTATCTGCTTTGGCAAGCGGCTTATACGGAGCTTTATTTTTGCGACACATTTTGGCCCGATTTTGATGAAGAGGAGTTGGCAAAAGCTATTGTGGAGTATCAAAGCCGTGAACGACGGTTCGGAAAAACAGGAGAACAAATAGCCCAAAACTCGTAGTCGACACTCACGTATAATTATAAAGAAAATGACACTAAGTATGAAGATAAAATCCATATCGCGAGGCATCGCTGCAACCATCATGGCGGCTGTGATGTGCTGTCACACCATACCCTTATTGGCCGATGACACACCGGTGATACTCTACGGGAGTACCCCACGAAAATATGAAATAGGGGGAATAACGGTGTCGGGCGTGAAAAATTATGAAGACTACGTGCTGATAGGATTGTCAGGACTATCGGTCGGACAAATCGTAAATATACCCGGAGAAGAAATCACTAAGGCTACAAAAAGATACTGGAAGCACGGATTATTCTCGGACGTAAGCATAGCGGCAGACAGCATTGTGGACGGGAAAATATATCTCAACATCAGGCTGGCTGAACGTCCCCGCATATCGCAAATCAACTATAACGGAGTGAAGAAAAGCGAGCGCGAAGACTTGGAAAGCCGACTGGGCATGGTAAAAGGCAAACAGATAACGCCAAACATGGTGGACAGGGCAAAAATAGTGATAAAACGATACTTCGATGAAAAGGGGTTCAAGAATGCCGAAGCTGAAATCATCCAACGTGATGACTTATCAGCACCCGGACAGATGATTGTGGACATCAACATCGACAAAAAGGAGAAAATAAAGATAAACCAGATACATATAAACGGCAATCACCTGGTGGCAGACAAGACCCTGAGAAAGGCAATGAAAAAGACACGGGAAAAGAGTACCTGGAAAAACCGGTTCCGGAACTTCTTTAAAGGAGGAAAGAAATTTATCACCGAAAAATACGAAGAAGACAAAGACCTGATTGTAGAAAAATACAACGAACTGGGATTCCGTGATGCGCAAATCTTGACTGACAGCGTAGTCGCACACGACGACCGCACGGTAGACATATACCTTGACATAGAGGAAGGAGACAGATACTACCTCAGAGAGGTGAAATGGGTGGGAAACACCGTATACAGTGCCGACCAGCTTGACTATGCATTGCGCATGAAACGAGGAGACGTGTACAACCAGACAAAGATGAACCAGCGACTGAAGGACGACGAAGATGCCATACTCAATCAATATTACAACAACGGATATGTATTCTCAGGAGTAGAACCTGTAGAGATAAACGTTGACGGAGACTCGATAGACGTGGAGATGAGAGTGACCGAAGGGACACAGGCAACCATCGGGCGCGTGCGTATAACCGGAAACGACCGGCTCTATGAAAATGTGATCAGACGAGAATTGCGTACAAACCCCGGGAACCTCTTCAGTAAAGAAGATCTTGAACGATCCTATCGTGATATCGCACAAATGGGACATTTCAACCCCGAAACAATTAACCCCGTAGTAGTGCCTAACCAAGAGGCAGGAACCGTAGACATAAATTGGGAACTCGAGTCGAAAGCAAACGACCAGATTGAATTTTCGGCCGGATGGGGACAAACAGGAGTCATCGGAAAAATGAGTCCGAAATTTACTAACTTCTCTATGGAAAACCTATTCAAGAAGAGTGAAAACAGACGCGGATTTCTGCCACAAGGAGACGGACAGACACTGACTATCAGCGGGCAGACTAACGCGCGCTATTACCAATCATACAGTCTTTCATTCTACGACCCATGGTTTGGAGGGAAAAGACCCAACGCATTCTCTGTCACAGCCTTCTATTCAAGACAGACTGATGTAAGCAGCAACTATTATAACTCTGCCTACTACAATAACTACTATAACTACCTCTATGGATATGGCAACTATAATAACTACTACAACAGCTATGAGTCGTATTACGACCCCGACAAGTCGGTGCAACTCTACGGTGTGTCGGTAATGTTCGGAAAGCGCTTGAGCTGGCCTGATGACTATTTCACCTTCACAGCTGCATTGTCGTACCAGCGCTATGTACTCAAAGACTGGCAGTATTTCCCCGTAACCAACGGAAAGAGCAACAACATCAGCCTCGAGCTTACCATCTCACGCAACTCGGTAGACAACCCCATATTCCCGCGAAGAGGAACAGAGTTTACCTTCTCGTGCCAAATCACTCCACCCTATTCACTGTTTGACGGAGTAGACTATGCCGCCTATGCACAGAGTACGTCTGACCCGAATTACCAGAACGACATGAACCGGAAATACAAGTGGGTGGAGTATCACAAATGGAAATTCAAGAGCCGTACATATACCCCACTCTCAAGCGCCAACAAATGTCCGGTGTTGATGACACGCGTTGACTTCGGGTTGTTGGGACACTACAACAAGTACAAGCGTTCACCCTTTGAAACATTCTATGTAGGAGGTGACGGCATGAGCGGGTACTCATCGAGCTATGCAACCGAAACTATTGCACTGCGCGGATATGAAAACGGTTCGCTCACTCCCTATGGGTATGAGGGATATGCCTATTCACGGTTGGCTGTAGAACTCAGATATCCCATTATGCTTGAAAACTCAACCAACATCTATGCTTTGGCATTTGCAGAGGGAGGTAATGCTTGGACAGATGTCAAAAAGTTCAACCCCTTCGACATGAAGCGTTCAGCAGGTGTGGGAGTGCGCATATTCTTACCGATGATTGGACTGATGGGACTTGACTGGGCATATGGTTTTGACAAGGTATATGGTTCAAGCCAGTACGGAGGAAGCCAGTTCCACTTCATCCTCGGACAGGAGTTCTAAAAGTTAACCTTAGCTATAAGATTGACGACTGCCAGGTTAGATATATAGATGATAGAACTGTAATATGATATAATAATATATTAAGGTATGATAAAGAAAATGACAATGTGTGCAGTCTTGTTCTGCCTGACTGCCTTGACAGCCGGAGCACAAAAGTTTGCTTTGGTAGACATGGAATATGTGTTGAAGAATATCCCTGCATATGAGCGGGCGAATGAACAATTGAACCAAATATCAAAAAGATGGCAGGGCGAAGTGGAAGCTTTGGCGGTCGAAGCTCAAACATTGTATAAGAACTACCAGTCGGAAGCAGTGTTCCTCTCAGAAGAGCAAAAGACCAAAAAAGAGGAAGAGATTGTGGCAAAAGAAAAAGAGGCTGCCGAACTCAAGCGCAAATATTTTGCCCCGGATGGCGAATTATACAAAAAGCGTGAAAGTCTGATGGCACCTATTCAGGATGAAATCTACAATGCCGTCAAAGAAATTGCTGATGCAAAGGGATATGCACTCATCATCGACCGCGCGTCAGAGACCAGTATCATCTTTGCCTCCCCACGAGCAGACATAAGCAACGAAGTTTTGTCAAAACTCGGATATGGGGAATAAAAGTCGAAAATTGAAAGTTAGTGAATTAAACAATTACAAATTATAAATTAAAAACAAAAGAAACTATGTTGAAGAAAATGATTTTA
The DNA here is from genome assembly GCA_017472635.1 of Bacteroidaceae bacterium. Taxonomy (GTDB): domain Bacteria; phylum Bacteroidota; class Bacteroidia; order Bacteroidales; family Bacteroidaceae; genus Phocaeicola_A. The sequence continues at coordinate 14,953 of JAFUPU010000042.1, forward strand.
GTGTGCATGATGATAATCCCAATGGGATTGTCGGCACAAAAGTTCGGGCACATCAATTCGGCAGCCATCATCCCTCTAATGGCTGAATACACCACTGCACAATCAGAGTTGGAGGCTTTGGAGAAACAGTATGGCGAAGAAATCAAGCGCATGCAAGACGAACTGACCAAAAAGACAGAAGAACTTGAGGCACAAAAGGCAACTTTACCTGCCAACATCCTTGCCAACCGCGAAAAAGAGTTGCAGGAACTCTATTCACGTATGCAACAATATTATCAGGAAGGACAACAACACCTGCAACGTGCTTCTGAAGAGAAGATGGGTGCGCTCACAACCAAGTTGCGTGCTGCTATCAAAGAAGTAGGCGATGCCGGAGGCTTTGTCTACATCCTCGATGCCACTTCAGGAGCACCCTATATCAGTGAATTGCTCAGCACCGATGTGACCGAGCAGGTAAAAGCCAAGTTAGGAATCAAGTAAACATTATCATTTAAACTCAAGTTTATATGAGACAGACAATAGTAGGGCTCTGCTTGTTGCTCTTTTCTTTTCCCGCATGGACCTCGGCTCAACCGGCTGCTGCTGATTCTTCCACAGTTTCAAGGCAACAGTTGACTGTACAGTTCGGTTATTTCAGTTACTCTTCCATATTAGAGCTGATGCCCGAATACCATTCGGCAAAAGAGAAGTTGACCAATTTGCAGAGCCGCTATGATGCTGAACTTCAGCGCGCTGACAAAGAGTTTAACCGCAAATTTGCTGAGTATCTCGAGGGACAGAACGATTTCCCCGAAAATATTCTTATCAAGCGCCAAAAAGAGTTACAAGACCTGATGGAAAAAAGCCTCTCTTTCAAGTCCGAAATCAAGGCACTGACAGCAAAAGCACGCCATGAGTTGCTGATGCCTGTGCGTGCCCGACTTGATGAGGCCATAAAGCAAATCGGGACCGAACAAGGGCTTAATTATATCCTCAACACCGACGGCAATGCCTGTCCTTATATTGACCCTCGATGCGGGATTGATGTTTCTCCACTCATAAAGGCACGTCTAAAAGTTAAAGATTAAAAGCTAAAAATTCAATGTCAGCCAATAACGGTCTGCGCGCTACCCCTCTTTCCGCGTTTCCGGTAACGGGTCCGATAGGAGTCTTTGATTCGGGCTATGGAGGGTTGACTATCCTTGAACAAATCAGGAGTCACCTTCCCCAGCTCGATTACATCTATCTTGGCGATAATGCCCGTAGTCCTTATGGTACCCGTTCGTTTGAGGTCGTCTACGAGTTTACGCTCGAAGCAGTCAAAACGTTGTTTGACATGGGATGTCCTTTAGTTATCCTTGCGTGCAATACGGCTTCGGCAAAGGCATTGCGCACCATTCAGCAAACCTATCTGCCTACCGCTCATCCCACACGCCGCGTGTTGGGTGTCATCCGCCCCACTGTCGAGCAAGCTTGTCTGGTCACCCGCTCCGGACACATTGGGTTGCTAGCTACTCCGGGTACCGTATTATCTGCGTCTTATCCGCTTGAGGTGGGTAAACTTTACCCTCAGCTGACGGTCACCAGCCAAGCTTGTCCGTTATGGGTGCCTTTGGTAGAAAATGGCGAGGCTGATTCTGACGGAGCGGACTATTTCGTCGAAAAATACATCCGCTTACTGCTTGAGCGCGATCCGCTTATTGACACACTCATTCTTGGCTGTACCCATTATCCGTTATTGCTTGGCAAGATTATGCGCTATGTTCCTTCCGGTATTACAGTCATATCTCAAGGAGGGCTTGTGGCATCGAGTTTGTGCGATTATCTTGCACGACATCGTAGCATGGCTGCCCGTATCACCCAAGGTGGTACCTGCCGTTTTTACACAACCGAATCTGCCGAGAAGTTTTCAGCCTCCGCTTCGTTGTTCCTGCACACCAAGGTAGAGGCTCAGACATTGAGAAATAAAAGTTTGTGACGCTAATGAATTTCGATTTATAGCTGCAAAACTGATGAGAACTATGCTTGGCTAATTATGGTTGACTTGCGGTCAATCTTCTCAAACTCTCACATTTTTAGGCGGATGACACGGATTAATATTTCTCCATCTTTCAACTCCTCAACCTCTCAACTGTGCGAAGCTCTTTCAACCCATAAATCCATGAACCGCGCAAAACGTCCTTAATCTCTCTCTTTACTCTGGATCGAATATTAGTATTTTCATCTTTCCCGTGTCAAATGCTTCGTCAGCCGCTCGTTTGATGTCTTGCGGGGTCAGCTTGTCTATGCGGGCTTTCAGGCTGTGCAGTGTTTCATAGTGTCCGTAGTGCAGGAATGCCTTTGCCATTTGTAAGGCTGAGTTTTCAAAGTTGTCACTGCTTATTCCCAACCATCCCTTCAGCTGCCTTTTTGCTGCTTCAAGTTTGCGTCCGTCCAGTCCCTCTTTTTTTAGTCTCTCCAGTTCTTTCATCACCAGTCGGCAGCATTTGTTGATGTCTTCTTTGTCACATCCGAAGTAGATACTCCACAGTGCTCTGTCGGTATATCCGCAAAGGTTTGCTTCGATGTTATATACCAGTGCATGTTTCTCCCTCAATATTTTGTTCAGCCGACTGTTTATGAACGGACCTCCCAGTAGGTTCATCATCAGTGCCATTGCCGTACCGAGCGTATCTTCGGGTGCAGATGCCCGCCACCCCCCTATCACCGTGTGCGCTTGGTGGGTTTGTCGGTTTACCCGTTTGGTTTCGGGTTTCTGACAGGTCAAGTCACCCCGGCAGTTGTGGCTACAGTCATTCGTCTCCCTTTCCCCTCCAAGCATGGCTGCTCCGTCCTTCGGTTGCCCCGGCAGTGAAGTTGTCGCCTGTAGGGAGTTTGTCCGGTGTCCCTCGGTTGTTTCACCACCTGTTTGTCTCTTCTCCGGTGTCATTTTCCGACATATTTTCACCAGTTTCTCCATGTCTATGTTCCCTTTAACAAACGCAATGGCCCGGTGTGGTTTGTAGCATCGGTCGTAGAAATTTGTCAGTGCTGCCCTTGTCGTTTTTTCCAGCGCCTCTTCTGTACCCAAAATGTTTCTTCCCAACGGGTGGTTTTTCATAGCCATTTCTTCAAATTCATCAAATATCAGTTCTGCCGGAGTGTCGCGTGTGGTCATTATTTCGTCTCTTACCACTTCTATTTCCTTTTCCAGTTCGTGCGTGGGAAATATACTGTTCCACATCATGTCTGCCATCAGTGCCATAGCCTTTTGCAGATGTTCTTTCATGCACACCGTGTATAATACCATTTCCTCTTTGGTGGTATACGCATTCAGTTCTGCCCCCAATTTTTCTATCTGTTGTGGTATGTCGGCTGCTTTTCTGCTTTTCGTTCCCTTGAATATCATGTGTTCTACCAGATGTGCCAGTCCTGTTTCATCCGGCAGTTCGTGTCGTGTACCTGCTTTTACAGCCCATCCTGCATAACACACGTCTGTGGTTGAGGGTATCTGTATTATGCGCAATCCATTTTCCAGCGTGCAGGTGGTCTGCCGCTCTCCATCTGTCACCAAGTCGTTGGAGTCTACGTTGTGGGGTGCTGCCGGATGCAGCGGACTGATTGTTGTCATTGGGGATAGTTAGAAATTAAAAGTTAATCTTATTGATTTATGATGTTTGATTTATGACTGCAAAGCTGATGATGGCTATGCTCGAACTAATTATGATTTCTTTGCGGTCAATCTTCTCAAACTCTCACATTTTTAGGCACGGATGACGCGGATTAATATTTCTCAACCTCTCAACTCCTCAACTTTCAACCGCGCATAAGCGCCATCAGCTCCTAAACCCTTCAACTTCTCAACCGCACGAAGTTTCTTCAACCAATAAACCGCAGAAACGCTAATAAACATGCAAATTTACAAAAAAAAGGAGATAACGGAAGGAAAGAAGAAAAAAACTCTAATCTTTCTTTCCATCTTCTCCATATTACCACAAAAAAACGTTACCTTTGTCCGAGGATAATTAAAAGTTATCAGCATGAAGCGTGATGACAGGTAATAAGCTAATCCATAAAGTTATGAAAAAGGTAATAGGTATAGGAGAAACAGTTTTCGACATTATTTTTAAAAACAATCAGCCTGTGGCTGCAGTTCCCGGAGGTTCGGTTTTCAATGGATTGGTTTCATTAGGTCGGGCCGGTGTAGACACCTCGTTTATCAGTGAAGTGGGCAACGACCATGTGGGCGGACTCATTCTCGACTTTATGCAGCAAAGCGGAGTCAAGACTGCAGCTGTCAAGCAGTATCCCGATGGTGCCTCTCCCATTTCATTGGCTTTCCTTAACGAGAAGGGCGATGCCGCTTACCAGTTTTATAAGGATTATCCTGCCGCACGCCTTGACGATGTCGTTTTCCCTGAGGTCGACAAAGATGACATTGTCATGTTTGGTTCTTATTTCGCTCTCAATCCCGTACTCCGTCCTAAAGTCGCCGAGTTTCTTACTTACGCCCGCCAGCGTGAAGCCATTCTCTATTATGATATAAATTTCCGTGCCAATCACCAACATGAGGCCGTCAGACTCACTCCTTCGATTTTGGAAAATCTGGAATACGCAGACATTGTCCGTGGTTCGGCTGATGACTTCCGCTATCTTTATGGGACGGAAGATGTAGATACAATTTACGAACACCACATTAAATTCTATTGTCCCCGTTTTCTTCTCACGCGAGGAGGAGGCTCGGTAAGTCTGCGCACCGACAAGTTGTGTAAAGATTATCCGACTCTCCCGATAGAGGCGGTCAGTACCATTGGTGCCGGTGACAACTTCAATGCCGGTGTCGTTTACGGATTGCTTCAAGCAAATATCTGTCGAAACGAGTTGCCTGACCTTTCAGAACAAGTCTGGGATGGAGTCATTGCCAAGGGATTGGCTTTTGCTGCCGAAGTCTGCAAGTCTACCTCTAACTCAGTGTCAAGAGAGGCTTTGGAACGGTTAATAGTTAAGGAGTTGAGAAGTTGATAACGTTCTGTTCTTAAAATCTACTGTCAACCCCTTAACTCTACGAAGCGTCTTCAACTCCTCAACCGATTTACTTTTTCAAGATATTTTTTCCATCTACAACTTCAAATCTTCGGTTGAACTCTTCATGCGTACGTTTCCACCGTTTGTGTGACCATAACCAATACGGAGGGTTCTGCCTGATCGTCTGCTCCAGTTTTTCAAAGTAGCGGTCTGTCAACTCGTGTTCAGCCCATTCGCCGGGTGTACGTGTCAACAGTTTGAACTCAGCCTCGTAATACCCCCGCTTCTTGCGGCTGACTTCCATGTAGAAGACAGCTTGTCCAAACTTCCGTGCAATACGTTCGGTTCCTGTAAATACCGGTGTGTCGTGATTTAAAAAATCACACCAATGGTGGATGTTACTCCAGTTAGGTCCTTGGTCACTGATGAATCCGATAACGGTCAATCGTTTTTTGGCTCTGTTTTCTACCGTCTTTCTCAGCACCTCATCCATGGCAATGCATTCAGCTCCAAAGCGCCCGCGCAGTTTCAAGAACAGTCTGTCAAATATGCTGTTTTCCAATGGGCGGTATATTTGTCCGCAAACAGCTTCTTTTGGGGTCCAAAAGGGCAACGATGTTATCCATTCCCAATTGCAATAATGTCCCAAGTATACGGCACACGATTGCCCGTCTCTGATGCATTCTTCCACCGCTTCAACTCCCTTAAACTTCATCCTCTTCTTCAGTTCGCTCTCCTTTATCGTCATCAGTTTGATTGTCTCCACAAAGTAGTCGCAAAACCAATGATAGAAATCACGTTCCAGTTTTCTCAAGCTTTCGGTAGTCTTTTCAGGAAACGACGACTCCAGATTCTTCCTCACAATCTTCTTTCTATATCCACCGCACTTGTACAGGAAGAAATAAAACAGTGTGTCGCTCAAGAAATAGAGCACTTTCAGCGGAATCAGTGAAAACAGATACCATATCCCGTATATCAGATGATAGGCAAAATCAGCCATCCATTCCTGTCCCGTTTTTTTGTTCTCTTCGGGCCTTTTGGGTTTCTTCCCGGCTTTTTCAGAGTTTCCGTTTGTCATGTCGAAATATTTTTGCATCACCATGACAGCTATCAGTCTCTCCCTCTTCTTATCAGCAAACTGCTTTACATATTCATTCGCATTCTTCACTATTTCTCTCACCTCTTCCGGATGATTGTCGTAGTATTCTATCTTTTCCATCAGGTCCGAGAAGTCCGGTTTTATCTCAATGTAGTGCACCCCGGGTTTCAGTTTCCCTTCCATAAACCAGGTTTCAAATGTCGGACGTGGCATTACCGCTACAGAGTTGCTCGACATCACCCATTTCAAGTTTGAGGCTACATCATTCCCCTCCAGCGCCATTATGTATTTGTATTGTAACTGCTCTTTGATAGACATTATTTTCCCTTTCCACTCAGCAGGTGTGGTTTGGCGTGGTGATGTATCGCGCAGGTCACACCGCGGATGTCCGATGTACATTTCCAAAAAACGTTGCCGGTGGGGTTTTGCATGTACGTCTCCTCTGAATAGCACCATGGCTTTTTTCTTTTCGGTCGGGATAGGGTCTTTCACAAAGAAGAAATGCCGCACCTTGTTCAGCTTCAGGATAACGGAATTACGATTGTCCACCCCCTCTTTGGCTATCGGGCGACTTTTCACTATGGTCGGATGCTTAAACAATTCTGTCACATCTCCGGCTTTTGTCATCCACCTAAGGTAAGTGGGGAAAAAGCGCAAGGTTTCATAAAGGTCGAGGTAATATACACCAGGACCTTTGCGGGTCTTGTATGTATAGTCGTCAAGTGTATGAGCCTCGTCGGGCAACGTTTGTGGTTCACTCAACCGATTGTAATAGTCTACCCGCTCTTTGATGTATGCCAGGTCTTTTCTTCTGCCAGCCTCTTCCATCAAATCTTTTTTCCTGTTTCTGCACCAGCTACGTGGATATGCCAACATGGCAAATGCCCGGATGTAATATGCTATTTTTGAGTTTTTATATAAATCCATCTTGAACTTAGTTTATTTATTTGAGTGGCAACCATTCGGTTACCGGTTGCAAGTAAAATCGTTATCGACTACGCATCACCGGTTTTCTCTATTCGTGCAGGCGGCTGGTCTTCCCAAATGTTTTTTATCTTCACATCTTTAAATATGGTCAATGCTCTTTTCAGTCTGCTTCTCCAAAGATCCAGCTTCAGACTGTTACCACCCACCTCACGATGCTCTTCCCACGGTTCTCCCCGGTGTAGGACGTGTCGCATAAACGAAGCCGATGTGATTCCCCACTTCCTCAAAAATTGTATTGAACCTCTGTTTTTTGTCACCCGCCCTGTCGAGCGTGCTTCAAAGTGATAAACTCTGCTCCTGCTTATACCTTTAAATATGCGCACTCCCGCTTGCCATAGTTTTGCTGAAAAGTCGGGGTCGCTATACATCCCTGGCGAATATTCGGTCGAATACCCTCCTACCAAGTCCCACACGTCGCGATGTACAATGTTTGGCGGCCAGGTGGCTCCTTGCCAATCGGGATGCTTGAGTGAAGCGTATTCGTTGAGCAATCTTTCTTCGTCAAAACTTTCGATGGTTTGTCCGTAGTCAGCGGGAGCTATCACACTTTTGCAAAAGAACGGGCGGGGTTGGATGAGGGTTGCCGACAGAAAAAACAGGTTATGTCCGATAGCAGCTATTTCTTCGGCTAAAGCCTGATCCCATCCCGGACATACATACATGTCATCATTCATGTAGAGGATATAGTTGGTCGTAACCAAAGGACGCAACCCATTCAATGCAAAGCAGACACCAATGTTTTTTGTCGAGTATGTGTGCTTTATGCCCTCTTTTTTCACCCATTCCAACGTACCGTCACTTCCTTCGTTTACGTGGACGATGATTTCATGTTCATACGTCGAGTTCTTCTTGATACTTTCGATGCACAATTTCAAAAAGTTCAAGTTGTTCCATGTCGGAATCAGGATAGAATAGGTAGGATTAATCTTCATTCCAAGTGTTTTAAGATATTTTTTGCTACTAAGTTCCAGTCAAACTGCTCTATATGCTTGCGAGCTGCAGTTCCCAGCTTCTTTCTCAACTGCTCGTCCCGATAGAGGCGGGCAATGTGTCGTTCAAAACAGAAAACCCATCGTGCCGAACGGATACCATTCACTCCGTCTGTTATCAGGTCCATTGTGCCCGCCTTTGTCGAGACAACCGGCAAAGCACACGCCATGGCTTCAGCTACCGTATTGTTCCAGCCCGAATATTTCGGATTTTCAGCAGAAACAAAGCAATCTGCCTTTCCAAACAGTTCACTGTTGCGGTCAAAAGGATAGTTCTGTACAAACTATTCACATTATCGTTGGAATATTACAGGCTCATATAGGGGTAAAGAAGCAACAAAAGGCAAACCAAGCATCTTTTTTAGAAAGTTCTTTTCCAATTCACTTTTTTTTAGTACTTTCGCATCCGTGTGAATCTTTGCTTGAAAGAGAAGCACCCTAAGAAAAATCAAATATAGTAACAATGAAGATTGGCTACGACGGAAAACGCGCAGTGCAAAACCACACCGGGCTGGGCAACTACAGCCGCTATGTAATAGAGGCACTGAACGACCATTATCCTCAACAAGAATATTTGCTCTATGCCCCCAAACGGCGAGAGAACCCTCGTTTGGATGCACTGCTGCAAGATGGGAATGGACGCATTTCACTTCATTTTCCGAAAGGATGGTGGAGGAGACTAAGTGCTTTATGGCGGATTTATGGTATGCGCAAACAAGTGGAAAAAGATGGCGTAGCACTTTTTCATGGATTGAGCAACGAGCTGCCGTTGAATATACAGCAGTTTAAGGGGGTGAAAAGCATTGTCACAATTCACGACCTCATTTTCCTACGATTACCCCACTGCTATAAAACGATTGACAGACTTATATATAATTATAAATTCAGACGTGCCTGTCAATATGCTGACCGGATTATAGCTGTAAGTGAATGCACCAAGCGCGACATCACCCTTTTTTATGGTATTGCCGAGGAAAAGATAGAGGTGATTTACCAAGGATGTGACCCGGCTTTCAGCCAACAAGTTGACGACGAGAAGAAAGCTGAAGTAAGCAAGCGATACCACCTGCCCGAGAAGTTTATCCTTTCAGTAGGCACCATTGAAGAGCGAAAAAATACCCTGTTGGCTGTAGAAGCTCTTGAAAAATTGCCAGAGGAATATCACTTGGTGCTTGTAGGGAAAGAGACTCCCTATGCACAAAAAATAAAGGAATACATCAAACAAGCACAGTTGGAGAAACGGGTACATCTGTTGCAAGGAGTACCCTTTGCCGATTTGCCTGCAATCTACCAATGTGCCACAACATTCGTATACCCATCTGTATACGAGGGATTTGGAATACCTATACTTGAAGCTTTGAATTCGCGGCTGCCTGTTGTGGCTGCTACTGGTTCTTGCTTGGAAGAGGCTGGTGGACCTCATTCACTCTATGTACCTCCGACCAATGCTTCGTTGATGGCTGAAGCCATAAAGGAAACGTTGCAGCCCTCAAAAAGAGAACGAATGGTGGAAGAGGGCAACAAATGGGCAGCAAGGTTCACCAAAGAGCAGATGGCGCGTCAGACGATGAAATGCTATGAGCGCGTATTAATGAATGAAAACTGAAAACCTGTTGAATGATGAAACTGGGAGTATTATTGCCACATACCAAACTCTATGGTGGAGTGAAAAGATTTTTGGAACTGGGAAATATCTTCGTCCGGATGGGACACTCGTTTTATGTGTTTACACCTGACGGGGAGGGACCGGAATGGTTTAAGTTTGAAGGAAAAATGAGGACTTTCGACCAGATAGCGGAAACCGAACTTGACGCCTTGTGGACAACAACTCCTAAATTTATCCCTTTAATAGAACAATCAGGAGCAAAACATAAGATTTTCTACCATGTGCGTATCAAAGAACGTTTGAAAAAGTGGTTGAAAAATCCCGAATTAGAACTTTATGCTTGCTCTACAAATGTTTATGAGCACGACGTGAAAAAATATGGTAGAAAGGCATTCAAGGCTATCGGGGGAGTAACCCTTGCAAACTACCAACCTAAAACGGACTATAGCGTGAAGGACCGCCCCTTTGTAGTGATGGGATATGGCAGACTGGCAGAGCGGGTGAAAGGAACGAAATATGTAGTAAAAGCGTGTGAGCGACTCTATAAAAAAGGGTATAACATCAAATTACTTCTTTTTGACACAGCATTGAATGATGAGTGGCAGAAAAAAATAGACAACTTCAAGTGTTCCTGTCCGTATGAGTTTGTACAGAACTACGGAAAAGGAGAAAAGTAGATTAATCTATGAGAAAACAAAATTTTAAATTTTCGTATTATTGGCAGGCTATCTTGAACTACCTATATCCTCATTTAATGATTATCAAACACGCGAATCAGTATGTTGGTCAATTTTATGATAAAAGAAGAGAAGAACTGATTTCTTTATTAGTGATAGACAAATATTTTGAAATGACAAATCAACCATATTAATTAACTATGCCTATATCAGTAGTTATCAATACATACAACGCAGAACGTCATCTGGCAGAAGTGTTGGAGACAGTGAAAGACTTCGACGAAGTGCTTGTTTGCGACATGGAGAGTACAGATTCTACACGCGAGATAGCTCTTCGCTATGGATGTCGGATTGTGACTTTCGAAAAGAAGAACTACAATATAGTGGAACCTGCACGCGAATTTGCTATCCATCAGGTCACACACGATTGGGTTTTAGTGGTAGATGCCGATGAGTTAGTTACTCCAAAACTGAAGGAGTACCTATATCAGTTAATTGAAAAGCCTGATTGTCCTGCAGGTGTGTATATCCCTCGATTGAATAAATTCATGGGAGTATATGACAGAAGTTGGAGCCGTGATTACCAGTTACGTTTCTTTCTCCATGAAAAAGCAGTATGGCCACCTTTTATACACGCTGTACCTCAAGTTTCGGGAAAGGTTGAACGGATTCCCTATTGTTTTCATTTATTGCATTTGGCAGACGAGACAATGCAACAGTGGGTGTTGAAAATGAATAAATACACGGACTTAGAGGTGGAGAAAAAAGCACGTAAAAAATATGGAATTGGTGCTATGGTTTGGCGACCGATATGGCGTTTCTTTCGTGCTTATGTATTAAAAGGGGGATTCTTGATGGGTAAGCGTGGTTTTATCAATGCAACATTGACGGCTTTCTACCAAGTTGTATTATTATCTAAAATATTAGAGAATGATTTGAGAAAAGATGAAAGAAAATAAAAAGCACCTCATACACCTCGTGTCAAATAAAGAATGGGGCGGAGGGGAACAGTATGTTTACGATATTTGCAGGAGCCTTGGCAATGAAGAGTATTTGGTCAGTCTGTTTTGTCGTCCTATAAAACAAGTATTCGACCGTTTGTCAACTTTGAATCTTCCATTATACGAATTACCGTTAAAGGGTGTAGCTGATGTTTTCAGTGCATGTTGTTTGTCCCGCCATTTGAGGCAAGGTGAATGTATTATCCACTGCCATAATTTCAAGGATGCTTTTACAGCCGCGTATGCCCGTTTTCTTGCCGGGAACAAAAATGTTCGCATTGTTTTGACTCGTCATTTGGTGCGTAAGGGGAAAACTTCATGGCTTTATCGTTGGCTCTATAGAGAAATAGACACAGTAGTGTTTGTTTCGGAACTTGCGAAAAGAGAATTTCTTCGTTCTAATCCGAAGATTGATATTGAACGTTTGGTCGTTATCCCCAACAGCATTGTCCTTCCTGTGTCACTTCCTATCGTGAATGTCCGAGAAGAATTTTCCATTTCTCAAGATTGTGTATTGGCGATGTCTCATGGACGTTTGGCAGCAGAAAAAGGGCTTGAAGTTTTGATTGATGCAATGCGGATGCTGAAAGACAAATCTATATGCCTGCTACTTATTGGGAGGGGGGAAGATGCTTATGTGGATTCTTTGAGAAAGCGTGTGGAAGAGTATGGACTGAAAGAACGTGTGCTTTTTGCCGGATTCCGTGCTCCTGTATTGCCTTATTTGTCAGCGTGTGACTTTGGTATATTGCCTTCAATTGTACAAGAAAGCAGTTCCCTCTCTTGTATGGAGTATATGTCGCAGGGGCGTACGGTCATCGCTACAAATAATGGTGGACAGGCAGAATATCTTGTGCACGGACAGAATGCATTGCTTGTGCCACCGAACGATGTGAAGGCTTTGGCGGAAAGTATAGTCGAGCTGACGGATAATGTACCAAAATGCAGCGCACTCGGACAACAGGCTCTAATCGACTATACAGAAAAATTGAATTATAACAAGTTTTTAGCATTAATCAGAAGAGTATATGAAGGAAGAACTTTGGCTTGAACTGGCAGCAATAGCCCTACTTTTGTGGGGAGGAGGGTTTGGTGTATACATGTCGTGCAACCACGGTATTGCCCGAAATGCCCGTGGACAGCAGTTGCGCAGATATTTATTGGCAGCATTGTGTACTATCGTACCAATGGCTATAGCCGGAATATCTTTATTTCACCCGACCCTACTTTTTTCGCTACTGTTATCTTTGATTTGGATGACAACTTACCCCTTGCTGTTTCATTGGACCAATCGGAAAATGTCTCCTGATTACGACAATCGGATGGATATAGCAATGGGAATCTATCTTTTCGGTTGGTTGACGGGTATTTATGCTCTAATCCCTTCTTGGGGGTGGCTTATCGGAATTTTACAATTCGTCCTTTTGCTACTTCCTGTTTTTCAATGGGTTTATTACTTTGCTTGCAAAAATTGTATAGATGCAAATGGGATGAAAATGCTTCAAGAGACGCATTACAACGAAATTATAGAATTTTTGCGCTCATATAACCCATTGGTGATATTATCTGTGCTGTCAGGTATATTAATAGTAATGGGAGTATGCTTATCGGTGAATATTTATGCTCCTCCCGCAATGCTCGAGTTACCTTGGTGGAAAACGCTTCTCTTGATGGGTATTGTAGGCTTTATTTCTGTTTATATATGGAAACCCCAGAAGGGCATATTTGTTAGAACGGGAGTTGTATCGCTGTTTTTAATTGTGAAAGAGTATGTTGAGAAAAACAACCGATATATAACTGATATGCAGGGACGTATCAACGAATTGAATGTGGAAGCCTTATCAATAAATCCCAAGAAACCGTCAACTATCATGATGGTAATAGGAGAATCTGCCTCGCGTGACTTTATGAGTGCGTTTGTAAAAATGGATAGAGAAACGACGCCTTGGTTGGATGCGTTGGCTAAAGATTCGGAGCATTGCATAATTTTTCCTCATGCTTATAGTTGCGATATCCAAACCGTCCCGACTTTAGAGAAAGCTTTAACTGAGTATAACCAATATGACGGAGGAGAGTTTTTTACTTCGTGTTCCGTAGTTGACATAGCCCGCAAACTTGGATGGAAAATACATTGGTATAGCAATCAAGGGCATTTAGGTGCAGCCGATACTCCTATTACCTTGGTTGCTAATACTTCAGATGTGGCAAAATTGACCAAACAAGAACTCAATAAGGTGCAGTATGACGAAAGCCTCATTGAATTTTTAGACGAAGTGGATCCACAGCAAAACAACCTCGTGGTGTTGCACCTCAAAGGCAGCCATTTCAATTTTGAAAACCGATTCCCGGCTTCATGCCGGAAGTGGGGGAAAGACGGAGACAACAACAATATAGTCAACTATCTGAACTCTCTGCATTACACAGATTCAGTCTTAAAACGTTTCTTTCAATATGGTCAGAAGCGATTAAATCTCCAAGCGATGGTCTATTTCTCAGACCATGGTTGTGTGCCGGATCGCCATCGGTTACCGAATTTCGGAGGGTTTGGAGATACCCGTATTCCGTTGGTTGTATGGCTTAGCGAGGAATATTGCCAGCATCATCCGCATAGAGCAGAAGCGTTACGTGCCAATAAAGAGTGTTACTGGACGAATGATTTGGCTTATGAATTAATTTGCGGCATCATGGATATCAAGAGCAACCACTTCAAGGAATACAATTCGTTGGCTTCGTTTGAATATCGCTATACTCGAGATGATTTGTCGGCTATAGACGGACGTATAAAGATTGCAAATGACAGAGAATAGTATTAAAACATTCATTCTCTTCATTCTTATTTTATTCGTTTCCTGTTTTTTTGAGTACTACTTTTCCATTGATTATCTGAAAACGACTCTCAAATTTCTCTCGCGAACGTTTCCACCGATTATGGCTCCACAGCCAATAAGACGGAGCCTGTTTGATAGTTTCTTCCAACAAACGCATATAAGTTTCTGTGATAGGAAATTCGGATGTCGTTTTCCCGGCCAGATCCATTAATTTGAAGTGGGCTTTATAATATCCACGCCGAGGACGTTGCATATCTATGTAACAAAGACAAGCGTCCAGTTGCTTGGCAATCCGTTCTGTACCGGTAAAAACCGGAGTCTCTTGGTTGAAAAAGTCCATCCAAAGATGAATGCTGTTCCAATGTGGTGTTTGGTCGGCAATGAATCCGATGATTGTTTTCTGACCTTCTTTTTTGAGTGTGATCATTCTTCTTAATGTATCATTCATTGCTATATTCTCTGCTCCAAAACGACTGCGTTGCTCTAAAAACAGTTTGTTCATCGTCTCATTCTCTAATGGATGATAAATTTGAGCACAGTGCAACTTGTCTCCCGTCCATAAAGGGAGAGAAGCCACCCATTCCCAATTGCAATAGTGTCCCAAATAGGCAAAACAAAGAGTTTGTCCTTTCGCTTCCATTTGAGCATAGATTTCTTCCAAACCATCAAAGGTCATTCGTTCTCTCATCTCTTTTTCGTTCATAGAGCGTATTTTGATAGTTTCCACAACATAGTCGCAAAACCATGAGTAAAAGCCTTTTTCTATTCTGACTATCTCTTTTTCTTCCTTTTCGGGGAAGGATTTGACAAGGTTCTTACGCACCACTTTGCGGCGGTAGCGAACGACATAGTAAAGGGGAAAATAGACAAGGTCGCTGATAAAGTACAATATCCACATAGGGAGTAGCGACATCAGTTTCCATAGCGAACGGATAAGATGATATATCATATTCTTCTTGTTATAAATGGATAAGTATTCAGCATGCGAAATTACTAAAAAAAGGAGACATGCGAAATTTCTTTCAAGAAAAAGCGTTCTTTCTTTCATTTTTTCTTCATTCGCTTCAATAAAAAAAAGAATCACCTGCTGAATATCTCTTTTATCCTGCATAAAATAGAGTTTTCGGGAGAATTGAAGTTTGTTTATAGCCTTTGAATATGTGTTTATAGCTTATAAACATGTGTTCAAAGGCTATAAACATGTGTTCAAAGGTTATGAATAAAATAGTTTGGAGGATAAAAGAGGTTTTAACCCGGATTTTCCGCTTTATTAATAGGATGGTGAAGTTTTAAATGCTGCCGGAGAGGTTTTCTACCTGAGATATTTACACAAAAAGCACGGATTTTCAGTCTTGATCAAACAAAACGGAAAATCCGTGCTTGTCCTGTCTCTCTATTTTAAAGCTGGAAGACAGGTTGTGGTAATGCGCTTATTTGCTGTATTCAGCCCAATCGGTCAAACGCATGTCTCCCTTCTTGAGGAGGGCGTCGTGCATGCCCAATGCTGCCGCGATGTTGTGTGCAGTCTGTCCCTTTGAAGCCATCTTCAGGTAGTCCCACAACAAGTTCTTGTAGTCGGGGTGGGCACAATTCTCGATGATGGTTTGTGCACGCTCGGCAGGACTCTTTCCACGCAGGTCTGCCACTCCCTGTTCGGTGACGATGATGTTTACATCGTGTTCTGTATGGTCGTGGTGCGACACCATAGGCACGATGGCGCTGATTTTTCCCTCTTTTGCCACTGACGGGCAGGTAAAGATAGAGATATAGGCATTGCGTGTGAAGTCTCCCGAGCCACCGATTCCGTTCATCATCTTGGTGCCGGTGATATGAGTTGAGTTAACGTTGCCGTAGATATCTGCTTCAATGGCTGTATTGATAGAGATAATGCCCAAACGGCGCACCACTTCGGGGCTGTTTGATATTTCGCTCGGACGCATCATCAGTTTGTCGCGGAAGAAGTCGATGTCGTCATAGATGCCTTGCAGGCAATCGTTGGTGACGGTAAGCGAGCAGGTACTTCCGAATTTCACCCGTCCGGCACGGATGAGGTTCACCACTGAGTCTTGCAGCACCTCGGTGTACATTTCAAAGGGAGGGATGGTGGTGTTTCTTCCCAAGGCTCCCAATACGGCATTGGCAATATTGCCCACACCGCTTTGCAAGGGCAGGAAGGTTGAAGGTATAATGCCTCTTTTCATGTCGGCAGCCAAGAAGTCAGCCACGTTCTGTCCGATTTTATCGGTAATAGGGTCGGGTGCCGTAAAGCTACGTGCCTCATCGGGCTTGTTCACCTCCACGATGCCGATGATTTTCTTCGGGTCTACTTGCACATAGGGCACTCCGATGCGGTCGCTGGGTTTGAAGATGGGGATTTCGCGACGGTAGGGCGGGTCAAGTGGTTCGTATACGTCGTGCAGTCCCATGCAGTTTTTGCTGTGGGCACTGTTCAGCTCGATGATGACTTTGTCTGCCAATCGTGCGATAGTGGGTGAGATACCGCCGGCTGCGGTCAAGTAGACTTTTCCATCAGGTGTAACCTCACAGGCTTCGAGTATGGCCACGTTTACTTTACCCATAAATCCGTAGCGTACCTCTTGCGCCATCTGTGAGAGATGAATGTCGTTGTAGGCTATCTC
This sequence comes from Bacteroidaceae bacterium, assembly GCA_017472635.1. Lineage (GTDB taxonomy): Bacteria > Bacteroidota > Bacteroidia > Bacteroidales > Bacteroidaceae > Phocaeicola_A. Next base: position 31,762 of record JAFUPU010000042.1, read on the forward strand.
TCCGTTGTTGACTGCTTTACGGAAATCAGGATTGGTTGTATAGGGTGCACGATAGCGGATAGCCTTGATGCGTGAAAGAATTCCGTCGGTAGCATCTCCCGTAGATGCACCGGTGAAAATGCCTATCTGAAACGGGCGTCCGGCTTCGTGTTCTGCTTCTGCTATTTTTGCAATCTCAGGGGTTACCGCTTTGGGGGTTCCTGCGGGTGTAAAACCGCTGAGTCCGATGTTGTCACCATGTTTGACGTAACTGGCAGCTTCAGCTGCTGAAATGATTCTGAAACTCATGTGATTCTTTTTCTTTATATTAATTTTCTTTTTCCTTTTTTATTCCATCCCCTTTGCCTTTCCCAAGATTTCAGCGTACAGGAATGCCTTTCGGGCACCGGACGGGGTCTTCAGTGCCTTTTTTGTTTGGGAAAGTGAAGTGTGGGGATTTGACGGGCTCTGTGCCTCACAAGCTTTGACGGGTGCAGGCTGCTTGGTAGTTCTGTCGGCAAGAGGCGCATTGGATTGACGTTGCTTCTTTAATACAGGTTGGGTGGGTATGGTTTCCCACTCCGGGTTAGGTTGTTCTTCTTCAAAATCAGCAGCCTCATCTTGCGGGAAGGGAAACTCGCCGGAGGTGACTTTCTTTTTGTTGAAGAAGGCTCCCAAGGCAATGATTGTTATCCAAATGATGACAGAAATGATTGAATCCATCGCTTTAATCTCATTGTTTTCATGGGCAAAGATAGCGAGTTTTTGTCAAACTGATGGGATTCGGGGCAGGAAAAAGAGCATTTTAGGGTAAAATCACCAATTATGTTTCCATTTTGTTATTGATTTTTCTTGTAACATACAGCCGTTTTTCTTTTTATTGCTTACCTTTGCAGTAATTAACGGGCAGGATGCGCGGTGCATCCACAAACAAAAAAAAGAGAGAGACGATGATAAAAAAGTTGCTGTCGCTGCCACCGAATCTGGTGGAGTGTTTTCATGAAATAGAGGGAGCGGATGAACGACAATGGTTTTGCACGAACGACCCGGTAGGAAAAAAACTGGGCTCGGGAGGAGGCACGGCATGGCTGTTGCAACAATGCTGGCACAAAGAGGCATCAGACACGAAGTTTGAAACTTGGCTGGCAGGTGAAAAACGGGTGCTGCTGCATGCGGGCGGACAAAGCAGGAGGTTGCCAGGCTATGCGCCATCGGGCAAAATTCTGACACCGGTGCCCATATTCAGGTGGAAAGTGGGACAACGGCTGAAACAGAACCTGTTGCAACTGCAATTGCCCTTGTATGAGCAAATAATAAAACAGGCTCCCGAGGCAATGCATACGCTGATAGCCAGCGGCGACGTATATATACGGACGGACAAACCCTTGCAGCCGATACCGGAGGCAGATGTCGTATGCTACGGACTGTGGGCAGACCCTAACCTGGCTAAAAATCACGGTGTGTTTGCCATCAACCGGCAGGCACCCGACAGGCTGGACTTTATGCTGCAGAAACCATCGGTGGAGAAACTGGCGGAACTGATGCAGACCCATCTGTTTATGATGGATATAGGAATCTGGCTGTTGAGCGATAAGGCGATGAACCTGCTGATGAAGCGGTCGACCGACGCAACGGACGAGGTGAAATACTACGACCTGTATACCGACTTCGGGCAGGCATTAGGAGAAAACCCCACCCTGCCCGACGAAGAACTGAAAGAGCTGAAAGTGGCGATATTGCCGCTCGAGGGGGGAGAATTCTACCACTACGGCACCAGCCGCGAACTGATATCGTCGACCGTAGCTGTGCAGAACGTGGTGAACGACCAGCGCGAAATCATACACCGTCGGGTAAAGGCACATCCTGCCATGTTTGTGCAGAATGCAATAAACGATTACCCCCTGTCGGGAGAGAACCACGAATTATGGATTGAAAACAGCCACATACCTGCTACCTGGAGCCTGCAACACCGGCATATCATCACCGGCATACCCGAAAATGAATGGCACATCCAGTTGCCCGCAGAGGTTTGTCTTGACATCGTCCCGATAGGAGAAAAGGCATGGGCGGTGCGTCCCTATGGGTGGGAAGATGCATTCAAAGGGAACCTGAAGGATGAGGCGGTAACTTACCTTGGACAACCGTTTGCCCGATGGGCTGCACAGCGGGGGATTGACATCGATGAGATAGAGCAGAACCACGACCTGCAGGCGGCACGCATCTTCCCCATATGTCACCACACCGATGAGATGGAGCATGTGATAAACTGGATGGTGAAAGGAACTGAAGATGCAGCAGGGGGACGCCTGTGGAGGGAGGCTGAAAAGTTGTCGGCGGACGAACTCTCTGCCCAAGCAAACATGCGGCGCCTATACAGCCAGCGCGAGAAGTTCCGCTGCAAAAATTGGCAGGCACTGGCTGAAAACTATACCAAAAGCGTATTCTACCAGGTAAACCTCGACGATGCGGCACGCGAATTCTGCCGATTCGGACTGGCAGAACCCAAACCACTGGCAGAAGAGGCTCCACTGATGACACGCATACACGACTATGCTTTCCGGGCGCGCATCAAGCAACTGCAAGGAGAAGACCCGCGAGAAGAGGAGGAGAAAGCCTTCGGACTGCTGAGTAAAGGATTGACAGACAGTATACTCAACCACAAGCAACATCCACAAAGAGATGTATATGCCGACCAGATTGTGTGGGGACGCTGCCCTGTCCGCATCGACCTGGCAGGCGGTTGGACAGATACACCGCCATATCCCCTGGGAGAAGGAGGGAATGTGGTGAACATAGCCATCGAACTGAACGGACAGCCGCCCTTGCAGGCATACGTAAAACCTTGCCGCGAATATAAGGTGATATTACGCTCGATAGACTTGGGAGCCATGGAGGTGGTCTCTACCTACGAAGAGTTGTGCGACTTTGCACGCGTAGGTTCGCCCTTCTCTATCCCCAAGGCTGCATTGGCACTGGCAGGATTCTGTCCGACGTATGCCGCTGAAAGCTTTGCCACATTGGAACGTCAGCTGCAAGCATTCGGCTCGGGCATCGAGGTCACACTCTTGTCAGCCATACCGGCAGGTTCAGGACTAGGTACCAGTTCGATATTGGCAGCTACCGTGCTGGGGGCATTGTCAGACTTTTGCGGCTTGGCATGGGACAAGAACGAGATATGCCAACGTACGCTTGCCCTTGAGCAACTACTCACCACGGGCGGTGGATGGCAAGACCAGTATGGAGGAGTGTTGCAAGGCGTGAAACTGTTGCAGACAACTGCCGGATTCAATCAAAGTCCCTTGGTGAGATGGTTGCCCGACTATCTCTTCACCAACCCCGAATACCGGCAGTGCCACCTGCTTTACTATACCGGCATTACACGCACGGCAAAAGGCATTTTGGCTGAAATCGTGCGACGCATGTTCCTCAACGAAACGGATCAGCTGCAGCAGCTTGCCCACATGAAGACGCATGCACTGGATCTGAGCGAGGCTATCGGACGAGGCAACTTCCATGAAATGGGCAGGTTGGTCGGACTCACCTGGGAGCAGAACAAGCGTCTCGACAATGGCACCAACCCACCTGCTGTGGAGGCCATCATTGCACAAATCAAAGATTATTGTCTGGGATACAAATTGCCGGGAGCCGGAGGAGGAGGATATCTCTACATGGTGGCAAAAGACCCTGAAGCGGCAGCACGCATACGCACAACACTACAAGGTAATGCTCAAAACGACAGTGCCCGGTTCGTAGAAATGGCACTCTCAAACAAAGGATTGCAGATAAGCCGGAGTTGAAATTGCTGGAAAGATAAAAGAAGGGGGTGTGTCAACGTTGACACACCCCCTTCTTTAACCTTCCAAGCAATAAACTGCGCGAAGCGCCAGCAACCCATCAACGATACATTGCACCCTTTGCCATGCAACGTTCTCTTTAACGGAAGTCCGGTTGGAAAAGCACAATCGAATGGCTTGCAAGTGAAGCGGGAACGTCTATGAGACGCTGGTTGCGACTGCCACGGAACAAGAGTGTCTCGTCTTGTTGAGCCTGTACAAAGGGTCCGTCCACCAATACGTCGATGTGTTGCAGCAAACGGCGTTGCGTCTCGTCCTTTACAAGTTGCTCATACAAATACCCGGTGTAGCACCAAATGTTTTTTGTGCTATGCCGCTTGATGGCTTCAGCCAGCTCTGCAAATCCTTCAGGCTGGAACATAGGATCTCCACCGGTGAAGGTCACATCAGCAAAAGGGTCGGCAAGGATAATGTCTAAAATCTCCTCACTCTTCATCAGGCGTCCGTTCCCAATATCCCACGACTCCGGATTGTGGCAGCCGGGACATTGGTTCGGACATCCTGCAGCGTAGACAGCGGTCCGGAATCCCGGACCGTCTACCGTTGTATCTTCTATGATTCGGAGAATGGCAAGCATGCTTGTGTTCCCTCCAAGTTATGTGTGACGCGGTCGTTCAGTTCCGCCAGTTTGGCCTTGTTCCAACGGTCAGTTGTTCCTACCAGATAGCCTGTGATGCGTTGCAATTTGTCGATGTTTGCACTGCCACACCGTGGACAGGTCTCCATCTCTGTGGCTGCATTCTCGTACCCACAGTCCATGCATCGGTTGCGGTTGTGGTTGACAGAGCCATATCCGATGTTGTATTTGTCCATCATGTCTACCACACGCATGATTACCTCGGGGTTGTGGGTCGCATCTCCGTCAATCTCGACATAGAAGATGTGTCCGCCTCGTGTAAGATCGTGATAGGGAGCCTCCACTTCGGCTTTGTGGCGAGCACTGCATTTATAGTAAACGGGTACGTGGTTTGAGTTGGTATAATATTCGCGGTCGGTGATTCCCTTCAGTTCACCGAACGTTTTGCGGTCATTACGGGTGAACTTTCCGGAGAGTCCCTCAGCCGGAGTAGCCAGAATACTGTAGTTGTGCTGATACTGGTCAGAGAATTGGTTTGCACGGTCGCGCATGTAGGTGACGATTCTCAGTCCCAGTTGTTGTGCCTCTTCTGATTCTCCGTGGTGCTTGCCTGTCAGAGCCACCAGGCACTCTGCCAGTCCAATGAAGCCGATGCCCAGTGTTCCTTGGTTGATAACAGAGGCAATGGTATCGTTGGCTCCCAATTTTTCACATCCTATCCACAGGGATGACATCAGCAGGGGGAACTGTTTGGCATATGCTGTCTTTTGGAATTCCATGCGTTCGTGCAGTTGGCGGGCTGTAATCTCCAACAGGTGGTCGAGTTTGGCAAAAAAGCGGGCGATGCGTTCGTCACCTTCGGGTATATCCATGCATTCAATAGCCAACCGAACGATGTTGATGGTAGAGAAGGAGAGGTTTCCCCGCCCGATAGAGGTCTTGGGACCGAAACGATTTTCAAATACTCGGGTGCGGCATCCCATGGTTGCAACCTCGTGTTCATACCGGTGTGGGTCATTGGGGTTCCAGGCATCGTTTTGGTTGAAGGTGGCATCCAGGTTCAAGAAGTTAGGAAAGAAACGGCGGGCACTGACTTTACATGCCAGGCGATATAGGTCATAATTACGGTCTTCAGGCAGATAGCTTACTCCACGTTTCTTTTTCCATATCTGTATGGGGAATATGGCAGTTTCACCGTTTCCTACCCCGCGGTATGTACTGCCCAACAGTTCGCGTATGATGCACCGTCCTTCAGCGCTGGTGTCGGTACCATAGTTGATGGAGCTGAACCCTAGTTGGTTTCCTCCGCGCGAATGTATGGTGTTCATGTTGTGTATAAAAGCTTCCATTGATTGATGCACGCGTGCTACAGTGCGGTTTACAGCATGCTGCACGATTCGTTGGTCTCCCTCCAAACCTTCTAACGGTGCCGTGAGGTAGTCCTCCAACTCATATTGGTAGAGGTGCTCAAGGTTCCTTCCTTCCAACTCCTCAAGGTTCTTTATCTCTTCGATGAAGCTGTTTCTCACATAGGGTGCCAGGTAGAAGTCGAATGCCGGGATAGCTTGTCCGCCATGCATTTCGTTTTGCGCAGTCTCCAACGAAATACATCCCAATATGCTGGCTGTTTCAATCCGTTTGGCAGGTCTTGATTCGCCATGTCCGGCTGAAAATCCGTGTGTCAGAATCTTATCCAACGGATGTTGTACACAGGTCAGGCTTTTAGTCGGATAATAGTCCTTGTCGTGGATATGCAGGTATCCCGCGTTCACAGCCTCCAACACTTCCTCTTCCAACAGATAGTCATCGACAAAAGGTTTGGTCGTTTCACTTGAGAATTTCATCATCATTCCGGCAGGGGTGTCGGCATTCATATTTGCATTTTCGCGAGTGACGTCGTTTTTCTTTATGTTGATGATTTCCAGAAATACGTCCCTGGTCTTCGCCTTCCGCGCAATACGCCGTTGGTTGCGGTAAGCAATGTATTTTTGAGCCACATCCTTTCGGGCACTTTTCATCAATTCCAGTTCTACCATGTCTTGAATGGCTTCTACGGTCATTTGCGATTCACCGCGAAAAGCCACACGGTCGGTTATCTGTGCCACCAAGTGCATATCTTCACCTGCCTCGGTGTGCAACATTGCTTTACGGATGGCTGTGGCTATTTTTTCTTCGTTGAATCCCACAATGCGTCCATCGCGTTTGATCACTGTCTGTATCATGTTGTTTATCTCTTGTTGGTTATGGTTTTCTTATACCTTATTATTATATAGTTACTGTTTGTCAACTACGAATGATGAATGGAGCACATCTTATACTCCACACAGAAAAGAAATACCAAAGGAGACTGTAAAGTAACCTCCGGTCGTCAGAGGTCTACTTTTTATGGGGTAATTCCGTTGCCTAATCCCACGAGTTGCATCCGGTATTCATTTCTTGGGCGAATGGCAGGTCTTCTGACTTGCTCCTATGTTTGAATCCTTCCCAACGTCACTATCTGTACATCAGTGGACTGCAATGCGTTTCAAACATTTGCCAGAGCTTCACAGCAGCGGGACTGTCCGGGAGTTTCACCCGATTCCCTTTTCATTCATAGAGGATCGATTGACCATTATGAAACCTATTCGCGCGACAAAGGTAACAAAATAAAATAAGAAATCACATTCTGCAATTCATAATTCACAATTTACAATTAAAATAAAATGAGAAAACGCAATTAGTTCGCTTCGTCATTAACGGCAAGCGTTAATTGTCAATCAGAGAATTATGGATTGTCTTCCTGCTAACAACCGGGTATAACAGTTGTCGGATATTCCAAATTCTTTTCTGTCATGTGTAACAATACCTGTTTCAGATACCTGTCTGCTTCCCAGCGTGCCATGGGCAGATCGTGCAACATGCAATTACCACAATCGGCTGCAGACGTGCCAGGCACCTCTCCTTCGTATCCGGCAATAAACTCGAATGTCTCTTTCATCAGTTCCACAATGTCGGTTGACTCGAGGTCTCCCTTTACAATCAAATAATTTCCCGTAAGGCACCCCATCGGTCCCCAGTAGACTATCTTTTCAGCCCATACCGGATGGTTGCGCAGATAAGTTGCAGCCAGGTGTTCGATGGTGTGTAATGCACCTTGCCCTAAAGCCGGTTCGCGGTTAGGCTCTTTCATTCGTATATCGAATGTGGTTATCTTCTCTTTGCCAATCTTATCTTTGCGTGAAACATATATTCCTCTCAACAATAGGTTGTGATTAACCTGAAAACTCGGTATCTTTTTCATCTTCTTCAATTTTTTAACTGTGCATTAGTTTGCTTGCCACTCGTCATGCATGCTGTATCATTTACTTTCCTGCCAACTTTGTGAGGTATTCGCGCGTAACATCAAAAGAACGGTCTGCCATTGTTCCCCAAAAGTCGGTGTATTGTTCCCAATGATTGTCCACTCCGGGTGTATCACTGATGATACGGAAACTTATGAACGGCACTTTATGTAAATGACAGACTTGTGCAATAGCTCCCGACTCCATGTCTACTGCCATCCCCTCGGGAAAATGTTTTTTTATCTCGTCCAACTCTTTTCTGTCAGTGATGAATTTGTCTCCACTGCATATCAATCCCGGATGGATAGTTGTCTCTTCCTTTTTTATAGTGACAGCCTCTTCCAACAGTCTCTTGTCCCCTTCAAAGCGGGGCGGCAAACCTTGTACTTGTCCGTACTCGTTTCCTTCGCCACACCACACGTCGTGATATACCACCTGCGAACTTGCCACCACATCCATCAGTTTCAATCGTTGGTCTATACCTCCAGCAACTCCTGTACTGATGATACATTGGGGTGCAAATCTCCTAATCATTTCAGTTGCACCTACTGCAGCATTTACTTTTCCTATGCCGCACTGCATTACTACAATGTCCCCCGTTCCTAACTTTCCTTCGCTAAAATTGAACACCTCCCCATGGCATTCTCTTCGCTCGTCAAGCAAGCCCACTATTTGGTCATGCTCAACTTTCATAGCCGTTATTATTCCTATTCGCATGTTTTTATACTTATTTTGAAACGCAAAGATACAAATTAAATAAAATATTAGTATCTTTGCCGCTCATTAAAACCATTCAGATATGAATAAATTACGTATAATATGGCCCGATGTGGCAGCCATTGTGTTCTTTTTGGCAATATCAGTTGTATATTTCTATCCAGCGAATATAGAAGGAAGAAGGCTTGGACAGCACGACCATATAGCCGGAATAGGCAGTGGACAAGAAGCGAAAGAATATTATGAGCGGACAGGTGAACGGACGCGATGGACAAATGCCCTGTTTGGAGGAATGCCTACCTACCAAATGTCACCCAGTTATGACTCTACCGAGATGCTGAGTGAAGTGGAAAAGGTATATAGATTGTTTATTCCGGGATACACGTGGTACTTGTTTGTGATGTTGATTGGATTCTACATCTTGATGCGTGTGTTGGAGTTTAGGGCATGGATGGCTACGTTGGGAGCCGTATTGTGGACCTTTTCATCGTATTTCTTCATCATCATTGCCGCCGGACACATATGGAAACTGATAACACTGGCATACATTCCGCCCACAATTGCCGGAATGGTGATGATATATAAAGGTAAATGGAAATGGGGAGTGCCTATGACCACCTTGTTTGTGGCATTGCAGATAAAGTCAAACCATGTACAAATGAGTTATTACTTCATGATGGTAATGGCATTGATGGCATTGGCATACGGACTGACTGCATGGAAAACAGGCAAATTGAAACAATTCGGCAAACAGACAGCCCTATTGGTAACGGCAGGTCTGCTGGGAGTGGCGATGAATGCATCAAGCCTGTACCATACCTATGAGTACAGTAAAGAGACGATGCGTGGAAAATCGGAACTGATAAAGAAAAATACATCAAACCAGACACGCAGCGGACTGGAACGCGATTATATTACGCAGTGGAGTTATGGAATAGGTGAAACCTGGACGCTGTTAGTTCCAAATACTAAAGGTGGAGCATCAACTCCGTTGGCAGCGAATGAGGACGCTATGGAAAAAGCAAACCCAATGTACCGCCAGCTGATAGGGCAGATAGGCTCCTACTTCGGTGAACAACCGGGCACTTCAGGACCTGTGTATGTAGGAGCAATGGTAATAGCACTGTGTCTGATAGGACTGATGGTTGTGAAGGGTCCTATGAAATGGGCGTTGCTGGTAGCCACCATACTGTCTGTCATGTTGTCGTGGGGAAAAAATATGATGTGGCTGACAGACTTGTTCCTTGACTATGTGCCGATGTATGACAAGTTCCGTGCAGTAGCCAGTATTCTGGTAATAGCAGAATTTACAATTCCCCTATTGGGTATGTTAGGTTTGAAGGAACTTGTGACATGTGTCGAAGCCGGAAAGCTGAAGGAATCTCAGTACGGATGGAAAGGAAAGTGGAACATGCAACAATGCATTTGGATAGGTGTGGGGCTGACCGCTTGCATCTGTCTGTTGTTTGCACTGATGCCCGAAGTCTTCTTCTCAAATTATATACCTGAAGGAGAAATGGCAATGCTGAAAAAAGCACTGCCGGCTGAACACCTCGTTCCCTTTACCATGGAACTGACTGAGGTAAGGCAAAGCCTGTTTGTAGCAGATGCATGGCGCAGTTTCGGATTCATTGTAGCAGGCGGATTGGTGTTGCTGCTTTTCACTTCTAAAAAGATTGGACAGACCGCAATGGCCATTGCGCTGTTGGCTATATGCCTGATAGACATGTGGGGTGTGAACCTGCGTTATCTGAACGCTTCTGATAAAGAGCAATTCAAGCCTAAACGTCAGGCTATCTCTATACCTAAAACCCCAACCGACGAGATTATTCTGGCAGACAAAGCACTAAACTATAGGGTGTTGAATATGGCTACCAGCACATTCAACGAAAATAACACCTCGTACTATCACAAAAGTGTCGGTGGATACCATGCTGCCAAGCTGCGCCGTTATCAAGAATTGATCGAAGCACACATTCATCCGGAGATGAGCAAACTATACACCGATGTGCAGAAGGTCGGTGGACGACTCGACAGCATCAGTCCGACAGCATGGCCTGTGTTGAACATGTTGAATACCCGATGGGTGATAATGCCGGCTACAGGTGGAAAAACAGTGCCTGTTGCAAATCCTCATGCCATGGGTAACGCTTGGTTCGTAATGGGACTCAAACTGGTGGAAAATGCCAATGAAGAGTTGGAAACATTAGGTAAAATCAATCCGGCACTGACTGCAGTGGTAGACAAGAAGTTTGCCGACGTTATAAAAGAACCTTCACTCGAAGGAGGCAGCATTGTATTGAAATCATACGAACCCAATCGACTGGTTTATGAAACAGATAGTCGTGAAGGCGGATTGGTAGTCTTCTCAGAGATTTACTATCCCGGATGGCGTGCCTTTATCGATGGTGAAGAAGTTCCCTACGGAAGGGCAAACTATGTATTACGCTGTATGAATGTACCGGCAGGCAAACATCAAATTGAATTTGAGTTTGACCCGAAATCGTTGCATACTACAGAGACTATTGCCTATATAGCGTTGGCGGTCATGCTACTGCTGGTTGTGGGGTGTATAGTAGGAGAGATTAGAAAAAAGAAGCAATAATTGTCAGCCAAAGAGCAATAAGCCACAGGCGATAAAGCCCTCATATCAAAGTTCTTCTTCAGCTTCCGGTTACCTGCCGGGTTGAAGAAGAACTTTTTTTATATATACTGCACAGGCAAAGCAAGTATATATCCGTTGGCACTTTAAGATATCTCTTTGGACGGATGGAGTATATATTATTTTTCGAGGATTAATTTCTTGCGGACGTGTCGAAGCCCTCCAGTCCCTTTCAGCCTTATGGATTGTCGGGACCGACTGAGTCAGACTCCTGTTTCAAGTTGCCGGTGTCCCATGTTCCGGCTCTTCAACCAGACGGAGCGTCTCTTTGCGATATTTCCATATAGTTTCGAGCCTGACTCCGGTTGCTCGAAACATCATCGTGTCATCGTCCATTTTCAATGCTGTCAGGTAACAGATGATTCTTTTGGTCGGACTGTTCGTTTGGCTGTCTATTTTTTCAGAAAGTCCCGGATGTACCTTTTCCAACAGTTCTGCCAGCAGTTGCATTACCGTTTGTCGGCTGATTCTTTTTTCATTTCGTTTGACACCTTGCTTGAGCTGATATAGCAGGGCGATGGCTTTCGGATTCACATTGCGTAACCTGCTATAGTTATATATCAACTCTTTCTGTGCCGATTCATGTCTGACCCTATCCAGTTCCTCTTGCAGTTCGTCTTTCCCCTTCACTGCATTATCCAACTCTCTTTTCAACAATCTCTGCTCCCTCTGTTTCTTGTTTTGTTCCTCTTTCAGCAGACTGATTTCTTCGTACTGTTCCTTGGTTTTCAGCTTCTCTTGCTCAAGTTCTTCCGTAATCCGCTCTATACGTCTTCTACTGCGGTCGATATATGAACTCTTCCTGCCCAAGTCCCAGTGCTGTCTGGCATTCTCTTCCTTTGCCTTTTCCATATCAACCCTGTGCGCATCTTGTTCCTCTTCCAACTGCGCCTGCAACACCGCCTGCTTCCGCCGGTTCCTTTTCCGCAAGAAGGTATATGCTGCAATGCCGGCAACCGTCACCGCCAACAGCCATCCTGCCAACCTTTTCTGTATCCTTACTCCCTTCTTGTTCTCTACCTTCAATTGGGCATTTTCCACTTTGTGTGGGATGGTTGCCACCTCCGTTGTTTTCAGCCGCATGCTGATTTCGTCATCGTAATGGTTGTATTTCTGATAGAACGAGAGTCCGAGTCCGGTATCTCCCAACCTGGTGTGGATACGGTACAAGTGGAAATAGGCACCCCGCAAGATGAGGCTGTCTTTGCTTTCCAGCAATTTCTCGGCATAAGAGAGAGCTTTGGGGTAATCCTTTATATTATAATATAGTGTGGTCAGCCCCGAATAAGCCTTGTACAAGGAAGACGAGTCTTCCGGGAGTTGTTTCCGGTAATCCAACAGCATGGCTTCTGCTTTGTCTGTATCTCCCCTGCCGGCAAGAAAAGTGGCATAGTTCAGTAACATCCTGTAATACCCTTGACGGGAAAAACCCGCCTCTTTGTATGACAATGCCTTCTCATAATATGTCTTTGCGCTGTCGGCTTGTCCCAACATCCTGAAGGTATTCCCTATCGCTTCACATGCAAAGGCTACATAGTGTATCGAATCCCCTTTCAGCTTATGCCCGTATGATTTTTTGTAGTGTACCAGTGCCTCCTTGTAGTTTGCCTGGTCAAACATCAATGCGCCATAGTGGTTATGCAACAAAGCCTTGTATTGGTCGTCTTCTACCCCTTTGAACCATTGTTCGCTCATGGCAAATGCCTCCGCTGCTTTTTCCGCCTCCTTGCACTGCTTGTGTACAAGCCCTTTATACAGCCATGACTTGGCGGCAAGATGCCTCTCTTCTTGTATCGTGAAAAAATTGACGGCAATGTTGATGAGCGAATCATTCTCCAACGGAATGTGACATTTATGCTTGGCTTGTGTATACAAAAAAGCGTACGTAGCACGCTGATACTCTAAATCAAACGAATTTTCGGAAATTTTTTCAAGCACTTCACGCGCTTTCTCCGGATTAGTCTCCATACAATCCTCTGCAAGAGCCAAAATCTGACCCTTATTGTATTGCTCGCATGAGAAAAACATGCCAAAAAGGAGCAAGAAGCCTATCCGGAGTGCTTTTTCCGTCATATTTTGTCAATTTTATATCGTTTTGCAAAAGTAATGTTAAGTTTTCAATGCACCAAATAAAATAAAAGAAAGATGCAATCTACCATTTTTATCTCTGTTTTCTCCGTTTTTTCTTAAAGATTTTAAGAGCGTCTGCACTTTTTAAAAAGTACCTGTTTTTTGAACGATTTTCATTTTCAGCAGGTTACAAGCGTGGTAGCCAAAAAGGGCGAATTTCGCTCCAAGAAAAAACATGATATTTATTTTGCTGTACCAAAATGTCTCTCTAACTTTGAGGGAGACAAATAGCTTTGAAAACATCAAAGCATATCATTAACTTTTTAAATTGTGGTATGAAAAAACGATTTTTTAAGTCTATCTCGTTATTGGCAGTTTTTCTGCCATGGGTCGCATTCGCTAACGATGACCTGACGAGTGAACGTGAGAACCAGTCTGTAGAGTTGACAAACATCGAAACCGGTAACGCGAATAGCGAAACCCTCAAGGTTCCGGTTACAGCCAATGTGTCCGGCAACGTATTGAATGTCCGGTTCACCGGCACTGTACCTTTGGCGAGTGTGTCTGTTACAAACACCTCGATGGGTACATCTGTCAACCAGTCTCTGTCAGCTCCGACGGGTACCACACTTTCGGTTCCGGTAGTTTCCGGTTCGTACGTTGTCTCTGTCTACAACAACGGCAACGGACAAGGAGTCAGTGGAGGATTCATTGTCAACGAAGGCGAAGAATAACTCCGGTTCCTCGGGAATCCCGCCTACCTTATTATATATAAGAAGGGGGATTCCCATTTCAGAAGAAAGCAAATTGAAAATTTGATAAGGTGGTGCATGACTAACAAGCCCGGTTTTGCATACACATGATGAAAAGGGCTTAAATATAGAATATTATGAGAAAAATGGTTTTAGTCGGCATGTTGTTTGCCAGTGTTTGTGCTTCAGCACAATTGAAAGTAGCCGAGAATGGTAATATCGGTATCCAATTGGATGAAACTCCATTGTCTGCAGTGAGTATAGGTGCGACCGGCTCTGCATTCACGAAGATGACGGTGTTCTCTAACAATAATACCGTGTCTCTTACCAGAAGAGGAACTTCCACAATCACAAGTGACAAATGGCGTTATGGTCTGGTAAGTTGGAACCATGTCGATGGAGGGGATTATTACGTCGGTTTAAAAGGTTGGGCTTCATATTCAACACCGCGTGGACAAGGACGTGCATATGGAGTTTATGCACAAGCGGGCAATTCTTCTTCAGGATACAACTATGGGGTCTATGGTTTGGTGGGTGGAACTCAGAATGGTACAGGAATATATGGTACAGCAACAGCCTACGATGCAAATATAAATGGCCGCTATGCAGGTTATTTTTATGGAGATGTAAAGGTTACCGGCAATCTTTACGGAACAATCCTCACCGAAGGAGCGTCAGCCAATGCTATCGCAACACAATCCATTCAGTCAGCAACAGACATAGGAACTACGCCTACTGTAACTGAGCAATTATCACAACTGAATGCCGTACAGTACAATCTGCCTGTACCCGTATCAACTGCTTCTTTAGAAGGTGATACAGCCAATCAGGTTTTAACAATGTCTACAACGGAGATGCAGGCACTCGAAAAGAACCACTATGGGTTGATGGCAGCCCAGCTGCAGCAAGTATATCCCGACCTTGTCTACGAGAATCAGCAAGGCGACCTCTGCATCAACTACATCGAGATGATTCCTCTGCTGGTTGAATCCATCAAAGAGCTGAAGGCAGAGATTACCCAATTGAAGAGCGGCAGTGAAAACGAACTGATGACTTACGGCACCCGTTCGGTCAACGATGAATCCCCCGCTGTAGAAGACGATGTGTTGCTGATACCGGCACTCGAACAGAACAATCCCAACCCCTTCACAGAAAACACAGTGATAGGCTACACCTTGCCCGAGGAGGTCAACAATGCCGTGCTTTACATCTACAACATGAATGGCAACCAGGTGGACGAACTCCCTCTGCCGGGTCGTGGAAAAACCTCTGTAACCATCAGTGGCGGAAAACTCACCGCCGGCATGTATCTCTATTCACTCGTTGCTGACGGAAAAGTGATTGACACAAAGAGAATGATTTTGACGAAATAGTCTCTAATGCATTGGAGCATGAAAACGTATGTACTACAATTGGATTATCTGAAGAGTCTATTTATCATCCTAATGATACTCTTCCATTTGGTTTATATAGGAGATACCTATCCCTATATGAAGCAGGTAGTATATACATTCCACATGCCTGTATTCTTGATTCTTTCAGGTTATCTGTCACAAACGGAGAAAACGGTCAAGAGCTTTATATCCTCTACATGGTGGCTCTTCATCCCTTACGCTTTCATGGAAGTGGGGTATGTGATAGCAGCCTCTTTTATTCCGGTAAGAGAATATATCGGAGAACTAAGTCTGACGAACGTAATTAAAAGGGTTTTTCTTGACCCTGTTGGTCCTTATTGGTATCTGCACACGCTATTGCTTTGTCGCATATTTCATTATACGGTGGCAAAAGTGACCGCAAGCAAGTTTGTACCCCTCTCGTTTCTCATCGTATTGGGACTATGTTATTGGCTATTTTCAGAGGGACTCTCATTGATGCGTTTTAGTGATGCCATGTTTTTTCTCATTGGTGTGGGTATCCGCAGATGCGGGCTGGATATTTTACATGTGTGTCAGCCATCGCTGTGGAGCTTTATTCCATTGGTGATTCTCTGTTATTACCCTAATAATCTGCTCCGGTTCAATCTGGCGGGTGTCATTATCACTTATCTGGTCATCAGCCTTTCTCTATGGCTTTACCTTCGCCTTCCTGAAAAGATTAAGCAGGGCTGTCATCTGATAGGCAAGAATACATTGGTGATGCTGCTCTTTTCCCCGCTCTTTACCATGCTTTCACGTATATATCTGCCCGTCTTTATGTTTGATAAATCGGGGGTATGTTTTGCTCTATTTACCATCGTCCTCACCCTCATCGGATGTCTGACGATTGCATGGGGAATGGACAGGGTACATATCTCGCGATGGATGTTCGGCAGAGAGAGGATATTACAAATTTAAAACGAAAACAAGATTCTAAGTTATGAAAAAAATAAATATTGCACTATTGCTATTTATCTGTATTCTACAAAGTCAAGCACAGATACGAGTAACCACTAATCTCACTGCAGAAGATTATACCATAGAAAACGACAATGGATACAGTCGCATTGATTGTGGATATCAATTTTATACCGATAGTATCGGCTATCCAGAGATTCCGGTAATCTACAAATCATATGCTATTCCCATAGATGCAACAGATATCTCACTTCAGATTAATGAATGCCAAACAAAAGTCTTGCTTGAAAACTGCACTTTGTATCCCGTACAACCACCACAAATAAACGGGAGTGTATTTGACGCTGAATTCATAAAGCCAGACTCCATCATTTACAATATGTGCTCATCACTTCCCAATATAGAAGCGCGAATTGTATCAGACAAAAAAATGATGGGATTCAGAATTGTTGAAATAGCATTGTATCCGTTTGTTTATGCGCCTTCTAATAAAGTCCTCTACAAAAGAAATCTGTCTTGCACATTAAATTATTCATCTTTGAATAAACAACTATTTTATGCACCTAAAATATCAGAACAAAGAGCTTATTCTGCTCGTTCTTTTGTGGCTGGAATTGTAGAAAACCAGGACGAAGTATTGAACACGTCCGTCTCCACAGTAAGTAAGGTTCGTACTGCAGACCCTAACTTTTCCGTACAGAAGAATGTCATACCAGATTACATCATCATCACGAATGAGGCATTGAAAAGTGAGTTCCAAAAATTGGCTGATTGGAAAACAAAAAAAGGAGTTCCAACTATTATCAAAACAATAGAAGAGATAAAGAATGAATATATTGGCGCAGACTTAGTGGAAAAAATAAGAAATTATCTGATTGAGTTTGGTAACAATTGGGGAGATGAAGGGCTGTATCTGCTATTAGGAGGAGATATTGATATTATTCCTGCAAGAATGGCAAAAACAGTTAATGACGAGGATACAAAATCATACCCGACTGATGCTTGTTATGTAGACCCGTATTTTTCAATTGAATGGGAAACAGAAGAATGGAATAGTAGTGACATTAGAAACATCTGTGTAGGGAGATTACCGGTTTCTACAAGTCAAGAAGCTAGGAAATACATAAACAAACTTATTCATTATGAGAAAAATAATTTAGAAATAGATTATTCTTATGTCAAAAATTTACTTGCAGCTATAGCTTTTATCGGAGACAATTATACATTCGGTGCAATGAATGATGTAGATGAATACAGAATAACCCATCTCCCTACAGATTGGAAATATTGGTATTTGTTTGATCATTTTAATTGTAGTTGTAATAGTACTGTACATAAAAAAAAGTATGATGTCACATATGGTGAAGAATTAAGTAAGAATGGTTTTATTTCAGCTCTAAATGGAGGTGTTCCGCACGGATATCCACATCTCATATACCATGATGACCATGGACATACGTTCCAATTGGGTACTTCGACAAAAATTAAAGGAGAAGGAATAAATCAAACAGATATACAGGGACTTGAAGATTCTCCTTACCAAAACATTGTTTTTTCTGGGAGTTGCAATACAGCTAATTTCAGCCAAGACTGTATTGGTTGGGGGTTGTTGAAGAAAGGGAATACAGTTGCTTACATTGGGAACTCCGATGCGGGATGGAGCAATGAAGACTATTTGTTTGAGAGTGCTTTAACGCAATTGTTTACAGAAGAAACAAAAAATAATATAGGATATATCCATTTGAAATTAATCAAGCATAAGAGTTACGGACAACGTCATCGTCTTCATCTTTTAGGAGATCCAGAAATGCCGGTATGGACTGATGTTCCAAAAGTTCTTGAAGTTTCAGTCTCTCCCGAAAGTACAGTTGCACACCACAACGAGACAACAGAAATTGAGATACAGATAAGCAATCTTCCTGAAGGGGAGGCTGCAACAGTCTGCATCATGAAAGATACGGAAATATATACAGTGGCAAGAATAGAAGATACAAATACTCATTGTTTTTGTTTCAAACCGCTGACAGGAGGGGATATAGATGTGACTGTTACGGCTAAAAATTTCAAACCATTTGAAACAGCAATTCCTGTACAGGCTGTCGAACCAACACTGACCATTGACAGTATTGCATTCTTGTCGGGAAATAATGGGATTGTATCTCCTGGTGAAAGAGTCAGTTTGAACATCTCCATAAAGAATGACGGTTTATTCACTTCTGAACCTGTATATACTGGATTGTACACAGAATCTCCATATATCACGATAAATAAATCAACTTGTAACTATGGTAGTATTGAGAGCGGTGAAACACTTACGACACTAGAAAATTTCGTATTCACTGTTGCTCCTGATGCACCAGATATTTCACGAAAAGATTTCAATGCAGTGACGTTCTATCTTACAATGAGTAAAGAAGATGGTTTTTACGACGTTGATACATTTCGGGTTGATTTGATTTCTCCCAAATATAAAATTGTGTCGCATACCAAAAGTCCTAATACGACTGTTTCAGCAGGAGACACTTATACTTTTACGACTGAATTCCAAAAAATAGGAAATGTAACAGCCTCTGACCTTCACATTGAACTGGATGAATTGACTGAAGGATTTGATTTTTGCACAAAGCTTAGTGATACGCAATACAGCATTAAAATAGCAGATTCTTATCAAAATGAAAATGAACTTAATCTCAAAATAAAGCTATGTGGGAATGGAGTTGTATTGGATAGTTGCATTGTTGATTTCAAATCTGTAGGAATTATTGCAAGCAATACAATTGTGAAATTTAAGTCAAACGAAAAAGCAATTACACTATACTGGACTGGTTTGTATGGAGCATATGGCTACCATATATATCGTTCTAATACCATAGATGGCGTTTATACAAGGCTGAATAAGCTGCCTTTAACAGGTGGATATTATATTGATGAAGACTTGAATATGGCTCAAGAATTCTACTACAAAATATCTGCTGTCAACTCTTCATTATTAGAAGGTCCATTATCATCTCCAATAAAAGCATGGACTGTTTACCCTACCAGTGGACTCTATCCTATTGCATTAGCAACGGATAATCATTGTTATGTAGGAGAAGCTACGACGGTTGATTTTGACTACGATGGGCAACAAGAAATAATCCTAATGGCAAAGCATTATGAACGTACAGCCGGTACTATTGTCATAGCAAGACCTGATGGAACAGAACCTTTTGATATTGACATGAATGTGACATCATTCAGTGGATATGATGAAATTCCATGGAATGCAGAAGCCACACCTACCGTTGCCGACATTTATGGGACGGGAGAACCATGTATTATTGCATTGACAAGAAATGACACCTATACAGACAATCATGTCATCTGCTATTCATCCAAAGATGAAGATGGAAATCATAAACCTGATTCATTATGGGACAGGCAACTAACTTCTGCATTCTATCGAAGTGCTGTTGTCACGGACATTGACTATGCAAACGGTAAAGGAGAAAAAGAAATTATATTGAGGAGTGAAGGCGGTACACAGCAAATTCCCATTTATGACTGTAGAGGAAATCTTATACGAACTATCGGTGAAGGAAATTTAAACAGTTCTTATGGCAATCTTGCTGTTGCAGATCTTGACGAAGATGGTTACAAAGAAATAATAAGTCCGTCAGGTTCTCAATTATACGTTTGGAATTATGATGGGACACTTAAAAATGGATCGGTATTTTTCACGGAGAGCAACAACCGTAATATCACTTCTACACCTATAGTTTGCGATTTTGATGCAGATGGAGAGAAGGATATTATAGTTGCGAGCAAAACCGATCCTGGTTATATCTATGTCATAAAGCAAGACGGAAGCTGTTTGTCAGGATTTGACGGGAATAGTAATTCAGCTTCTATTCCTTATGCCACCTCTACGAATCACGGAATTTGCCATAGTATTTCAGTAGGAGATATTAACAATGATGGTAAATTGGAAATTGTATCTTTAGGTACAAACTATATACGTGCATGGAATCGTGATGGAACATTATGCTTGAATCGTTATTTTGGAGGATTATTCCCTAACGTTATCTGGAGTAATAATTTAACAACTCCGATTCTTGCAGATATAGATGGAGACAACAACGTTGACATCGTTTTCCATATGGATGATAAGATTTATGCGATAAACAATCACGGTGAGGATATTGTCGGATTTCCATTATACACTACATACTTTATAGACAATGGAATCTGTATAGCTGATACAGACAATGATGGTTTAAATGAAATAATCGTCGGTGATAAAATAGGACTTATCTATATGTGGGAAACAAAAGGAAAATCTTCAGCCATTGAATGGGGACGTACACATTTCGATACAGAGAATACGTCAGAGTATGTCAATGGGTATAAAGACCAATGGGTTATTACGTCAAGTACTACATGGTCAGGAGGAACGTTCTCTAATGATATAATTGTGCGGTCTGGCACATTTACTATTCCTGAAGGTGTAATACTCAATATGAGGAAACCATACCGAATTTATGTAATGGATGGAGGAACACTGAACATCAATGGAGGAACCATTACGAATGCGGATATAGTGATAAAGGATGGTGGAACATTGAATGTCACTCAAAACTCCACAATAAACCTGCGTTCTGCAGGTGGAAACCTGCAAGTGGATAAAGGAGGAACAATGAATATGCCACAGGGGGCTATTTATTAAATTCCAACAAGGAGTCATGATTTTTTTCATGATTCCTTGTTCAATCAAAATTATATATATACATTTGCAAATCAAACCCATTAAAACCAAAAAAACATGAAGCATATATTACTAACACTAACATTCCTTTTTGGAATAAGCCAAGTACATGCACAAGGACTTACTGAATTCTCGATAACTGGAACAAAGTGGTATTGTAATTCTCATTACGAGAATTTCTCATTCGGAAAATCTGATTATAGCAATACCACCGTATGTTACACGCTGGGGACAGATACAGTGATAAACGGACAGACGTGGAAGAAATTCTTTCGTGACACTGCTTACTATGGAGCTATCCGAGAACAAGACGGACAGGTTTGGTATTATCCGGAAGAGGAAGACAACTTCATATTTGAGGACGGAACACCAAATATGCTTTACGACTTCAATCTGCAGACTGGAGACAGTCTCTTTTGCAGTTACGAATTGGGATTCACACGAGAAAAGAAAACTGATTATGATAACTATATAAAGGTGTTGAATGTATATGAAAAGCAAGGACGTAAAGTGATAGACTTTGGTCATGAACAATGGATAGAGGGAGTAGGCAGTGTGCAGTCACCCTTCTTAGACCGTTGGGAACTACGTCCTACAAACGGCTCTTCATCTTGGGAGACCCTCTATCAAATGGAATCAGGCGGAAAGACGCTCTTCTTCAATGGGGAGATGGCAAGTACAAATGCTACGCCTTGGATGCAAGAGGGAATGGTATGGACACAAAACTGGAACTACGACAATGAAGTAAAAGGTCTGTTCAGGCAAATCATGCTGAAAGAGGAGGTCAGACCCGGCACATTCACTATCGGTAGGACCGACACCGGCTATTGGCATTGGTTTGACCATTTGCAGGATTTCAACGGTAAAGTCTTTGCAATCGGTGACGGACGCATCGAACTCTGCTATGACTTTACGGTACAAGAAGGAGATACCGTCACCTTATTGGGGGCACATTGGTATGCCGACCCATTGAGTCCTTCCAAACAATACTTCAGATACGACACTTGCACAGTATCTGAAGTTGACTCTGTAGAAATCAATGGAATGATGCGTAAGCGGATTTATATAACGGGACAGCGTGAAGATACATGGATTGAGGGTATAGGCTCTTTGGCACGCATTTTTCCGATTGACAGGGCAGATATCGGCAGAGACATCTTTTTCAACCCCAGCCGTATTACCTGTATGTGCGTGAATGAAGAGGTCTTGTATCTACATCCTGACTTTGTTGATTGTACTACTCCGTGGACAAACAACATACTACAGCCAATCGCTGACAACACCTATGTAAAAGCCGCAGCTCAGTCTTTGGTCTTCACCTCCCCCACCGCCACCCGGGTTGAGCTTTATACCCCCGATGCCGTAAAGGTGGGTGAAGCAACCTTTGCCGGTGGAGAGGCTGTATTGGAAGCCCCCCATGCTCCCGCCGCTTACCTCTATATTGTCACCTATCCCGACGGACATCGCGAGAGCGGAAAGGTGATGGTCGAAGATTAAATTTGCAACTCAAACCCATTAAAACCAAAAAACATGAAGCATATATTACTAACACTAACATTCCTTTTGGGAATAAGCCAAGTACATGCACAAGGACTTACTGAATTTTCGATAACTGGTAAAAATGTAGGGGAGGCATATCTCTCATGGTGGAAAAGATATAATGGGAACAGTCATTCTGAAACAGAAATACATTGGAGCTATGGGATGACTATTCTTGGGGATCCAACTATCAATTTAAGGCATGAGGTTCGTAACTTCTGCGAAAGTGAACTCACACTAAACAGTTTTCCTGATGACAATCAATCAAATTTGATTATGTACAAAGCAGCACAAAGTATATATGTTTCTGGTCAATTCATAATACCAGAAGGAGTTCATGTCATATTTGATGCCCCCGAAGTTGTTTTCGGGGATAATTTTTCATGCCCAATCGGTGCTTCTTTTGAAACTCGCAACGAAGGATGTAAGCTATAGGAACTCCAATGTAAAGACAAAAGAGCATAAAAAGCTTCATAACTAAAATATTCCACTGAAAAGTGTGAGTCTTCTAATATTTTATTTGTATTTTTGCCATGTCAACCAAGGAAATTCTGTTTTTTACAACATATAGTTAAGTAATCTTTTGACATGGTAAAATCTTGGGCTGCTTTTGCAGTTCAGAAACTTACAAAAAATAAGTATTATATAATTAAGGTCGTAAAAAAATGATAAAAATGAAACAAACAGTATGTATCTGTATAAGTTTATTGCTATGTTGCGAGATATTCTCTCAAAATGAACAAATTATCTTCCCGAACGGAATGGAGTGGAAAGAAGTAGTAGTAGAATTGGGGATGCCGATAGACACCACATATTACAATCTGTATACAGTGGATAAAGATACTATCATCAACAATACGGCATATAAAAAAATTCTGCTCAATGGAAAATATGCGGATATAAGTATCCGAGAACATGCAGGAATCGTATGGGTACATACAAAAGAGTATCCACATGAATTTAAATTGTATGACTTCAATTGGGAGAAGACTTCTTCTATCAGAATTGAATATCTTCGCGAAAAAGAGGAAGGTATAGAAATGCAAGAAACGGAACTCGACACAAATTATGAAACTGTTTATGTAGCAGGGAAAGAATACCAGTATCTTTCTAACAACGATTTTGTTATGATACGCAACATTGGTAGGGTTTCAGAGTTAAATAGAAACAGCTGTATACTTGGATATAAAGTGCCGGAGGTCATATTGCCAGGATTGACATATTGGAAAGTGCTTTGGATTAAACGTGATGGGAATATTATCTTTTCTTCCGACAAGTCGGAAGAATGGATAGGAGAAATTCCAAACATAATAAAAAATACACAGTATCCTAATTTGCATATCAATTCTTTTGCTTCCACCCTACACTTCACCTCCCCTACCGCCACCCGGGTTGAGCTTTATACCCTCGATGCCGTAAAGGTGGGTGAAGCAACCTTTGCCGGTGGAGAGGCTGTATTGGAAGCCCCCCATGCTCCTGCCGCTTACCTCTATATTGTCACCTATCCCGACGGACACCGCGAGAGCGGAAAGGTGATGGTCGAAGATTAAATTTGTAGCACACAGATAATGTGAGAATGTTTCTTATTTGTGTGCTATATTTATAAAGTGTTAATTAAAATTAAAACGGGGGGGTAAATATTTATCGGAATATATTTGTTAACTTTGCCCACGAACCGGAAAAGAGATATGAATCAAGAATTATTAATTAAACTAACGTTCTATGAAGACA
>JAFUPU010000043.1 GCA_017472635.1 Bacteroidaceae bacterium
CATCGATAAGGAAGACGACAAGGACAAATGGATGCAGACTATAAAGGAAAAGGGAATGGAGTGGACAAACGTCCTGCGTACGGACGCAAAGAATACCACCGAAGCATACGGTGTGCAGGGCATACCCGCCAATTTCCTTATTGATTGCTCAACCGGTCAGATTATTGCAACAAATTTGCGAGGCAATACCTTGACAAAGAGAATGGAAGAATTGACAGGCAAAGAGTTGTAACTACATCATTTCATCAAGCGTCAAGCAATCGGTGTGGATGGTCTGATGCTTGAACAGATGTTTCTGCATTTCCTTTACTTTTTCTTCCAAAAGGGAGGGATTGAACTTCTTACGTTGCCGCTTCACCTCGTAGGCTTCCACTTCACCATCGAGGGTGACGGCTACAATGTCAAGCTCGTAAGGTTCTTTCTGTTTGGGCAACCACCATCCGCCAATGTCGGCATACCGGTATGACTCCATTAACTTTTGCCTGAACCAACGCTCCAGACAGAAGCCGGAATATACAGGATAATCGTTCTTGATGATTTGGGCAAGCCCCTTCATGTTCCCGATTTCAATCAACGAACGATAGCGGTCGAAATAGCGGAACCAGAAGCGTAAGAAAAGGTCTTTCACTTCGAAGCGTACAGACTGTGAAGCCTGCTTGGACTGTATAGGGCGTTTCTTTTGGATGAGTTCGTACTTTTCTTCCAACAATTTCAGCTGTCCTCCCAGACTTTTTTCTCCCAGTCTGGCCTCGATGTCAGTTTGGGTCACTTCACCACCAGCGATACATCCAAGTATGGAGAAGTAGGTGGCATACTGTTTGCCGAACTCCTGTATGAGCATGTTGCGCCCTTCGTCTATGAAGGGAGAATCACTCTTGGTGATGAAGCGAAGCATTCGCTCCAAAGTGGTGCAGCCATTGTTCATCAACAGTTCCACGTATTTTGGTACACCTCCGGTGATACAGTAAAGGGCCAACAAATCGTCGGCTTCAAAATCCGCTTTGTGGTCGCGAAGAATTTCCTGTAATACAGTAGTGGTGAAAGGTTGAAGTTTCATCATGAGGTCTGCCCGTCCAAAAAGCGGTTCCTTTTCATCTTTGAAGATCTTTTCCATCAGGGTAAACACCGAACCACTGATGACCAGATTGACGTTCGTCTCCTTACGCAGTCTGTCCCAAATGTTCTGCATATCGCTGAAGACTGACGGGTTGACATTCAGGAACTCCTGAAATTCATCAATGAACAAGTTGAATTTCTTTCGTCTGCCAATCTCCATCAGCATACGGAATATGTCGCTGAACCGAATGATATTGTCAGGGATGTATTCGTCCAATTCTGTGGCTGCCAACTGCGCATACTCTTGGGCAAGCAGAGCTTCATTCTTTCTGCTCACAAAGAGATACACCATGGGAGTCCCTTCCATGGCTTTCAGTCCGAGACTTGTTTTGCCTATACGCCTCCGTCCCGTCAACACCGTCAGGCGCGAATGGTCTTCAAAAGATTGGCGCATCATCTCTTGCAATTCTTGCAACTCCTCTGTTCTATCGTAGAATCTCATTTATGCGAAATTTTATGGGCGTAAATTTTATGGACGTAAAAATATAGCGGCAAATATAAAGCTTTATTTTTATATCTGCTGCATCTTCGCCTTTCTTTTTTCCTTATTTCCTCTACAATTCACTTTTTTCTGAGATTTCCTCCTCACGTTTGGGCAAAAAGGAAATCTAAACAGAAGTTTTAGATTTTCCGCCCCCTCTAAACGGGATTTTTCAGTTTTTTTCTCTGAAAAAGCAAAGTTTAGACTTTACTTTTGCCACAAAGATACGCTTATATAATATGTAGGTGTCTAAAAATTAGACATTCTGACATCAGAAACAGACGTTTTTTGACTTTACCCTTGGAGGAGAGATGGGAAACGACTATTTTTGCCACAAAGAAGAGTACCAGGAAAAGTAAGACAAACAAAGATATAGAGATTATGAGAAAGAAAAGCATCCAGATGGCTGCACTGATGATGGCCGTCGTGAGCCTGATGGCGTGCACTAATGCACCACAGGGAGAGACAATCGTGATTGAAGGCGAACTGGCCAATGTGCCGGACAGCTTGGTGATAGAGCTTTATGAGTATGATGGGAACGCGGGTAACCGTATCGCCCGTGACACGGTGATGGACGGCAAGTTCCGCTTTGAGGTGGAGACTGAAATTGAGGGAGTCCACTCTGCAAGTATCGACAACTTTGACATCGGACTACAGACTTACAGTTTCCTTTGGATAGAGCCCGGTGCCAACATCCGGATTACGGGGGACGGACTGGACTACTCTGCCTGGCAGATAGAGAGCAATGTGGCAGCACAGAAGACCGAGAACCAATTCCGCGAGGCTGTGCAAGCTGAACGTAGCCAGCTACATCGGATTGACATGGAACATGCCCCGCTGATGCAGAGATATGAGGGCGGACGCGACGGGAAACAACGTCCGTCAGACGAAGAGCGGAAGCAGATGCAGGCTCGGCTCAGGGAATTGAGAAGCCAGCAAAGCAGTATCAACATGCAACTGATTGACAAGGAAGAGGCATTGCTTGATACGGAAACTCCCGACGAGGCGTGGATGGAACGCTTGTACAGAATCTCTTTGAAATTCAAAATAACAAGAGACACCGTGGCACGCGCCCGTGGCATACAGCTCTACGACCGTATGGACGAACGGCTGAAAGCCTCGTATCGCGGACAGAGCATTGCCAACAACCTCTTCCCTCCCCAAGTGGTGACGGTGGGGAGGATGCTTCCCGAAGACATCGAGCTGAAAGACACCTTGGGCAATGTCCACCACCTGCAAGAGTTGCGGGGAAAGTACCTCCTCCTCGACTTCTGGTTCTCCGGGTGCGGCCCTTGCATCGAAAGTTTCCCCGAAATGAGAGAGATTTCTGAGCAGATGGCCGATTCGTTGGAGGTGATCAGCATCAGTCAGGACTCGGAAAAAGAATGGCGCAGGGCTTCTGCACGGCACGGCATCACGTGGTACAACTGGAACGACCTACAAAGGGAAAACGGCATCTTTGCCCACTTCGGGATACGCAACATCCCGCACTACTTCCTCATTTCGCCTGAAGGAAAGATTATTGCGACAGATATAGGTTACAGCAAAGGCAGCCTCTTCAAGTTTGTGAAAAAGACTATTGCAGAACATAACAAACAAAAATAACCATGACGAAAAGAAAGAAAAGTATGCTGATGGCGG
>JAFUPU010000044.1 GCA_017472635.1 Bacteroidaceae bacterium
AAAAAAGCCGTATCTTTGCACCATAAACGGTACATCTCCTCCCAGGAGATATACCGTTTTTTAAAACATTTATATGTGGTCTGACGACATAAAAAAGTTGCTCTATATACCTTATTATATATAGAGAGCAACGGATAAAGAATCGTAAGTTTCGAGTATTTTACAGATAGGGGTTGTGGGTAAGCTCTTCGCCAATGGTGGTTGGCTCTCCATGTCCGGGCAAGACAAGTGTTTCGTGCGGCAGGTTTGTCAGGTGCTCGCGTATACCTTTTACCAACAGGTTCATGTCTCCTCCCGGCAGGTCGGCACGTCCTACACTTCCATTAAACAACACATCACCCGTAAAGAGAACCTGCTGTTTTTCTTCGTAAAAGACCAGACTTCCGGCTGAATGTCCCGGAATATGAATGGCAGTCAATGCCATACCTCCCGTCTCTATCTTTTCTCCATCAGCCAAGTAATGTCCGAGTGCTATGGTTTCTCCCGGAAATTCCAAGCCGAACATCCGGGTACGTTGTTTGGCTTCCAATAGCCAATCTTCGTCAGCAGGGTGTGCTTCGGGCTTCAATCCATAGTGGTCGTAGATGAAGCGGTTGCCAAAGATGTGGTCGAAATGCAAATGGGTGTTCAACAGCCTGGTGGGATGGAGTCCGTTTTGTGTGATGTATTGGTGTAACCTTTCTGACTCGTCGTGGCTATAGCATGCGGCATCGATGATGATGGCTTCGCGTGTGGATTCATCAAACAGGAGGTAGGTGTTTACCCCCAACATGTTAAATACAAACCGGATGATTTTTAGTTGTTCCATCTTGACAGTTGATAAATTGTTTCCTTTCTCAGGCACTCAAGTTGACGTATACGACTTTTTTTGTTTCAAAGAACTCTTCAGTGAAGAACTCTTTCAGCTCGGTTGTGACAGCGCGGTGCTTCAATGTGCCGATTTCGTTTTCGAGTTCACCGCCTTTCAGGCAGATCAGTCCGTTGGGTAAAGCGTTCCGTCCCTCTTTTTGTATGTTCTTACGGATGATTTTCACCAAGTCGGGTAGGGGCATGACCGCACGGCTGACCACGAAGTCAAACTTTGATTTCTCTTCCTCGGCACGTTGGTGGCGCGTGGTGACATTTTCAAGACCTATCGCTTTTATCACTTCATCGCACACCTTTATTTTCTTCCCGATGCTGTCAACCAAATGGAATTGCACTTCCGGGAACATGATGGCAAGAGGGATGCCCGGAAAACCGCCGCCGCATCCTAAGTCCATCACCCGTGTTCCCGGTCTGAAGTTTATTACTTTGGCTATGGCTAACGAGTGCAGCACATGGTGTTCATAGAGGTTGCCGATGTCTTTTCTTGAAATCACATTGATTTTTGCATTCCACTCTTCGTATAAAGCACCGAGTGCAGCAAACTGTTCTATCTGCCGTTCGGTAAGAGTGCCGTTGAAATAGGTGAGTATTTTGTTCATTGAGAAAATTAAGAGTTAAGAGTTAAAAATTAAAAGTTAAGAGTTAAAAATTAAAAGTTAAGAGTTAAAAATTAAAAGTTAAAAATTAAGAGTTAAAGGGGGTGGTTGCTGCTTAAATTACAATTCCACGCGCAGTTGGTTTATCTCCAATATAATTTTCCCGTGTGACCAGGGTGCAATCTCGTAGGGATTGTATAAGAAGCGTATGCCTTCGTCAGTAATCATAAAATTGGCAGGGATGTAGATTTCAGCCCATCTGAGCACTCCTTTTTCTTCTAACCCTTCGAGGGTGGAAACGTCGTAGCGGGCAAGCAGTTTGTCCAAGAGTAGTTTCTTGATGAGGGCTAAGTCAGGTGTTGTCTGACCCGTTTGTCCGTCGGCATCCGTTATCCGCAGTTTGCCTGTGGCGATTAAATCTTCCAACGCTATGAGGCCGCCCGTTGCTGTGTTGAAGGTAAGCCAGGTCTCATAATTGTTTTCATGAGCACCGCCCCGATAGGTTGTCTCTTCACTCCGGTAGTTTGCAATCTCTCCGTCGTGGCTGTAGGTCACTCCGGTCTTGAGTCTCATTTCATAGCTGTACCACCGTGCCTCTTTGACACTCTTTCCGTTTGGCTTGTTGGCAAACTCGGAGAGGTAAAAAGGAGCCACATCTCCCTTGTAGTCTTCAACAAAGCGTTGGCATGCCTGTTGCAGAGCCTCTTCAGCATAGGCGTTCTTTACATTCAGTATGCGTTCAGCCAATACCTTGTTGATTTTAGTAGCCACCGTATCGTCTGTCCCATTTTGTCTGGCAAATGTGAAACAGCAGTCGTAATAGCATGAAGGTATCTTGTCGGTTATCATCTCGCCGGTAGCCACCAACTGTACAGAGTCTGTCAGGCAAACGGTTTCAAACCCGACTCTGTTTCCTCTGCATGCTGCCATACACAGGGCGGTGAGTATAATCGCTATCAGGCGGTAGTGTCTATCTCTTATTCTCCGTTTCACTTGCTTGTATCTCTTTTAATCCGTCTTTAATATAGGCTCTGTCCCATTCGTCGGGCTTGTAGTATTGGTCTCCGAATCTCAACAGGTCAATATCCAGTTTTACGATGCCTGCTTGCTTGTCCTCCGGTCTGCGTCCACATTGGCTCTCTATCTCTTTCAGCTTCTGCTTCAGCCGGGGATAGTCATAGTCAGTATATCCGCCTCCCACTTGGTTGACGAAGTTGTTGGGGCAGGGGCAGTCTATCGGTTGTGTGACTTGGCTGTTTGCCCATTGCAACCGCAAACCGGCTTCGAGCAACAGGGAGTGGGCTTGTTGCAAATGCAACGCACCGTCTTGGTTGCTACCCATACACAATACTATATAACTTGCCATCTTACGTCCTATAACCGTTTATTGAGTGCAAAATAAAGAGAAAAATACAACATTACCAAATTCTTTTTGTACTTTTGCACAACCATAAATATAAAAACACAGATATAGGAATGAAGTTTATAGGAATTATTCCCGCGAGGTATGCTTCTACCCGTTTCCCGGCAAAACCTCTTGCGCTGTTAGGAGGTAAACCTGTTATACAACGTGTCTACGAACAAGTGAGCGGTGTGTTGGACGATGCTTACGTTGCGACAGACGACGAACGGATAGAGGCTGTAGTCAAAGAGTTTGGAGGCAACGTGGTGATGACCTCTGTAGACCATCGGAGTGGTACCGACCGCTGTTATGAAGCTTATACCAAGATAGGCGAGGGGTACGATGTGGTGGTGAACATCCAAGGCGATGAACCTTTTATCCAACCCTCCCAACTGGAATCTATAAAGTCTTGTTTTGAAGATCCTGCCATCGACATAGCCACACTGGTAAAACCTTTCTCACCGGATGCCTCTTTCGAGGAGCTGGCTAATCCGAATTCTCCCAAAGTAGTTATAGACAAAAATTATCGTGCACTTTATTTCAGCCGTTCGGTCATACCCTATTTCAGGGGAAAAGAGCCTGAAAGCTGGTTAGGACATCACACGTTCTACAAGCATATAGGACTTTATGCCTACAGGGCTGATGTGTTGAGAGCGATAACCCGGTTGCCGCAATCGACGTTAGAGCAGGTAGAGTCTCTCGAACAATTGCGCTGGTTGGAGAACGGATATAGTATAAAGGTAGGAATCACTGAAGTAGAGACCATCGGCATAGACACTCCGGAAGACCTGGAGCGTGCTGAAGAGTTTCTGAAGAAAAACCTCGAGAACCAATAATCAAATCCGACCTTTGCAAGTAGAACTTGCAAAGGAGTTACCGGAAAAGTTCCTTTGAGCGACAGCGAAAAAGGGAACAATCGGCTCTTCGAACCAAAGCAGTCAGAGCCACTATACCTTATTATAATAATAAAAATAACAGCCGAATGATTGACCGGACGAAATGCCCACCTATCAATGCCATTGAAAAGTTTGAGTTGCAGACTCCCGAACGTCGTATATTGCCCAATGGAATCCCCTTGAGTCTCTTCCGTTCCGACCAGCGGGAGGGTATCCGCATGGATATCCTTATCAATGCAGGTATCTGGCAACAGGAGATGCCCTTGCAGGCTTTGTTTACGAACCGGATGCTACGCGAAGGAGCCGGTGAACTGACTTCCGGCATGATTTCTGAAACATTCGACTATTATGGCGCGTGGATTAGTACGAACACTACACTCAACTACAATCAGTTATCGCTTTATTCGCTCAACAAGGACTTTGACAAGACACTCTCGCTGTTAGCCCTCTTGCTGAAAGAGCCTACCTTCCCCGAAGCTGAGTTCAAGGTGATGGTGGATGCAAACCGTCAGCAGTATATGGTAAACAGTTCGAAGGTGGGTGTGATGGCGCACAAGTGTTTCAACCGGTCTCTGTTCGGGAGCGGACACCCTTGCGGACATTTTGCCAAGTTGGAAGACTATGATTTGATAACCACCGGACATTTGCGCCAATACTATAACCGGTATTATCATTCCGGCAATTGTGCCATCATGCTCTCAGGAAACATCGATGAAGAGATGATAGGACTTGTCGAGCAAGCTTTCGGAAAAGAGGCATGGGGAAACAGTGCCCAACAACAGCCCATGTCACCCCAGCCGGTAACACCGACCACCGAGAAGCGGATATTCATCGAACATCCCGATTCGGTGCAGAGTGCCATAAGGGTGGGTACACTCTTTATTGACCGCACGCATCCCGATTATGCAAAGGCATGTGTATTGATAACCCTCTTTGGAGGATACTTCGGAAGCCGCCTGATGGCAAACATACGTGAAGAAAAAGGGTACACCTACCACATAGCCGCGGCTATCCAGGATTATCCATACCACAGCATACTCAGCGTATCCACCGAAGCAGGAACAGCATATGTAGAAGAGACCCTGCGTGAAATCAAGCATGAGATGAAACGGTTGCACGAGGAGCTGGTCTCTCAGCAAGAGCTGGCTCTGGTGCAAAACTACATGATGGGAGAGATATGCAGAAGCAGTGAAGGGGTGTTTTCACTTCCCGACACGTGGATATTCCTTGATACCGCCGGACTTGACGAGACCTATTATACCGGATTGGTGGATGCCATCCGCACCATTACTCCTGAAGAAATCCGTCAATTAGCCGTGAAATATCTCCGTCCCGAAGAGCAAATAGAGGTCATAGCGGGTAAAAAAATGTAGAAGTTTGCCATGAAAACCTTTTAAAAACAAAAGAAAACTTAATGAAAGCATCTATTTTG
Organism: Bacteroidaceae bacterium; assembly: GCA_017472635.1. Taxonomy (GTDB): domain Bacteria; phylum Bacteroidota; class Bacteroidia; order Bacteroidales; family Bacteroidaceae; genus Phocaeicola_A. Next base: position 5,194 of record JAFUPU010000044.1, read on the forward strand.
TCGAATAAGTCCTACCTTTGTATGGAGATTTAACGGCAGACCGTCTGCACTTTTTTTTCAGACCGTCTGCGTAAAAAACGAATTGAATGAAAAAGAATATATCAGCAATCTTAGTCTTGTTCTTATCGTCAGTCCTATTGTCGGCACAGACAAAGCCGACCAAAATAGGAACTTACACTTTTAAAAACGGTGATGTGTATACCGGTGAGTTGAAAGGAAGGAAGCCCCATGGTACGGGAAAGACCATTTGCAAGAATGGAGACGTGTATGAGGGAGAATATGTAAAGGGCAAACGACAAGGACAAGGTGTCTATATTTTCCCCGATGGAGAACGTTATGAAGGAGCATGGTATCAGGACATGCAACACGGTAAGGGGACACTGCATTTCACCAACAATAACCGCTATGAAGGTATGTGGGACTCTGACTACCAGCAGGGATTCGGTACCATGTATTACTTCAACGGAGACATGTATCAGGGAAACTGGTTTGCCGACAAGCGTGAAGGGAAGGGAACCTACACCTGGAAGAATGGAGACTCATACACCGGACAATGGGCGAACGACCTTAAAGAGGGACAAGGCATGTTGAGTTGGGCTAACGGAGAACGCTATGAAGGCGGATGGAAAGCCGGAGTCAAAGAGGGTAAGGGAACCTATTATTATGCCAACGGAGACCAGTATATAGGAGAGTGGAAACAAGACTTGCAGCACGGACGAGGCATCTATATCTTCAGTGACGGAGACCGGTATGAGGGCGACTTCAAGCAAGGGAAGCGCACCGGACAAGGAATGTCGGTCTACCAGAATGGAGACAAGTATGTAGGGCAATTTGTCAACGGAGAGCAGCACGGACACGGTACATTCACTTGGGCAAGTGGTGCCGTTTATGTGGGAGAATGGCAAAACGACCAGCGCAACGGACGTGGAAAGCATACGTGGGCAAACGGTGATGAATACGAAGGGGAATGGAAAGACAACGTTGAGCACGGACAAGGTATTTTCCGCGCGAAAGACGGCATCAAATACAAGGGCGGATACGTCAATGGAAAGAAAGAGGGGAAAGGATTGCAGGAAGAGGTTGACGGAAGCCGTTACGACGGATATTTCAAGCAAGGTGAAAAGCACGGAGAGTTTGTTGAAACAGATCCCGACGGTAACATCGTGCGGAAAGGTGTCTACAACAAGGGACGTATCGTCAACAATGAATAAGAGAAACGAAGCATTCATCCGGACCAATGCCGGTTGAATGCTTTTTTATATAGTATAACGTGAACAAAGCACTACAGATAACACCAGACAAGATGCAGTTAGAACGATTGACCGAAGAGGTTTGCCGGCTTGCCGTTGAAACCGGCGCATTTTTACGTGAAGAGTGTAGCCATTTCCGGCGTGAGAATGTGATAGAGAAGAATGCACACGACTATGTGTCATACGTAGACAAAGAGTCGGAACGCCGAATTGTCTCACGATTGCGTGAGTTATGCCCCGAAGCCGGATTCATAGCCGAAGAGGGGAGCGGGAGCCTTACCACCGAGACCTATTGCTGGGTGGTCGACCCTCTTGACGGGACTACCAACTTCATCCATGGCAATGCACCCTTTTGTGTCAGCATTGCTTTGCGTAACCGCGAAGAGATATTGTTGGGAGTGGTCTATGAGGTCTGCCGCAACGAGTGCTTTTATGCCTGGAAGGGGAGTCCTGCCTACCTGAATGGGAAAGAGATTCAGGTTTCTCAAGTCAGCGATCTCGATCAAGCTTTCATAGAACTTGGATTCCCTTACGATGCCGAGCGGTTCCGTCCGTTTATCGTCCGCCTGATAGAACGTCTCTATGGCAATGTGGGTGGATTGCGCCTGATGGGTTCGGCGGCAGTCGAGTTGTGCTACATTGCAGCCGGAAGATTTGAGGCACGCTTTGAGGGACTGTTAGGTCCGTGGGACATAGCGGCAGGCAGTCTCATCCTTCAGCAGGCAGGTGGAAAAGTCACCGATTTCAGTGGAGGCAATGACTTCTATTCCGGTCATCAAGTATTTGCTTCGAACGGCATTATTCACGACGAATTGCTAAAAATCATCCAAGAATTGAAAAAATATGGGATAGAATAGTCCGCTTTTGGTTTTTTATCCCTACATTTGCGCGTAAACAAACCTATCTATTAACTTAAAATAAAGTAAAATATGGTACTTGACACACTTGAAAATCTGGAGAAATACGCTTCTCTGAATCCTTTGTTTGCAAAAGCAATCGAATATCTGAAAACAACTGACTTGGCTTCGCTGCCTGTAGGAAAGGTGCAGTTGCAAGGTGCTGATTTGGTGGTAAACGTGGCTGAAACCAAGCCGAAGACCAAAGAAGAGGCCAAGATGGAGACTCACAACAAGTTCATCGACATCCAGATTCCCCTTTCAGGCACAGAGGTGATGGGATATACCCCTGCCAATGCATTGCCTGCTGCTGAATACAATGCAGAAAAAGACATCACTTTCTTCCCCGGATTGGCTGAGTCTTACTTGGAAGTTCGTCCGGGTATGTTTGCCATTTTCTTCCCGCAAGACGGTCATGCTCCCGGCATTACTGAGACTGGCGTAAAGAAAGTGATTGTAAAAGTGTTAGCTTAATATCTTTCCACTAAAACAAGATTATTATGAAAACTCCCAAGTTGGCTCTGCTTGCTAACGACCCTTGGCTCGAACCTTATGCCGATGCCATCAACGGACGTCACCAGCAAGTTGCCAGGAAGCTGAAAGAATTGACCGGACGCAACAGGTTGTTTTCTGACTTTGCTACCGGACATCTCTATTTTGGGTTGCATCGTGAAAACAAGAAATGGGTTTTCCGCGAGTGGGCTCCCAACGCAACCAAAATCTACCTGATTGGAGATTTCAACGATTGGACAGAATTGTCGGCGTACAAGCTGAAACGTATTCCCAACTCCGGAAACTGGTATATAGAGTTGCCGGCTTCTGCAATGAAGCATGGCGACCTCTATAAACTGAAGATCTATTGGGAAGGTGGTTCGGGTGAACGCATTCCATCGTATGCCAATCGGGTTGTACAGGATGAAGAGACCAAAATCTTCAGTGCTCAAGTCTGGAATCCGGAGAAACCCTATAAATTCAAAAGCAAAAAGGTGTTCTTTCCCAAGGTAAATCCATTGTTCATCTACGAGTGCCACATCGGCATGGCTGCACAAGAGGAGAAGGTGGGAAGCTATACCGAATTCCGCGAGCAGATACTTCCCCGTGTGGCTAAAGCCGGATACAACTGCATCCAGATTATGGCTATACAAGAGCACCCCTACTATGGGAGTTTCGGCTATCATGTCAGCAATTTCTTTGCTCCCTCATCGCGTTTCGGCACTCCCGAAGAGTTGAAAGAGCTTATTGATGCTGCCCACCAGCTGGGCATTGCCGTCATCATGGATATTGTGCACTCTCATGCCGTGAAGAATGAGGTGGAGGGACTGGGTAACTTTGCCGGTGACCCTAACCAATACTTCTATCCGGGAGATCGTCGCGAACATCCGGCTTGGGATTCACTCTGTTTTGACTATGGGAAGAATGAGGTACTCCATTTTCTGTTGAGCAACTGCAAATATTGGTTAGAAGAGTTCCGCTTTGACGGATTCCGCTTCGATGGAGTCACCTCTATGCTTTACTATAGCCACGGGTTGGGCGAGGCATTCTGCAACTATGCCGATTATTACAACGGAAACCAGGATGACAATGCCATTTGCTATTTGACGTTGGCAAACCTGCTCATTCACGAGGTAAATCCAAGGGCTATCACCATTGCTGAAGAGGTTTCTGGTATGCCCGGACTGGCAGCTCCCTATCTTTCAGGGGGATATGGATTCAATTACCGTATGGCAATGAACATCCCCGACTATTGGATTAAGATTATCAAGGAGCTGAAAGACGAGGAGTGGAAACCCAGCAGTCTCTTGTGGGAGGTGACCAACCGGCGTAAAGACGAGAAGACCATTTCATATGCCGAGAGTCACGACCAAGCCTTGGTAGGCGACAAGACCATCATCTTCCGGTTGATAGATGCCGACATGTATTGGCACTTCAAGAAAGGCGATGAGAACCTCACGGCTACCCGTGGTATTGCTTTACACAAGATGATTCGCCTGTTGACAGCCAGTACCATCAATGGAGGTTACCTCAATTTCATGGGCAACGAGTTCGGGCATCCCGAGTGGATTGACTTCCCGCGTGAAGGTAACGGATGGTCTCATAAATATGCCCGCAGACAGTGGAATCTGGTAGATGATAAAGAGTTGTGCTACCACTACTTAGGAGATTTTGACGAAGCAATGGTAAAGGTGCTTACCAGCTTGTGCAATATCCAAAAATATCCGGTAGAAGAGGTTTGGCACAACGATGGAGACCAAGTTCTTGCATACAAGCGCAAAGACTTGCTCTTTGTTTTCAACTTCAATCCATCGCAATCGTTTGCCGATTATGGCTTTTTGGTTTCAGCCGGTGCCTATGAGGTTTTACTCAACACCGATGCACCCGGGTTTGGTGGTTTCGGACTTACCGATGACTCCATCACACACTTCACCATGCACGACCCGCTCTATGCAAAAGCGCGTAAGGGTTGGCTGAAACTCTACATACCGGCACGTTCGGCTGTCGTGTTGCGTAGAAAGAAGGAATAAACCAAGTCTAAAAATTATTGTTATTTTGAGAGGAAGGGGAGAGAAGGCGATTGCTCTCCTCTGCCTCTCTCACGTTAAAAGTCGATGCATACATGATTCGTTTTCGGGTTACAGCAGTTTCAATCACATGCGGACTCCTTTTCGCCATCTTCAGCTTTGTCTATCTGTGGATAGGGCATGGCGACACCTTATCGTCTCTCTATGCCGGTTACTCCACAGCAGATGCCTCTTACTCCCCAATGGTAGGAGCTTTGCTGGTCACTCTCATCTTGTGGATGTTGCAAGTGGTGGTCAATCTCTTTACCCGTTTCCATCGGATGTGGCAGGCTGTTTCGTTTTTCCCCTCTTATTTCTGTCTTGGGTTGCTCACCTGTTTGAAGGGTGACAATTCATCGGATGTGTTCTACCTTACATTCGACTGGTCGTGGTGGCAATTCCTGTTTGGGGGAGCCTTTTTTGCACTGCTTGTTTACCTTCACCGCCGGTTTGCACCCGCTATGCCTGAGAAAGAACAATTCTCGCTTGAGGCAATTCCCAACCTTATCACCTTGTCACTCTTTTCTTGCATGACGGGTTACATTGGCAACAACAATGAACTGTTCCGTTACGAGTTGGCAGTTTCCCATGCCATCAGTCAGGGAGATACAGACCGTGCATTGGCCATCGGGGAGAAGTCGCTCGGCACCAGCCATACTTTGTCGACGCTCCGCATCTATGCCTTGTCTCAAGCCGATTCGTTGTCGCAACGTCTGTTCTGCTATCCGCAAGTAGGATTGCGCGGAGTCTTCTTCAATGAAGAGAAGGGGGTGGTGTCTTCCATTACGAATGCCGCAATATACGACTATCTGGGAGGCATCCCGCGCAAACGGGGTGAGACCGTCCCTTTCTATCTGCGCCGTGTATGCCGCAGCGACTCAACCAACCGCAAGGCGGTCGACTATTACCTGAGTGCACTCTTGCTTGAGCGCCAGCTTGAGACTTTTACCCGTGCGTTGGCTGCCTTTTACGGTAACTCACGTCCCATCGGGCGGCACTATCAGGAGGCGTTGTTGCTTTATTGCAAGCGTGTACCCGAGTATGAGGAGCAATGCCGCGAACAGATTTCGCCTGAAGTGCGCCGACGCTTCAAGCTGTTTGGTGAACTGCAGGCTCAAGAGCTTCATCCTCAGGTGGAGCGAAACTACGCATACCGTCGGTTCGGTGATACCTACTGGAGCTATTTCTGGTATGTAGAATAACTGTTTTTTTTATGAAAGAATTGACCGAAGAACAGGCCTTTTCGCGGGCTACAGGCTATTGTTCGCGTGCTGAGCACTGCCCGTCAGAGGTGTTATCCAAGCTGCGCCAATGGGGAGTGGCTGATGAAGAGGTGCAACAGCGGATTGTTTGCCGGCTGATGGAAGAGGGATATGTCGACGAGTCGCGCTTCTGCCACTCGTTTGTCAACGACAAGTTCCGTTTCAACCATTGGGGAAAACAGAAGATAGCCCTGTATCTCCGGCAAAAGGGACTTCCTGCCACGTTGATTGCCGAAGCATTGGCAGAAATAGAAGAAGAGGGGTATGAGGAGATGACCGAACAGCTCCTGATGTCGAAACTGAAAAGTCTGAAGACTGCCGACCCTTACCAGCTCTATGGAAAGCTGATGCGGTTTGCAGCCGGCAGAGGCATAGAGCAGGAGCAGGCACACGCTGCCATCAAACGTCTGTTGAACCAAGTTCCCGAATAGGCAATGCCACGATAAAGCGTGCACCGGTGCGGTAGCTATCGTCTAACCAGATGCGTCCGTCCATAGCTTCAACAATTGTTTGACAAACGGTCAGTCCGATGCCGGTTCCTTGTATAAACTCATCGGCTTTGTCGAACCGGTCAAAGATGACCCTGCGTATTTCGTCGGATATGCCGCAACCGGTGTCAGTGACAGTCACCACCAACTCTTTGTCTGTTTCATCTTTCTCTGCCATCACTTGGATGCTGCCCTGTGTGGTGAATTTCGTTGCATTTGACAACAGGTGTGCCATCACTTCCATAATCAGTCCATGGTCGGTATACATCATCAAGGTCTCATATGGCGAGGTGAATGACAGGCTGACCTCGGGTTTCAACAAGAAGCGGGCATTCTCAACGGCACCCTCGAGATAGGGGATTACATCTGTCCGGCTCATGTGAATCAGCTTTTTGCCCGACTTGATGTCTGAAATCTCCAGCAGTCCGTTGATGAGTCTGAGCAATCCCTCTGAATTCTGGTTCAGAATCTGGGCATATTCAGCCAATTCGGGCTGGTTTTGTGTCATCTCTACAATCACTTGCGAAAATCCCACGATGGAGTTGAGCGGAGTCCTGATTTCGTGGTTCATGTTTGACAAGAAATAGGTTTTCGCCAAGTTTGCCTGTTCCACCCGCTCGTTTGCACTCTTCAGCTTTTCCAGTGACTCTTCCAGGTGCTTTTTCTCTTCGGCGAGCGATGCCTCCGAACTCTGCAAATTCATCTTCAATCGGGTGATATGTACCGAATAGGTGACTGCCCCGATGCTGATCACCACCAGCAATACGACTATACATCCGGCAAGTATAAACTGCCACTTGTATTGTTGTATGAAATCGCGCATGGTGATGGTTGTATTGAGGTAGACGGCTCCTTCGGGCAATTCGCTCTTGGCAAGTCCCTACACCGGCAGTTGGGTTTCATCAAAGACAAACTCTAAAGGCAGCGTAACTGTCTTTGGAGCACCGGTCATACCCTTGTCGAGGTCGGCACAAAAGAAGTCGATGGCCATCTTCTCCTTACCCTGGTTGCGAGGTATTTTTCCTCCCACAGCCCAATATCCGACTCCGGCTCCCGAGAAACTGAACACGGGCAGCAACACAGCCGGTTTTGCCGCCTTGAATGCGTATACGGCATTACTCAGGTGGTTGGTCTTGTCGCGGTCTATCTTCCAGCATCCCAGCAGCATGACGGTGTGTGGCGGTAACGCTTTCACCTGCTCCAATGCCTGTTGCATGGTCAGGTAGCACCCGTCGATGTAGTGGAAATTCCACTTGGTATAGCGGTATTGTGCCTCTTTAATCTCTTGCTGCATGCACCATCCGGTGTAGGTGTTGTCGGTCAATACCGCCACATCCTCGGTATGTCCGTAGAGGCGTTGCAGCAAATCCATGTTGGCATAAGGGTCGTAAGAGGTCAGTTCCAAGTACCGCACGTTGAATCCCTCCATGATTCTTCGGGCATCCCGCATATGTTCTCCTTTCTCCGAAGGTACCATCGAGGCTATGCCCATCGAAGCCGGCAGGCATGCCAGTCGGCTGTTACATTGCAGCACGTATACGGGGATATGTTTGAACTGTTCGTTTTTGGGGGAGAAGTAGGTGATGACCGCTTCGTTTCCTTGCAGTACGATGGCTTTGGGATTGGGGTATTTCTTCAGAATATCATCCATACGCTTCTGCCAACTGTTCACATCGGTCAGAGCATCACACCCCATGGCTTCGCAGGCAGGTATGTAAGAGTAGTCGCGGTGGGAGTTGTCGTTGAGATAATGCAAGAGCTGGTCCTGCATCTGGTAACTGTCCGTACCGTATGAGGTTATATATAATAAGGTATATTCTTTGCCCTTTTCGGGAGTTGCAAATCCCTTCATCATGCAGAACAGGCATAGCGTCATCAGCAAAAAGCAACGCCATTCAAACTTTGTTTTTGACATAACATATCGTTTAATTCACAATATCTTTGGCAAATATAAGGAGAATAAACGAATTATCATCCTATTTACAGTAAGAAAAATAGGGGTATATGTTGTAAAACATGTTTTTGGTAGTAAAAAGCAGGGTGTCCTTGAGAAAAAGAGGAGGTGTAGTCCTTTGCAGGTTGGTTTTTACAAGGGGATACGTTGGCAAAATGTCAGCCACCGCCTCTTTGCTCAATGATAGCGTCATGAGGAGATGTCGCTATGCCGTTGGCGGTGGCATCCGACACCTTCTCAAGGGTGGGGAGGGGGAGTCACTGCATGCGGTCAGCCACCACCTCCCAGTCAACAATGTCCCAAAGTGCAGCCACATGGTCGGCACGTCGGTTCTGATAGTCGAGATAGTAGGCATGTTCCCACACGTCGAATCCCAACAGCGGGTTTTTGCCATGCCTGAGTGGCGTATCGCCGTTGGGGCACGCCATCAGTTCCAGTTTTCCGTCTTTGTTTTGACACAGCCACACCCAACCCGAGCCGAACAGCGTGGTGGCGGCACTGTTCATCTGCCTCTTCAGTTCGTCGAAACTGCCAAAATCGCGTTCGATGTTGCTTGCCAGCCTGCCTTGTGGAGAGTCAGACGCGCGGCGCGGTGTGAATTGCAGGAAATAGAGGGTGTGGTTCATCACCTGTCCGGCATTGTTGAACACTGCTCCTTCGGGAGCCACTGCCACAATCTCTGCCAATGTCTGATGCTCCATGGGAGTGCCTTGTATCAGCTTTTCCAGGTTGTTCACATAGGTCTGCAGGTGCTTGCCATAGTGGCAATCGATGGTTTCTTTGCTTATGACCGGCTCGAGTGCATCGGCTGCATAGGGCAATTGGGGCATAAAATTACTCATAATCGTACACATTAAAACTGTTAGTAAACTCATAGTCTCCGGTTGTGAAGTTAGACTTATTTCCGTTTGCAGTGAAAACAACGAGTCGTGTGTTTTGTTTTGCTCCGGCAATCAGTGTCACAATCTTTCACTCTTATTAATAAGTCATTATATAAAGTTATTACCTCTTTCTTCTGTTCAAGAGAAAGGCTGTAGGGCTGTTTGAGGGGTATTGGGGGATACCTTGAGGCAAGATTGTGGCTCAGCAGGGCTGAAAACCGCCTGTTTTGCAACGGCAGAGATGAAAGCTTGTGTAAAAAACTGATTTTTGCCCTCTTTTTTTACCCTGCAGAAGCAAATCACCGATTTTCTGTCAGATGTGAACAGATTGGGCAGGATTTCAGCCAAGTCCTGGAGATTTTGTCGTGAGTCCTGCAACCGGGACCGTTTTGTCCTGGGACCGGGCGGGTTTGGTCCAGGACTTTTCGGGCTTGGAGGTAGGATAAAAATAGGATTTTTCAGCTTGTTTTCAGTCGGAAATTCGATTTTCAGCACGCTTTTTAGCCGTTATAGGGCAGGTGGTAAAAGTTTGTTATCGCTGTTTTTTATCGTTGTCAGCTGTTTCTTGTTGCATTATTTGGATGTGCGCGTCAAAATCCATTTTACCTCGCACAAAAAAAGAAGCACCTTTTTTTGTTCTACGCTCGGTTTGCATTATCTTTGCACCATGAAAAGAAGAAACGACAAAACATGGCAATCAACTATAAAGAAGAACTGAACGAAGAGCAACTGGCAGCCGTGCTCTACAACGAGGGTCCGTCGCTGGTGATAGCCGGTGCCGGTTCGGGCAAGACCCGTGTGCTTACCTATAAGATAGCACGCTTGCTTGAAGAGGGATACCAGCCTTGGTCCATCTTGGCGCTTACCTTTACAAACAAGGCTGCCAACGAAATGAAAAGCCGCATCAGCCGCTTTGTGGGCGAACAAGCCCGACAGGTGTGGATGGGGACATTCCACTCGGTGTTTTCACGCATCCTGCGCATGGAGGCTGAAAGAATCGGGTTTTCACACAACTTTACCATCTATGATGCCGCTGACTCGAAGAGCCTGCTGAAAAGCATCATCAAAGAGATGGGACTCGACGAGAAGAACTACAAGCCATCGACCGTGCAATGCCACATCTCGAACGCCAAGAACCGGTTGATGCTGCCTTCGGCATACGCTAACAGTCCGGAGATACGCAAGACGGACGATGCGGCAAAGATGCCCGAGGTGCATGCCATATACCGCCGCTACTGGGAGAGGTGCCGAAAGGCTGATGCCATGGATTTTGATGACTTGCTGCTGTATACGTACCTGTTGTTTAACGAGCATCCCGAGGTGTGCGAGAAATATGGCAACCAGTTCCGCTATGTGTTGGTAGACGAGTACCAAGACACCAATTTTGCCCAACACAGCATCGTATGGCAGCTGACCAACCGCCACCAACGCGTATGTGTGGTGGGCGATGATGCACAAAGCATCTACTCGTTTCGCGGAGCGAACATCGACAACATCCTGAAGTTTACCGAGCAGTATGAGGGTGCCAAACTCTTCAAACTGCAACAGAACTACCGTTCGACACGCACCATCGTGAATGCAGCCAACAGCCTGATAGCCAAAAACAGCGAGCAGATAAGAAAAGAGGTCTTCTCTGAGAAAGAGAAGGGGGACGCCATCCGGGTCTATGCCGCTTACTCGGATGTGGAAGAGGGCGAAATAGTGGCAAACAAGATTGCTGACCTGCACCGCATGAAGCAGATTCCCTATGGACGGCAGGCTATACTCTATCGCACCAATGCACAGTCGCGCATCTTTGAAGAGGCATTGCGGAAGCGTTCTATCCCTTGCCGCATCTACGGAGGCATATCGTTTTATCAGCGTAAAGAGATAAAAGATATCGTCTCGTACTTCAGGTTGAGTGTCAATCCCAACGACGAAGAGGCTTTCAAACGGGTTATCAACTATCCGGCACGAGGGATAGGCAACACCACCATCGGCAAAATATCGGAAGCCGCCGGACGAGACGGGGTGAGCCTGTGGGAGGTTTTGCTGTCGCCCCTTGACCACGGACTGAATGTCAACAAAGGGACCCTTTCGAAGCTACAGGGATTCCGCGAACTGATAAGCGGGTTCATCGAGAAAGCAGAAACCATGAACGCCTATGACCTGGGAGTTGAGATAATCCGCCAAAGCGGCATCATGAACGACGTAAAGAGCGACAACTCGCCCGAAGGAATGAGCCGGCAGGAAAACATTGACGAGTTTGTCAGCGGAATACACGAGTTTTGTGCAACCCGTCAAGAGGAGGGGAATGAACATACGACCCTCTCAGACTTTCTCTCGGAGGTCTCTCTGTTAAGCGAAATGGAGAGTCTGAAGGGAGGCGAGGAGGACGACGATAAAGTCACCCTGATGACGGTGCACTCGGCTAAGGGGTTGGAGTTTCAGGTGGTGTATGTGGTAGGACTGGAAGAGAACCTCTTTCCCAGCAGCATGGCACAAGACTCATTCCGGCAGATGGAAGAAGAGCGGCGCCTCTTCTATGTGGCAGTCACCCGCGCTGAAGAGCATTGCTTCCTCTCGTTTGCCCGAAGCCGGTTCAGATACGGAAAGACGGAATTCAGCAACCCAAGCCGTTTCTTGAAAGACATCGATGCCCGATTCTTGAATATGCCTGACGCCGGCATTGCCGTAAACAGCGGAAATCCGCCTATGGGCAGCAACCACGGATATGCAGGAAAGCCCTTTGTGTCATGGCGTAACGAAGATGACGGTTACAATCGTGCCGAATCGACTCCCCCTTGGGAACGTCGTGGCGCTACCGGGCGGAACAGCACATTCCGCGATGAGGAGTATGCCGATGGAGGCTACCGTTCGAACTATAATGACTACCGCAGGAGTACTCCGTACCAACGGACACAAAACGAGCAACGTACGCGTCCGGTGATACCGGCAGGGATGAAGCGGGTATCAACCACACCGACGTCACGTACACCAAGTGCAGGCGCCCCCGTCCAAGCTTCGCTGAGGGTAGGGCAGGTGATTGAACACGAACGGTTTGGCATCGGTGAAGTGACAAAGGTGGAAGGGAGCGGTGAAAACTGCAAGGCAACCATAACCTTCCGCAACGTGGGCAGCAAACAGTTGCTGTTGAAGTTTGCCCGCTTTAAAGTGATAGGATAAAAAAAGAGCCAATCAACAAAACGATACGTATACCTTATGGAAGAACAAGCCTTACCGTTGCATTTGATACCCTCGCCCTGCTATGTCATGGAAGAACGGCTGTTGCGCAGGAACCTGAGTATGATAAAAGAGGTGTCAGAACGAGCCGGAGTAGAAATCATATTGGCGTTCAAGGCATTTGCCCTATGGAAGTCGTTCCCCATTTTCCGTGAATACATCACCCACACCACAGCCAGCTCGCGCTATGAAGCCCGACTGGCTTTCGAGGAGTTCGGGAGCAGGGCACACACCTATTCACCGGCTTATACGGTCGAAGATTTCCCCGAAATCATGCGGTGCAGCAGCCACATCACATTCAATTCGCTCACCCAACTCAGGTGCTTCCAGCCTATGGTGGAGGCTGCGCCGGAACCACTGTCGTGCGGACTGCGCATCAACCCCGAATATTCAGAAGTGGAGGTGGAACTCTACAACCCCTGTGCTCCCGGAAGCCGCTTTGGCGTAACGGCAGACAGCCTGCCTGCCGACGGAACGTTACCCGAAGGGGTGGAGGGCTTTCACTGCCACTGCCATTGCGAGTCTGACTCGTATCAACTGGAACGTACACTGACACAGCTGGAGGACAAATTCGGACGTTGGCTGCCCCAATTGAAATGGATAAACCTGGGAGGCGGACATCTGATGACGCGCAAAGACTATGACCGCGAACATCTGATAAAGTTGCTGCAGGAATTCAAAAAACGCCACCCGCAGTTGCACGTAATATTGGAACCGGGCTCGGCATTTGCCTGGCAAACCGGACCACTGGTGGCACAAATCGTGGACATTGTTGAAAACAAGGGAATACGCACAGCCATCTTGAACGTAAGTTTCACCTGTCACATGCCGGACTGCCTGGAGATGCCCTACCAACCGACGGTGAGGGGAGCAGAAACGTTAGACCCGGAAGCGGTGAAACGTGCCTTACCCGAGGAGCATGTCTACCGCCTGGGAGGAAACAGTTGCCTGAGCGGAGACTACATGGGCAGTTGGAAGTTTGACCACGAACTGACAGTTGGAGAAACACTCATCTTTGAAGACATGATTCACTATACGACCGTAAAGACAACCATGTTTAACGGCATAAACCATCCCTCCATTGCCTTGTTGACAACAGATGGCGAGGTGAACGTCTATAAAACCTACAGATACGAGGATTATCGCGACCGAATGTGCTGACCCGGCACTAAGAGAACTTCCTCGGATAGCGGAACAGGATGCTGAGCACGGCACATCCCCCCATCATAAAAGGATAATAGAGGAAAGGTATGATGCTGACGGGGGAGATGCTTGCCAATCCTGCAGCCATCAACAGTTGTGCTCCATAAGGAATGATGCTTTGTGCCAGGCAACTGAAGGTGTCGAGGATGCTTGCACTACGCCGGTTGTCCACTCCGTAACGGTCGGCTATCTCTTTTGCCAACGGACCGGCAGTCATCAACGCTATGGTGTTGTTGGCAGTGCAAACATCAGCCAGCATCACCAATGATGCGATAGAGAATTCTGCACCCCGCTTGCCACGGATGTGACGGGTAAGACGGGATATGATGTAATCGATTCCTCCATTGTAGCGAATCAGTTCCAACATGCCCCCTGCCAACAGAGTGACTACAATCAGTTCGCCCATACCCAAAATGCCCCGGTGCATCGAATCGAGCCAACCGAAGAAATCGTAACTGCCAAGGACTATACCTATCCCGCCTGTCAACAAAAGTCCGATGGTGAGCACCAACATGACGTTGACACCGCAGAGCGCAGTGACCAACACCACCAGATAGGGGATGACCCGCAACCATTCGACCTGAGAAAGGGTTGCCGGTGCTTCGACAGACATCCCTTTGAATGCATACCAACCTAAAACAAGTAAAGCGGCAGGAGCAACAATGCGTACATTGACCCGGAATTTGTCGCTCATACGGCAACCTTGAGTTTGAGTGGCTACAATGGTAGTATCGGAAATGAACGACAAATTGTCGCCGAAATAGGCTCCGCCGACAACTATGCCCACAACCATAGGGAGCAAAGCACCGGTCTGGTCGGCAATACCGACAGCCATAGGAGTGAGCGCTACAACTGTGCCTACTGAAGTGCCGATTGACAGGGATATGAAACAGGAGGCCAAAAACAAACCGGGCAACAACAGACTTTCGGGAAGAAGTTGCAACGTGAGATTGACTGTTGCATCAACAGCCCCCATAGCCTTGGCGGATTGGGCAAAGGCCCCAGCCAAGATGAAAATCCAAATCATCAGCATCATGTTGGAATCGGCAGCCCCTTGTGAAAAGCGGACTATGCGCTGGCTGAGGGAAAGACCACGGGTGATGCAGACGGCATAGACCGAAGAAACTATAAAAGAGACCGTGATAGGTACCTTATAAAAATCGTTGACCAGAATGGAGGTCACCAAATAGAAACTTAAAAAGACGAGTAGGGGAGAAAGAGAAAACCAAGAGGGCTTTTGACCTGTCATGTTATTGGATTTTAGCGTATATAAGGAAATAAAAAAAATCCGGCATGCAGGATTTACAGTAACAAGGGCAGGAAATCTTACTGATAATCCCCGAGTTGCTATAAATCCTGCTATGCCTGAACCTATAGATGGATTACAGCGTTACACCAGTCTTGAAGATGGCTATTTCGCGATAACCCTTCTTCTCATTGTTGACCAGTTCTCCGCTGGCTACTCGGATGATGTAGTCGATAAAGCGCTTGCAAGTCTCCTCCATCGGCTCATTTTCTACAATGACACCTGCATTGAAGTCAATCCAGGTAGGCTTGTTTTTTGCCAATGCTGAATTGGTAGAAATCTTCATGGTAGGTACATAGGTGCCGAACGGGGTTCCGCGACCGGTTGTGAACAATACCATATGACAACCGCAGGATGCCAATGCTGTAGAGGCAACCAAATCGTTACCCGGAGCAGAAAGCAGGTTCAATCCTTTAGCAGAAAGACGTTCGCCATAGCCCATCACACCGCGTACATAGTCCTTTCCACACTTCTGGGTGCAACCCAATGCTTTCTCTTCCAAGGTGGAAATTCCACCGGCTTTGTTTCCCGGAGAAGGATTTTCACCAACGGGCTCACCGTGAGAAAGGAAATAGCTCTTGAAATCGTTAATCAAACGAACAGTCTGCTCAAACAAATCCTTGTTTTCACAGCGGTTCATCAAAATGGTTTCAGCACCAAACATTTCAGGTACTTCCGTCAATACAGAAGTTCCGCCCTGAGCAATCAAATAATCGCTGAACATTCCCAATAACGGGTTGGCTGTAATGCCGGAGAAACCGTCAGAACCTCCACATTTCAAACCTACACGCAGTTCGCTCAAGGGGATATCTTCGCGTACGTCCTTGCTTGCAACCTCATAGATACGACGAAGCACTTTCATTCCTTCTTCTACTTCATCACCCTCTATCTTTTGAGTGACAATGTATTGGATTCGTTCTTCATCTACTTCGCCAACAAACTCTTTGAAGACATCCGGCTGATTGTTTTCGCATCCGAGTCCTACAACCAATACGGCACCGGCATTGGGATGGAGCACCATATCGCGCAAAATCTTCTTCGTATTTTCGTGGTCGTCACCCAATTGAGAACATCCGTAGTTGTGGGGGAATGAAACAATAGCATCAACGCCTTTACCGGCAGTCTCCTGACGCAAACGTTCTGCCAATTGATTGGCTACACCGTTTACACAACCCACTGTGGGGATGATCCACACTTCATTGCGCACGCCTACATCACCATTCTTACGGCGATATCCCTTGAAAGTGCGGTTTTCAAACGGAATGTCGAGCTTCACTTCTACAGGATTGTAGGTATAATCCAACAAACCGGCAAGATTGGTCTTGATTTGGTTCTCATTTACCCAGTCACCCTCTTTCAAATCGGTCAAGGCGTGTCCGATAGGATAACCATACTTGATGATATCTTCTCCTTGGGCAAGGTCATTCAACATCACTTTGTGTCCGGCAGGAGTATCCTGCAACAATGTAATCTCACGTCCGTCGATAGTCAACACTTCTCCGGCTTTCAGCGGAACAATTGCTACTGCTACGTTATCCGCAGGGTTAATCTTTAAATATTTTGTCTCCATACTTAAAATGTTATTTAGTCATATAATTCTTTCTATTTACGAAAAACAAGAAAACTGACAACCTGCAACATTTGAATTCTTCAATCCGATGCTTATAGATGCTATTATTATAAATAGGTATAGCCTACAAATAGCACGCTATGGGATGTCTTTTCAAAATACGGGCACGAAAATAAGCATAATTTATGAATTAGCGACAGTTATAGGAGAAAATTATTTCTTCTTTCCAATTTATTTGTGGAAAATTTAGGTAATTAAGAAATATTGCCGTACCTTTGTGCGCGTTGCAGAAAGCAACTTTAAGTTAAAAACAAGAACTTTAAGAGTTAGATAGACTCTATTTATAACAAATATATTCAATAACATAATTAGAATTATGGGAAAAGTTGTAACATTAGGTGAGATCATGCTCCGCCTTTCTACTCCGGGAAACCGCCGTTTTGTTCAATCTGACGTTTTTGACGTTGTTTATGGTGGTGGAGAAGCCAATGTGGCTGTAAGTTGTGCCAACTATGGTCACGATGCTTATTTCGTAACAAAGTTGCCGAAGCACGAGATTGGTCAGTCGGCTGTAAATGCATTGCGCAAATACGGGGTAAAGACTGATTTCATTGCCCGTGGTGGAGATCGTGTAGGTATCTATTATTTGGAGACTGGAGCTTCTATGCGTCCGAGCAAGGTTATTTATGACCGTGCAGGCTCTTCTATCGCTGAAGCCGACCCTTGTGACTTTGATTTCGACGCAATTATGGAAGGTGCTGACTGGTTCCACTGGTCAGGTATTACTCCCGCAATCTCAGACAAGGCTGCAGAATTGACAAAACTCGCCTGTGAAGCGGCTAAACGCCATGGTGTAACAGTCTCTGTAGACCTTAACTTCCGCAAAAAGCTGTGGACAAAAGAAAAAGCCCAGTCTATCATGCGTCCGTTGATGCAGTATGTAGATGTTTGTATAGGAAACGAAGAAGATGCAGAACTTTGTTTAGGTTTCAAACCTGATGCTGACGTAGAAGGAGGAAACACTGATGCTGAAGGCTACAAGGGAATTTTTGAGCAAATGGCTAAAACTTTTGATTTCAAGTATGTAATTTCTACATTACGCGAATCATTCTCTGCTACACACAACGGATGGAAAGCCATGATTTACGATGGTAAAGAATTCTATACCTCTAAACGTTATGACATCAACCCGATTATCGACCGTGTAGGTGGTGGTGACTCATTCTCTGGTGGAGTTATTCACGGATTGTTAACCAAACCCACTCAAGGAGAAGCATTGGAATTTGCCGTAGCAGCATCTGCTTTGAAACATACTATCAATGGCGACTTCAACCTAGTTTCTGTTGAAGAAGTAGAGAGCTTGGCTGGAGGTAATGCCAATGGACGTGTTCAAAGATAAGTACAATCAGATAAGTTTTATAAGAAATGGCTAAATTTGATAAAATTGCAGTTCTGAACAAGATGGGTTCTACCGGTATGGTGCCCGTATTCTATCATAAGGATGCTGAAGTTGCAAAAAAAGTGGTAAAAGCTTGCTATGACGGAGGCGTTCGTGCTTTTGAATTCACTAATCGTGGTGACTTTGCTCACGAGGTGTTTGCCGAAGTTGTCAAGTATGCCGCTAAAGAATGTCCTGAAATGGCATTAGGTATCGGTTCTATTGTAGATCCGGCAACAGCAGCTCTTTATTTGCAGTTAGGTGCCAATTTCGTTGTTGGTCCTTTATTCAACCCTGAAGTTGCAAAAATATGTAATCGTCGTTTAGTTGCATATACTCCTGGTTGTGGAAGTGTTTCAGAGGTAGGTGCTGCACAAGAAGTGGGTTGCGATCTTTGCAAAGTATTCCCAGGTGACGTGCTTGGTCCTAAATTGGTAAAAGGATTGATGGCTCCTATGCCTTGGTCTAAACTGATGGTGACCGGCGGTGTTGAACCTACAGAAGAGAATCTTACCTCATGGGTAAAAGCAGGTGTTTTCTGTGTAGGAATGGGTTCAAAACTCTTCCCTGGCGACAAGGTTGCTGCTGAAGATTGGGCTTATGTAACAGAAAAGTGCAAGGAGGCATTGGGCTACATTGCAGCTGCACGTGCTAAATAACAAGCATTTATAATCTCTTCATATTCGATAAAAGGCGGGTAAAGTTCCATTTAAAAGGAGATTTCCCGCCTTTTTGTTTTAATCAGCTTGAAAGAGAACTTTTAAAGGTATACAACCATGTCAATGACTCTGTCCTTTTTGACTATTGATAAGAAGAAAAGAAGTCAACGGGAATCGTTAATATACGGAATTGTTGATATTCAGTGATTTACGCACCCGTTTTTACCGGTTTCTTTAGTTGCTTTATTAATTATACAACCATTTACACCAATTTACATAACCGTTTTATTAGTTTACACAACCGTTTTTACCAGTTCTCTGAGTCGTTTTATTAATTATACAACCGTTTTCACCAATTTACATAACCGTTTTATTAGTTTACACAACCATTTTTACCGGTTTCTTTAGTTTGCTTTATTAATTATACAACCATTTACACCAATTTACAGAACCATTTTCACCATTTGAAGGTGAATTTATATGATTTTACCCTAAAAAAAGTACCCATATGAATACCATAACAAACAGATTCAAGTTAGCAATTGTCATCTGTATCCTATCTGTTTCCTCAGTCTTTTCAGCAGACAGATACAGTCAAACACGTGATTCATTATTAAATCTTATCACCGGAGCATCTGTTCCCTCAAACAAAGTAGAAATAACGAAGTTCGGAGCCAGAGGAGACGGCAAAAAAGATTGCAAACCGGCTTTTGATAAAGCAATGAAGCAAGCCGCCCGCAAAGGAGGTGCCCATATAATAGTTCCTGCCGGTGAATATCTGCTCAACGGACCTATTCATTTTGTAAGCAATGTATGTTTGGAGTTGCAAGAAGGAGCCATTTTGCGCTTTTCTCCTGCCCCGACATGCTATTTGCCTGTTGTAAAATCCAGTTGGGAGGGCACTTTCTTGCAAAACTATTCTCCTTTCATTTATGGATACCAACTCCAAAATGTATCCATCGTCGGGCGGGGAACGATTGACGGAAATGCCAATACGACTTTTGCTACCTGGAAGAAAATGCAAGGTGAAGGAAAGAGACTCAGCAGGGAGATGAATCACAATGAAACCCCGATTGGGCAGCGAAATTTCGGAGAAGGATATTATCTGCGCCCCCAACTGATTCAATTTTTCGAATGCAAGGGAGTCACCATCCGCGATGTTTTCATCACCAATGCTCCCTTTTGGTGCATACATTTGCTGAAATCAGAAAATATCATCTGCGATGGCATCCGTTATGATGCCAAGTTAGAGAATAATGACGGGATTGACCCTGAATATGCCCGGAATGTATTGATTCAAAACATAGCGTTCAACAATGGAGACGACAATGTGGCCATCAAATGCGGACGCGATAACGATGGGCGTACTACAGCCATTCCATCAGCAAACATCATTATCCGAAATTGTCGTTTCAAAGGACTGCATGGAGTGGTGTTAGGCAGTGAAATGTCTTCGGGAATAGAGAATGTGTTCATTGAAAATTGCACCTATGGCGGCTATTGCAAGCGCGGTCTCTACATCAAGACGAACCCCGATCGGGGAGGTTTCATCAGAAACATCTATATGAACAACTGCGAATTCGGGGAAGTGGAAGATTTGATTTACGTCACATCGAAATATGCGGGCGAAGGATTAGACAATCATCACTTTACCTCTATCCATGACCTCTATATAAAAGATGTAAAATGCCAGAAGGCGAGGGGGGCTGCCATTGTTTTGCAGGGAACTCAAGCCCGTCCCATCCGCAATGTTTCATTTGAACATGTAAATGTAGACCAGGCTGCCACCGGATTGAGCATGTCAGATGCAATCTCCATCGATTTCACCGATTGCAACCTTGGCGGATATGCAGGAATCCCCACACAGGTCAGTGCGAAAGACGGAATATTTGCAGGAGACAAGAAATAATCGGTTAATTACAGAGCGCAGAGGGCGAAGATATGGTTGCCCAGCTCCTATCTTGCCTGTTCTTTCCTGATTAAGCCGGATTGTTTTACCTTTTTCTCAACTCCCAACATGCGACGGCTGCGGCTGCAGCCACATTGAGCGAGTCTACGTTGTGCGACATAGGGATGCGGACTACATAATCGGCTTCAGCGATGACGCTATGTGAAAGTCCGTCTCCCTCTGTCCCCATGATAATTGCCAGCTTGGGCAATTCCCTTAGGGTCGGGTCGTCTATTGGAATGGAATTGTCGGTCAGTGCCATTGCTGCCGTTTGGAAACCATAGCGATGCAGCTGGTCTATGGGTCCGTCAAGCCACGTCCATGGAACAAGGAATACCGACCCCATAGATACGCGGACAGCCCGTCGGTTCAGCGGGTCGCAAGAGGTGGGGGTGAGCAGCACTGCATCAATCCCCAAGGCAGCAGCCGAACGGAATATGGCTCCGATATTTGTTGTGTCTACCACCCCGTCAATAACCACCACACGTCGGGCATTTCTGCATACCTCCTCTACTGCGGGAGAGGGGCTGCGGTGCATGGCACACAACACACCTCGCGTCAAGGTGTATCCCGTGAGCGTCCGCAACAACTCCCTGTCACCGGTATAGACCGGAATGTCGCCACATCGGCTGATGATTGAAGCCGCATCTCCTGTGATATGCTTCTCTTCACACAAGAGCGCTGAAGGTGTATAGCCGGCATTCAATGCAACGTCTATCACTTTCGGACTTTCGGCTATAAATATGCCTTTCTCTGGTTCTAACTGATTGCGTAGCTGTGCTTCGGTAAGTGTACTGAACACCTCCAATCCCGGTTCATTCAGGGACGATATTTTTATGATTGGCATAATTTCTCTTTTGTTTTTGCTTTATTAAACAATCCTCTATTTACTAATATGTCTGACCCATATACAGCTCTTTTCCATCTTGTTTTTACCACTTTTCTTCTGCAAACGGGAAAGCCAATTGTTTCCATTCCGTCCGGTGTTCGTTCTCTTCATGTGGGTTAGAGACCGTAAGTCCTAACAGGCGGATGGGGTGGAGTTCATAACGGACCTCTTTGAGCAATTTCTTCGCCAGAGGCAGGATGTCAGCCAGTTCATACAGCTCTTTCGTCACCGTAATGCTCCGGGTTATCTGTTCAAAGTCGTTGAACTTCACTTTCAGGGTCAATGTCGTTCCTTTGAAATTCTTGTTTTTCAGCCGGTTCACCAGTTCAACGGCTGTATGGTACAGTTCGATGATGACAGAAGACTGCCGGTTCACATCCCTTTCCAATGTACGTTCGCAACCGATTGATTTCCGTACCCGTTCCGGTTGCACGGGTCGCAGGTCTATTCCTCTTGCAAAGTCGTAATAGAGTTTTCCCGCTTTTCCAAACTCTTTGACCAACAGGCTCAACGGAGTATTCCGCAGGTGGTCTCCCCGGTGTATGCCCAGTCTGTGCATGCGGTCGGCAGTCACCGGTCCCACTCCCCAAAAGTTTTCAATAGGCAGGGTGTCTATGAAATCCAATGCCTTGTCGGGGTGTATAGTGCAGAGTCCGTCGGGTTTCCGGTAGTCTGACGCAACTTTGGCAAGGAACTTGTTGTACGATACGCCTGCCGATGCCACCAACCGGAGTTCTGCACGAATCTTTTGCTTGATTTCGCGGGCTATATCTACAGCAAGAGGTATATTCAACTTGTTTTGAGTGACATCCAAAAAGGCTTCATCCAGTGCCAAGGGTTCAATCAGGTCGGTGTATTGGTGGAAAATGGCATGAATCTGTGCCGACACCTCTTTATATACCTCCATTCGTCCGGGAACAAAAATCAGTTGCGGGCACATTTTTTTTGCTCTTACCGACGACATAGCCGACCTTATCCCATAGCGTCGTGCTTCATAGCTTGCAGCAGCAACCACTCCGCGTTCGCCTTCATGACCCACAGCCACAGGTTTTCCCCTCAGTTCCTGCCGGTCACGTTGTTCCACCGATGCGTAGAATGCATCCATGTCGATGTGTATGATTTTGCGTATGACTTGCTGTTGCTCTGCCATTATTTCTTGTTTTATATAAAAAAGCCGGATGAGCATCACTGCCAATCCGGCTCCCTCTGTCTGTTTTACTTTTTACCAAGGCCGAATTTCACAATTCAGCATCTTGGACTCTTTCTGTAATAAATACTAAAGACTACATATAAATTAATTCATCAAATCTCCTATTATCAATAGACTTCGACCTTTGCAGCTGCAGCCTTGCACTTGTCGCGCAGCGCATCAAGGTCACTGCCGTTAGGAGCGTAGCAAAGCACTACTCCCATACGTCGTTTCAGTCGGGTAGTGGGTTTGCCGAAGATACGCAGGTAGGTGTTTTCCAGTTTGCATACCTCTTCTTCTCCCCGATAGTTCGGACGCTCTTGGCTTGCTATAGGCGAAGGTATTACGGCACTGGCTCCCATACGCTCTTGTGTGATGTTAGGTATAGGCAGTCCCAATACGGCGCGACAGTGCAGCTCAAACTCGCTCAAGTTTTGTGTGCCTGCCAGCGTCACCATACCTGTGTCGTGCGGACGTGGTGAAAGTTCTGAGAAGTATACCCCGTCTTTGTTGCTGAGGAAAAATTCAACTCCCCAGATGCCGGCACCGGTCAATGCTGCTGTCACCTTTGCAGCCATTTCTTGTGCCTGTTTCAAATGTTCAGGGCTGATGGCAGCCGGTTGGAAACTCTCTTGATAGTCTCCTCCCTTTTGGATATGTCCGATAGGTGGGCAGAAGAGGGTCGGACCCTCTTTTTGAGTGACAGTCAGCAGGGTTATTTCACTGTCGAAGTTTATGAATTCTTCGATAATCATCTCTTTGATGTCGCCTCTGCTTCCTGCACATCCGTATTTCCATGCCTGTTGCAGTTCGTCTGCCGATTTCACGAGCGACTGTCCTTTGCCTGATGACGACATCAAGGGTTTTACCACGCAGGGGAAGCCAATCTTTTCGCTTGCCTCTTTCAGTTCCTCATAGCTGGTCGCATAGAAATAGCGGGCTGTTTTCAACCCCAGTTCTTTAGCTGCCAGATCGCGGATGGCTTTGCGGTTCATGGTGTAGTTCACGGCACGTGCGCTTGGCACCACCTGAATACCCATCTTCTCGCAGTCATAAAGACGTTCGGTGCGTATTGCCTCAATTTCGGGCACAATCAGGTCGGGCTTGTGCTTCTCTACAGCAGCCATCAACTTGTCCCCATCGAGCATGTCGAAAATTTCACACTCATCAGCCACCTGCATGGCAGGAGCTCCTGCATACGAGTCGCAGGCAACCACATATTGTCCTTTACGTTGGGCGGCTATCACAAACTCTTTGCCCAGTTCGCCTGAACCCAATAACAATATTTTCTTCGTCATATTCCTTTTTTTACTTTTTGATTATTGTTTTTCACCAGTTAGCTACAAATATACGATTATTTGGTAGAGTAGACCTTGTCCATTCGCTAATAATTAGGATTTTTTAATAGTTGCTTTTGCAAGAATGATTCGGCTTGCGACAAGGTTTCAGGCTTGCCCACATCTATCAGTTCCAGATTTTCCACTTCTACCCCTTTGATTTCCACTTTGTCTGCCATGGCAAGATAAAAGTCGATGATGGAAAAACGGGCATCCCATGCCTGCATGTGTTGTGCCAGCGAGGGGGCAAACAGGTGTATGCCGGCAAACGCCAAAGCCCGGCATTCGTCCGGATTAAGATGTGCATAGGGCGACTTTACCTCTCCTGTCTGCACATTGGTCCACCCCATCAGCCGCATCTCTTGGGGGTGAAATAGCAGGTAGCGCGATGTCTTCCGGTTGCTCACAAGCAGGGTAGCCGCCCGGCTGCGGATGTCGTTGGCTGCATAGAAGGCTGCAAGGTCAAGATTGCTGAATATGTCAACGTTGTGTATCAGGAACGGGGCATCATCTTGTGTAAACAGAGTTGCCGCCCGGCGGATGCCTCCTCCTGTGTCGAGCAATTGTTCGCGCTCGTCTGAGATGCGTATGTCAATCCCTTGCCTACGGTAGTTTTCAACAAAGTCGATTATCTGTTCGCCAAAGTGGTGTACGTTCACCACAATCTCGTTGAATCCGGCAGCAACCAGTCGTTCAATCGCGTGTGCTATCAATGGTTTCCCTGCCACCTCCACCATGGCTTTCGGGCGGGTGTCGGTCAATGGTCTGAGGCGTGTCCCCAGTCCGGCTGCAAAAATCAGTGCTTTCATTCTGCTTGGGTCGGTTGGTCGGTTTTCAATCTTTTTTTGAGAAACTCATCTTTTCTCAAAGGCATTATCACTTGCCGTATCTGTTGTTCGCGGTGGGTCAACACCACTTTCAGGTTGTAGGTGCGGTGGATATAGGCTGCCAGAAACTCTGCAGCATAGACCGAACGGTGCTGTCCGCCTGTACATCCGAACGAGAAGGCCAGGCTGGTGAATCCGCGCTTGATGTATCGCTTGACATGTGCGTCAGCCAGCTTGCATACCGACTCCATGAAAGTGAGAATCTCACCGTCTTCTTCTAAAAATTGGATTACTTCACGGTCTTTTCCGGTCAATGTCTTGTATCTGTCATAACGTCCCGGGTTGTGTATGCCCCGGCAGTCAAACACATATCCGCCTCCATTCCCCGACGGGTCGTGCGGAACTCCTTTTTTATAGGAAAAGCTGTTTACCTGTATGGTCAGTCCCCGTCCGCGTTTTGTCTGTTGCTTGAACTGGGGCAGGGCACATACGCGCTTGAGCAGGCTCAGCAGGTAGTCCAGCCGGCGCGATTCGTAGCTTGTTGCCTGTTTCAACCAGTCGCGCAGGTTCTCAATGGCAGGTGGAATGCTGTCCAGGAAATGCTCTTTCCGTTCAAAATAGCCTCTATATCCGTAGGCGCCAAGCACCTGCAGCAACCTGAACAGGACAAAAAAGCGCAACTGCTCTTTGAACATCCGTGGCGACACCCCTTTCAGCACACTCTCTTTCATCCGCTCATAGTAACGCTCGATCATCTCTTCGCGTAAGGTATGCGGATAGCGTGCCGATGCTTGCCACAAGAAAGAAGCCAGGTCGTAATAGGGAGGACCCGCCTGTGCTCCCTGAAAATCTATGAGGTAGAGTTTTCCTCCGCTGTCCATCATAATGTTGCGCGGCTGAAAGTCGCGATAGAGGAAAACGGTGGGCGTGTTCACTCCTGAAAGTCGCATACTGTTGCCCAACAGCTCTTCCTTGAAGGTCTTGAGATTTTGGGTCAAACGAGCTTCATCGATTTGTGGCATTACTGCTTTCAAAAAGCAGAAGCGGAAATAATTGAAGTCGTAATCGATGACATCTTCATTGAAATGACTGTATGGATAGAATGCTTGCGGATTCAACACTTCATAGGGCATACCCTCACCATTTTCGGCATAGTGTACGCGCGAATGAATGTCGCACAACAGGTCTATGGCACTTGCTATCAGCTTCTGCTCGTGCTCGTTGTAGTATCCTTCATCAGCTCTTCCTCTTGCCAATGCATCAAACAGCGAATCGTTTCCCAAGTCTTCCTGTATATAGAATCGCCCATCGGCACTGGTCAATTCGTGAAACACCTTGGGTACCGGCAGCCCCATCTGCCTGAGCCCGTCAGCCATGTAGCAGAAGGTCTGGTTCTCTTTGACAGACTCGCCATATACGGCAATGACACTTCCATAGGGTGGCAACGTCAGCCGGATATAGATACGGTTACTGCCCGAACCTGTAATCAGACGGGAATCACCGGTGTAGTCGGGCAAGTATTTCTTGAGGATTTCGGTTTTATCGGTCATCGTGTATGCATTTGATTTTATGGTTCAATGCTGCAAAATTAGTCACTTTTCCCTAAAAAAACAAGAAAACTTTGACCAATTTGCTCGGTTGGCTGTTTTGTGTAACCAATATTCTTACGCTGTTTTTGTGCAGTTTTCCACTTTATTTACCACCGGAAGCCGTTTGAAAGAAACCTTCTGTTTCATTTTTGGGGGTGCTGGGGTATTCCTGAAACCGAAAAAGTGCCTCAGAAGGGCTGAAAAAGGGCTGTTTTCGCCAACGGACATCCGAAGCAGGTTGAAATTTTTGATTTTTGACCTTGTTTTTTACTCTTTACCCCGTTTCTACTCTTCCGTGTCGGAAACCGGTCTCTTTTTCACCCGGTTGCAGGACTTGCCGGGTCAAGTGGCAGGACTCGGTCTGACAGGTCCTGCAACAGATCGAATTTTCTCCAGGACTTACCGGCACCGTATGCAGGAAAAATTGGCAGAAAAAGGGGGTAAAATCTGTCAGCATCTACCTGTCCGGGTAGCAAACAGTGCCCTTTTATTGGAATTGAGAAAAAAGCTTATATCAGTTTTTCGTCTCCGCAGAAGGCGCGTTTGTTGACAAAAATGGGTTGTTCTACTCAGACTGGCAAATCTTGCGTTTATGCCATCTCTCCACGCATCATTACTCCTTATTTTCGCTTATTATGATAGTTTTTCCCTAAATTGCAAAAAAAAGATAAAAATTAGAACCGAGGAATTGGATTTATGGCTATCTTTGCAAAACTTTTCAAGCATATCCATATAAGGACGGATAAGCTTTACTTTTTGGGAAATATAAATATAGATAGTAGAAATAACGATGTCACAAATTGTAGGACACATATCGCAGGTAATCGGTCCGGTAGTGGATGTCTCTTTTGAAGGGAGTGAACGGGGTGCCGTATTACAACTGCCACACATCCATGATGCACTGACCATCAAGCGCAGCAATGGCAAACAATTGGTTCTGGAGGTGCAGCAACACATTGGTGAAGACACCGTGCGTACAGTGGCAATGGACAGTACCGACGGGTTATGCCGCGGCATGGAGGTGATGACCACCGGAAATCCCATTACCATGCCTGTGGGCAACCAGATAAAGGGACGCATGATGAACGTCACGGGTGAAAGTATCGACGGAATGGAAGAACTCGACCACACCGGAGCCTATCCCATCCACCGCGAACCGCCGAAGTTTGAAGATCTCTCGACCACCAAAGAGGTGCTCTTTACCGGCATCAAGGTGATAGACCTGCTTGAACCTTATATGAAAGGTGGTAAAATCGGTCTGTTCGGAGGTGCCGGAGTGGGTAAAACCGTGTTGATTATGGAAATGATCAACAACATTGCCAAGCGTCACAACGGCTTTTCAGTGTTTGCCGGAGTGGGAGAGCGCACCCGCGAAGGAAACGACCTGTTGCGCGAAATGATTGAGTCGGGTGTAATCCGCTATGGCGATGAATTTGTAAAGAGCATGGAAGAGGGCAACTGGGACCTCACCAAAGTAGATAAGGAAGAGCTGAAAAAATCGCAGGCAACGTTGGTTTACGGACAGATGAACGAACCGCCGGGTGCCCGTTCGAGTGTGGCACTCTCGGGCTTGACCATTGCTGAAGCCTTCCGCGACCACGGTCACGAAGAGGGACAGTCGAGCGACATCCTCTTTTTTATCGACAACATATTCCGTTTCACCCAAGCCGGCTCAGAGGTGTCGGCACTGTTGGGGCGCATGCCTTCAGCGGTAGGATACCAGCCGACATTGGCAACCGAGATGGGACAGATGCAAGAGCGCATCACCTCCACCAAGAACGGTTCTATCACCTCGGTGCAGGCGGTATACGTGCCGGCCGACGACCTTACCGACCCGGCACCGGCTACCACCTTCACCCACTTGGACGCAACCACCGTGCTCAGCCGAAAGATTACCGAGTTGGGCATCTATCCGGCTGTAGACCCGCTGGAGTCCACTTCACGCATTCTCGACCCGCTGGTGGTTGGAAAAGAACACTACGAGACGGCACAACGCGTAAAACAGATACTGCAACGCAACCAAGAGTTGCAAGACATCATCTCCATCCTGGGTATGGACGAACTCTCTGACGAAGACCGCCAGACCGTAAACCGTGCCCGACGGGTGCAACGCTTCTTGTCGCAACCGTTTACCGTGGCAGAGAAATTCACCGGTGTACCGGGTGTGATGGTATCAATAGAAGACACTATCAAGGGATTCAAAATGATTCTCGACGGAGAGGTTGACCACCTGCCCGAACAGGCATTCCTCAACGTGGGTACCATTGAAGAGGCAATAGAGAAAGGTAAGAAACTGATGAGCGAAGCTTGAGCCTGAACCCTTTTCAGACCCTGAAGCTACACAAGCAATCATTCGTAAACGTAATAAGAGAGCAAACAATGACAGGCAAATCCATACATCTGCAGATACTTTCACCTGATGAACAGATATTCGAGGGGGAAGCAAGCAAGGTGACCCTTCCGGGTACAGCCGGAAGTTTTACCGTACTGCCGGGACATGCCCCCCTCATTTCATCATTGGAAAAAGGCTACGTGACTTATGCCGGAATTGAGGAAAAAGCCATAGCCGGTGACGAAGTGAGGATAGCCGTCAATCGCGGCTTTGTGGAAGTCAAACGGCACGAAACCATCGTTTGCATTGAAAGAAGTGATGAGAAGTAAAACAATCTATCTGATACTGCTCGTGGGAATCTGGCTCATGGCAGGCATTCCGCAACCTGCCGTAGCGGCACACGGAGATGAGGAAGAGAAGGTCGACGTAAAGTCAATCATCTTCGACCACATTGGCGATGCCTATGAGTGGCACCTGACAACGTGGGGAGACCGACACATCTCCATCCCTCTGCCGGTCATTCTCTATAGCGACTTGAGCGGGTGGCACCTGTTCAGTTCGTCGCAGCTGACGCATGGAGGCGAACACAACGGATTCCATATAGCCCAAGGCGGACCGCATGACGGAAAGATAGTGGAAAAGCGTGCCGACGGGAGCGAAGTACGTCCCATAGACTTGTCGCTGACAAAAACAGCAGCCGGCATCCTCGTCAACAGCCTGCTGCTGACAGGCATCATACTGGGAGTGAGCCGCTGGTACAGACGACACACGCCCAGCGACAATGCACCGCGCGGTTTTGTAGGAGCTGTGGAGATGTTGACCGTAATGGTTTATGAAGACATTATCAAGGCAAGCATCGGGAAAGACTACAAACGATATGCTCCCTACCTGCTTACCGCCTTCTACTTCATCTTCATCAACAACCTGATGGGACTGCTCCCCATATTCCCCGGAGGAGCCAACGTGACGGGAAACATAGCCGTGACACTGGTGCTGGCACTCTGTACATTCCTTGCCGTCAACCTCTTTGCCACCCGCGAGTATTGGCGCGAAATCTTCTGGCCCGACGTGCCCATGTGGATGAAATGTCCCGTGCCGTTGATGCCGGTCATCGAATTTTTCGGCATATTCACCAAGCCATTTGCCCTGACGGTGCGTCTGCTTGCCAACATCATGGCCGGACACTCGGTGATTCTGGCATTGGTGAGTCTGATATTCGTCACCTACAGCCTGGGAGCGGCAATCCATGGTTCGATGACGGTCATCTCAGTGCTGTTCTGCATCTTCATGAACTGCCTGGAACTGCTTGTGGCATTCATCCAGGCTTATGTGTTCACCATGCTTTCGGCGGTATTCATCGGAATGTCGCGCGTAAGCCATGCCGGACACGACAAAACCCAAGAGTAGAAATAAATAGAAGTATTAAACCATAAAAAAAGAAAAAAGTTATGTTATCATTAGTAGCATTAGAAGCAGCTGCAGCTGCAGCTGGATTTGGAAAACTCGGTGCCGCCATCGGAGCAGGACTCGCTGTCGTTGGAGCCGGAGTGGGTATCGGACTGATTGGTAAGGGTGCCATGGATGCCATAGCACGCCAACCTGAAGCCTCTGGAGACATCCGCACCAGTATGATTATCATCGGTGCCCTGGTCGAAGGAGCAGCCCTGTTTGCTATTGTTGTTTGTATGATGGCGATTTTCTAACCGAAAAAGGAAAAGACTATGTCGCTATTTATGCCTGAAAGCGGACTGCTGTTTTGGATGCTTATAGCCTTTGGCGTGGTATTCTTCGTGCTGGCGAAATATGGTTTCCCCCTCATCACCCGCATGGTGGATGAACGCAAACAATATATCGACCAGTCACTGCAGGCAGCACGTGAAGCCAACGAAAAACTGAGTCACATCAAAGAAGAAAGCCAAGCTTTGCTCAAAGAGGCAAGACACGAACAGATGCGCATATTGAATGAAGCTATGACCACACGTGACCAGATAGTGAAAGAGGCACACGAGAAAGCACGCACCGAAGGAAACCGCTTGCTGGAAGAGGCTCGCATGCAGATAGAAAAAGAAAAGGAATAGGCCTTGCGCGACATACGCAAGCAGACTGCCGAACTGGCTATAGAGGTGGCTGAAAAGATATTGCGAAAAGAACTCGACTCGCAAGCCAAACAAGACGAACTGATTGAACGCCTGACCAACGAGGTGCATGATGCACGCCAATGACGTATGGGAATGGGTGAACCCACTATATATAATAAGGTATAGAAAATGGACTTAGGAAGCATATCAAAACGCTATGCGAAAGCACTGCTGACCTACGCGGTTGAAAGCGAGGCTGAAGACATCGTGTATGCCGAGGTGCAGACATTGTGCCAGAACCTGCTTGCACTTCCCGACCTGCAAAAGGCAATGGGTAACCCTATAGTCACGCGGGAAAAGAAACTGGAACTGCTGAAAGAGGCGGCAGGCGGAAATGCCAGCATTGTATTTGAACGCTTCTTATGGATGGTGATCGAACGGAAAC
Organism: Bacteroidaceae bacterium; assembly: GCA_017472635.1. Classification (GTDB taxonomy): domain Bacteria; phylum Bacteroidota; class Bacteroidia; order Bacteroidales; family Bacteroidaceae; genus Phocaeicola_A. The sequence goes on from JAFUPU010000044.1 coordinate 36,515, forward strand.
GCGAACGTCAGTTGCTCTTCATGATGCATTCATACATCGACCTGTATCGCCGGAGGAAAAACCTGTTCATCGGCAAACTGACTACGGCGGTCCCGATTACTGACGAAACTGAAACCAACATCCGTAGACAACTCGAACAAGCCATTGCCGCAAACATCGAATTCAACACCAACGTCGACCCCGCAATCGTGGGAGGATTCATACTGCAGGTGGAGTCTTATAGAGTAGATGCCAGTGTGTCGGGACAATTGCAACGCATACGCAAACAGTTTAACGAACTGAACAACAAAAGTGTAGTCAAGACTAACAAACAATAAACCTATATACATCGATATGTCAGAAAACAATATAAAACCCAGCGAGGTGTCGGAAGTGCTGCTGCAACAACTGCGGGGCATAGACACCAGCCTGCAGTTTGACGAAGTGGGAACCGTACTGCAAGTGAGTGACGGAGTGACACGCATCTATGGACTGAACAAAGCGGAAGCTGAAGAACTGCTGGAGTTTGAAAACGGAGTCATGGCAATCGTCAAAAACCTGGAAGAGGACAACGTGGGAGCCGTATTGCTGGGACCTACCGACCAAATCAAGGAAGGCATGATTGTCAAGCGTACCCGCCGGATAGCAAGCATACGGGTGGGAGAGAGCATGCTGGGAAGAGTGGTGAACTCGCTTGGGCAACCCATTGACGGAATGGGAGAAATTGACGGGAATCTGTATGAAATGCCGCTCGAACGAAAATCACCGGGAGTAATTTTCCGCCAACCAGTAACAGAACCTCTGCAAACCGGACTGAAGGCTGTTGACTCGATGATTCCGATTGGACGCGGACAGCGCGAACTTATCATCGGGGACCGACAGACGGGAAAAACATCCATTGCGATAGACACCATCATCAACCAGCGGGAAAACTTCGAGAAAGGAGACCCGGTATACTGCATCTATGTGGCCATCGGACAAAAAGGTTCGACCGTGGCGAACATAGTCAACACCCTGCGCGAAAAGGGAGCTATGGAATATACCGTGATAGTGGCGGCAACAGCTGCCGACCCGGCTGCAATGCAATATTATGCGCCCTTTGCCGGAGCCGCTATCGGTGAATACTTCCGTGACACCGGACGCCATGCGCTGGTTGTATACGACGACTTGTCGAAACAGGCGGTTGCATACCGTGAAGTGTCACTCATTCTGCGACGCCCGTCGGGACGTGAGGCTTATCCGGGAGACATCTTCTATCTTCACTCACGCCTGTTGGAGAGAGCTGCCAAAATCATCAACCAACAGGAGGTGGCTGAACAGATGAACGACCTGCCCGACAGTCTGAAGGGAATTGTCAAGGGAGGAGGGTCGCTTACCGCACTGCCCATCATCGAAACACAGGCAGGAGACGTATCGGCTTATATCCCCACCAACGTCATCTCCATCACCGATGGACAGATATTCTTGGAAACAGCCCTGTTCAACCAAGGATTCCGTCCGGCAATCAATGTGGGAATCTCCGTTTCGCGTGTAGGAGGAAGCGCCCAAGTGAAAGCCATGAAGAAAGTGGCAGGTACATTGAAGATTGACCAGGCACAATACAGGGAATTGGAGGCTTTCTCAAAATTCAGCAGTGACATGGACCCCGTGACGGCACGTACTATCGACCGCGGACGGAAAACAACCAATTGCTGATACAGCCACAATACGCCCCCATGCCCGTAGGTGAACAGATTGCCATCCTCTATTGTGGAACCAAAGGACTGATGGCTGACATCCCGGTAGAAAAGGTTCGTGATTTTCAAGAATTGTTTCTTGAACGGTTGCGCACAGCCTACAAACAGGATGTAATTGACGTGCTTACTTCGGGGAACATCACTGAAGAAGTGACCCAAAAGATTGCTGAAGTGGCAAAAGAAACGTGCATTGCCATCAACCAATAAACAAAAGACAACGAGCAAATGGCTTCACTCAAAGAAATAAAAGGTCGGATAGGTTCTATCAAGAACACCCTGAAAATCACTTCTGCCATGAAGTTGGTGGCATCTGCCAAACTGCATAAAGCACAACAGCAGATAGAAGGTATGTTGCCTTACAGCCAGAGGATGGAAGAGATATTGGGACACCTGATGGGGGATGAAAATACAAAAATCAGTTCACCCTATACCCAACAACCAAAAACGGTCAGACGGGTGGCACTGGTAGCCATGTCGAGCAGCACGAGCTTGTGTGGAGGATTCAACAGCAATATAGTCCGTGAAACCGGACACCGCATTGACGAGTTGAGGAAAAACGGGGTAGAGGAGATTTTGTTTGTTCCCATCGGGAGGAAAGTGGCACAAGCCTTCTCTGCAGAAGAGGGATTCAGCATCGTCGATGAGTTCAAGACTTGCGGAGAGAAACCATCGTATGCAGAAACAGCACGCATCGCAGACTTCTTGATGAACCTGTTTAAAAATCAGGAGGCAGACCGCATCGAATTGCTCTATACACACTACAAATCTATGGCTGTGCAAGTGGTGACACACAGTCAGTACTTGCCTATAACACAAGAAAAGTTGCTGCCGGAAGAGCAACGGCTGGCAGACACAGATTACCTGATTGAACCGTCAAAGCAAGAAGTGATAAAATCGCTTCTACCACAGGCGCTGACGGTGAAACTTTATGCAACATTGCTTGATTCGAATGCTGCTGAGCATGCAGCACGTACCTTTGCCATGCAACAAGCAACAGACAATGGAAATGCGTTGTTGCAAGAACTTAATCTCATGTACAACAAGATGCGCCAACAGGCAATCACAAACGAATTGCTGGACATTGTCGGGGGCTCAATGAGATAATAGATACAAGAAAAGAGTCATGTCTGATTGACTGCTCGGATAACAGAACAAACAAAAACGCACTCTATGGAAAAACCATGAGCGCGTTTTTCTTTTTATACGCAATTATTGAAAACTATTAGAAAGAAAGGCAGACAATCCTGAATGTCACGCCTTTTGTTAAGCATCAAACAAAAAGAGTATACCTTAGTTGAATGGATGGACGCTAATTCTTTTCGCGGAACTGCATTGGAGAGCACCCGGTATACCGCTTGAAGTAACGTCCGAAGAACGAAGGATTAGGAAAGTTAAGCGATAAGGATATTTCTTGTACCGTCATGCTTGTACTTCGTAACTTTGACTTGGCATCCATTATCACGGCAGTTGAAATAAGGTCGGTTGCCACCTTTGAACTTACTTCACGACAAATCGTACTTAAATATTTGGGAGTAATACAAAGTTTGTCGGCATAAAAAGCAACACTCCGCTCTTTTGTGTGGTACTCTACTATCAGTTTCAAGAACTTGTTGAATATATAATTGCTTCGACTGAGCTTCTCTTTTTTTACCAAAGAATCCGGTTTAATCTGACGATATATCTCAGCAATCAGGTTAAAGAATGAAGCAAGCAACCCTTTCTGAATTTCAGGTACATGATTGACCAATTCATTCCTATCTATTTCATGGAGAAACTCACAGAACTTTAAAACAAGGTCCTTTGTAGCATCTGACAAATCAAGCACCGGATATTCACGAATAGCAACTAAATAAGGCATATGTGACCTGAAAATATTTGCATCCTGCACAAATCCAGGTCTGAATAAGATTACATATCCATTAAAGTCGGGGGAAATATCAAGTTTCTGCAGAATTTGATGAGGAGGAATGGTCAGAATCTGGTTTGTCCTTAAGATCAGCTTGTCTAAATTCATCAACAGGCTCAATTCCCCTTGCAATGCCACGATAAAAGCACCATCACTGAAACGAAACAGCTCGTTCGTCAGATTGGATTCTACGCAACCCGACAAAGGTTGCACCATAAAATTCTCTTTTATTCCGATAATCGGTAATATCTCTTGCTTCATAAAACTAATTAATACTGGAAAGTTTTGTGCAAAGGTACAACTTTTACTATAAAACACATTGTTCTATACAGTGGATTTTGTGTTCTATTTCATCTTTTTAAGGAATAAATAGAATTGCCTTGTCCTTTAATACAAGCATTCTGTCCTGATTGGGAATAAGAGCGAAAGAATTAGTACAAATTCCCCATGAATGTTTCCCGATTGACTATAAAACGGATATGTGTAGCTTTTCCTATCAGCTTGTCTTCTTGAAACGCTTCAATAGAGAAAAACAATTTCCGTTTTTCTATTCCGGTTAATACAGCTACGGCTCTTATGGTAGCTCCAACAGGTGAAGGAGCCAAATGCGAGGCTTCAATGCCTCCACCCACTGTAGTTGAATCTTCGGGTAGAAAAGAAGCAACTGTCTTCATTGCAGCATTCTCCATTAAAGCAATCATGGCAGGTGTTGCAAAAACAGCCAAATCTCCCGAACCCATAGCCAAAGCAGTATTTTCTTCTTTCACTTCTATTATAGAAGTATATGTCATTCCTTTTTCAAGCATTGTAAAATAGAGTTTTATTGTTTCGACATGCGAAGATACTATTTTTTTTCTTACCTTTGCATATCTTAATGGGAATATTGCAATGAATAAACTCCAACTATCAACCAGACAAATACAACATCAGCTTGTCAAAGTTAGATGGAGGGCATATGTATGGTTGGTATTGGCTACATTGCTGTGTACTTCTGCCTGTACAACAGAGAAAAGAGGAACAGATCAAACAGATTCACTGGATACATTGTTGACTAAGATAGACAACTATCGATTGAAATGGTTGGATTCGACATTGGTTTACGCGGAAAAAGCAAAGAAACACCCCCTGCTGACCAACCACGAAAAAGTGAGAGTAACAGAAACGTTGGCTTTTGTATACCTGATGAAAATGGAATTGGAAAAAGCCGAAAAGATGTATGCCTCTATCGCTGATTTGACAAAAGATGAAATCAGTCGGCTGAAAGCTGATGTAGGAATGATGGCAATAAAAAGTAACACAGCTGAATACAAATTGTTTTATGACTACCGCGAAAAGGCGATGCACAGGATAAAACGCATAGAACAAGAAAAGAAACAGTTGGAAGTAGAGAAAACAGACCTGTTCTACGAAGCGGTAGCCGGCTTTCATTTGGTATGTGCCGAATTTTATTGCAGGCTCGAACAAAGAGAAAAGGCGGAAAAAGCTATAGAACAACTCAAAGTATTGACTGAAAATATTGATTTGGCAAGCGATTGGAATTGTATATACCTATTTACAAATAGTAAGAATAAAGAAAATCACCAATCAATACCACTAAAAAAGATGTGGGAACTGGAAAAAGATGCCGAACAAAAAGGAAATTCCTTTATGAAAGCGTCTATAATGAGACAAATAGCAAACATAAAATGGGAAACAGCCAACACAGAAGATGAAAAAATAGCAGCTCAGAAAGCGGCAGTTCTGGCTCTACAAGCTGCAAAAGAATATGAATCACCCACACTGTTCATACCGGCATACCTGTTGGTAGCAAAAGGACTGAATCAACAAGCAGAATACCAGGCAGCTATTGACACACTGGAGCGTGTGATAGCATCTCTAAATGAATTACATACTAAAAAAGAGAATAATCAAGTAGAAAAACAGGAACTAAAAGCATACGAACCACAAACGGATTCGATATGGTCACAACCCAGCGAATTGAAATGGTTGACTGATGACAAAGTAAAGATAATACCTGAATGGATTTTAAAGACCAGAGAGCAGTTGAGTATAGCTTATGCCGGATTGAATATGACTGCACAGTCGCATTACAACCGAAACATCTACTTAGATTTGCTGACCTATACTAAACAAGACCAAGAACTGGAGACCCGCTATGAAAAATTGACGACTGAAGAAAAAGAATTGGACCAGATAATCGGTTTCATCTTATGGGCTGCTTTGATTGGAATAGTATTATTGTTGGTTGCACACTATATAAAAAAAAGAAAAGGAAAAGAAACAGACGAAGAAAGTAGCATATTAGAAACGTTGAAACAATTGATGGAAGATTTTGACGGGGAAAAAGACGAAGGTATAGAAGAAACGTTGAAGAAACATCTGTCAAAACTCGTCAAGACAGAAATAAAGGAACTCAGTTGGAAATACACGCCAAACGAAGAAGACGAAAAAAAACAGCAGATAGAAACAAATGGACAAGGTAAATACCACACACGCTTCGGAATAAAGTTTCCTTTATCTAAAAAGGAGACTGCAACGTTAGAACTATACACTAAAAAGAAATTATCCCGTGCTGACAAATCATTGGTAAACCTCGTAATACCATATATACTATGGTGTATAGAAAATAGTAAATATGCATCTGAATTAGATGAAGAATATGATAACCAAGAAGAGCAACAAGCCGTTACACGGCGTGAGAACGCCAAACTCATACGTGACAACCTGACGACAAGAGCTGCATTGACAGTAATATCAACTACAGGTACACTGATTGAACGACTCAAACACGAAACAAACGTAATATTACGGAGAAATGGAAACACCATAACTGAAGGGCAATGCAAATATATGCATGAACTTACAAACAAAATCAATGAATATAATACGTGGTTGGAAAAACATATTTCCCTTGAACAACGACACTTCAGCCTGAAAATAGAAACATTCCCATTGGCTGAATTATTCTCCATGTTAGCAAAAGGATGGACCAGTATGCCAGGAGCTGGACAAAACTTCATAACCAAACAAACCGAAGCATGGGTAAAGGCAGACAAAGCTCTAACCATGTTCATGCTCACTACGCTTACTGAGAATGCACGAAAATTCACTCCTGAAGGAGGAGAAATAACTGTTACAGCTGAAGAACAAGAAGAGTATGTAGAGATATCCGTAATCGACAATGGTCCCGGACTGACACCTTCAGAAGTAAACCTGATATTGAATGGAACCTATTACGATTCAACACTGATTGGGAAAGAATCAACTGAATATGAGCAGATAAAAGCTAAAAAAGGAAGTGGATTCGGACTGATGAATTGTAAAGGAATCATTGAAAAATACAAAAAAGCAGGCGGACGATTCGGTATCTGCACCTTTGGCATAGAAAGTGTCACAAAAAAAGGAAGCCGATTCTACTTCAGACTCCCTCGAGTTGTAACAACGTTGACTATGCTTGCTTTAATGGTATGCATACCACAAAGCATAAATGGAAAAAATAAAGAGGTATATATAGATAGTCTGCTTGAAACAGCTGCCCGACATGCCGACCAAGCCTATTACAGCAACATCGATGCTGAATATGACAAGACAATTTGCCACATAGATTCTGCTATTGCTTGTTTGAATGCACATTACCTCCTTTGTTATCCTGAAGATACAACCAATATAATGACACTTAAGGGAAATGGGGTAGCAGCTGAAACGTATTGGTTCGACCGGCGTTTCGATTCTGACTATCACATAATCCTTGACATACGCAACGAAGCGGCTGTTGCCTATTTGGCTAAATTGGAATGGCAAGAATATGACTATAACAACCAGGCATATACCCGTCTTTACAAAAGATTATGCGAAGACCCCTCAATAGAGGAATATTGCAGGCAGACCGGACGTTCTGCAACAAACAAGACCATAGCCGTTGTTTTGTTGTTGGCTGTCATAATCGGATGTGGGACTGCTTATTATCTTATTTATCTACGTCCAAAAGCAACTTACAGATTTCATCTTGGACAACTCATTGAAATGAGTCGGAATTTGCTCAAGAAATCACTTGAGACCGACCTCGAAGCTGAAGTTTCCAAAAAAATACAAACGATACTTGAAACTATCGGTAGGGGAATAAATGAAATATTCACAGTAGATTCACTCGCATTGGTCGTGACGGCCAACGATGGCAAAAGCCATTATGCATGTTATCCCTCAAAAAAGCAAGATGAGATTAACTACCTGCATTTGAAACAGGCTGCAACGTCTGAAAATAAGGAACTTCATCAGCAAATGAAAGGCGAGTTACTCATTCCCCTCGTGGTTAAACAAGGGAAAAAAGAAAAACAATTAGGAATCATAGCCTTTTACAATAAGCAAGAAGAGTGGAAAGAAGAGAGTAAATTGCTTGCCAAACTTATAGCCGGATTCACAGCAACCATTGTCAGGCAGCGCATATTGAATCCAACCGAAAGAAAGGAACAAATCGAGGACATCAACGATAGTATACGCTGTACTCAGCGGGAAAACGAGCGGCTGTACATACAAAACCAAGTGATAGCGGGTTGTATGTCGCTCATCAAGCATGAAACCATCTATTATCCCAGTCGTATCAGCTGGTTACTGAAAAAATATGAGTCTGAACCCCAATCCGATGCCGCAAAAGATACTGCTACAGACTTGTCTGAATTGGTCACATTCTATCGGGAAGTTTTATCGCTACTCTCATCCTGTGCTTTCAACCAGTTAGAAAAGACCACATTCCGTCGTTCTGTCTTTTCTGTTGAAGATATAATGAAACATGCAAAGTCTTTTTTCGGTAAAACTTGTTCTGCTGAAATGCGTAAAAGGGGAATGCCGACTTCCCAGTCGCCCACGTTGGATTGCCAGACGTCAGATTTTCGTATCTGCGGAGACTATGATGCTGTCTGCTTCTTGGTGGAGAACTTGATTACCGAATCTATTGACATCTCCCCACAATACACATACACGTTTACCGCCAAAAGGGAAGGGAATTTGGCAATCTTTTGTTTTACCGACCCAGTACATTCATATACCCAAAAGGAGCTCAACCTATTATTTACGCCCGATTGGATAACGGCACATCCTTCAACCTCTCATGCCCGACAGGGTATGGGATGGCTTATATGCCGTACCATCATCCGCGAACATGATACTCACATGGGGCATCCCGGTCTTAGGATATATGCTACTCCCAGTCACGGGGGCAGGGGAACAAACATTCAATTCCAGTTGACGATTGATAATCAGTCGTAAACCTTTAGCTATTGATAAATGAATATAGAGACAATACGTATATATGGAAAAATTTAAAGTCATCATCGTTGAAGATGTCGAATTGGAACTTAAAGGAACCATTGGAATCTTCAAAAGCGAACTACCCGAAGCTGAAATCATCGGTACTGCACAAACCGAAGCCGAAGTATGGATATTGATGCAAAAGGAGCAACCCGACCTGTTGTTGCTCGACCTTGGGTTAGGAGGTTCCACCACCGTAGGAGTTGACATCTGTAGACGCATGGCGCACGAATACCCCGCAGTAAAAGTACTCATTTTTACAGGAGAGACGCTCAATGAAAGGTTGTGGATAGACGTGATAGAAGCCGGTGCTTCCGGCATTATCTTAAAGACCGGAGAGATGTTAACCCGCCACGACGTAGGAAATGCCCTGCAAGGAAAGAAATACATTTTCAACGAGCCTTTGATGGAACGTATTCTCCAACGTTTCAAAGAGGTCGTACAGAACAGCTATCGTCGTCAGTCTGCAATGATAGACTATGAAATTGATGAATACGACGAGCGGCTTCTCCGTCACATGGCTTTGGGATATACTAAAGAAATGATTTCAAACTTGCGTGACATGCCTTTCAGTGTCAAGTCATTAGAGAAGAGGCAAAACGAATTGGCAACTCGTTTCTTTCCTCAAGAAGAGCGGACCAAAGTAAATGGCATGCGCCTGGTCATTAAAGCGCTACAGATAGGCATTATCCAACTCGACAATCTTGTTCCCGATGAAGAATAACGCAATCATTATCGTCTTGTGTTTCATGACAGGCATAGCCCTCGCCTCATGGTTACTTGGTATCTACGGACAACCTGTCACCAATCTTCTTTCAGTCGAAGGACTCCGTTGGTTCTTACGCCATGCTGCCGACAATATTTCAGCTTCTCCCATTGGCGATATACTCATTTTGCTGATAGGGGCGGGGATTCCTACCTACACGGGGCTGTTCCGGTTAATTGCAATCCTTCATAGACCTCCGGGGAAAGAAGAGGTGCGTTCGCTCACCGCCATCCTGACCCTTCGTCAGCGACGGGCATTTACTTATGCGGTTATTTCATTCGTCATATACCTTATTATAATAGGTATCCTGCTTGGTGGAGACGAAGGAATCTTATTGGGTATTACCGGCAACCTTTCCCATTCACCTTTTCTTGAGGGGCTTCCTTTGCTCATCTCTATAGGAATGGCTTTACCCGGTACTATTTATGGAGTTTGGGCAGGAAAGTTTCTACGCGCTTCGATGTGGGGAGAGGGATTGTCTTATTGGGTATGCCGTTTGGCCCCTTCTATTGTACTGTTGATGTTCACCAGCCAACTCTTTGCCCTGCTCGACTTTACCGGATTCAGCACGTTGCTTGGGATTCCTCGCGAGTCTCTTCTCCGTCAGTCAGTTGAGTGGATAGTTTATCTTCTCCCTTTTGTATTCCAACTCTTTTCTCACAGTGATACAAGCAATCAATAGCCAGCCAACTGTTCCAGTTCTTCCTCTATCCGCAAAATAATGTTGCTGTAAGTCGACAGTTGCGATGAGAGTGTACCCATCTCTGAAGCCAAAGTCGAAATGGCACTATACACTTTCTCTGAAACGCTGTCGTTCCATTCTTCGGAGTACCCTGCCACCATTGACTGCAGCCGTTCTGCATCTGCCTGTACGGTATGTATTGCTGATATAATCATTGAAAATCAAATTAGAAGTTAAGATTTTAACGTTTTCAAGTTACGGGATTTGGCATCAAGCTCTCTATTTTTACCCTCCTGCATAGTTGGTAAGTTCATAGGCTGCCTGTTCTACTGCATGCACAATGTTGTCACTTTCTGCATTCAGCCTTCCTGCAGCCGAGTCAGCCATCTGTCTTACTGAACAAATCACCTGTATACCTTGATTTAGCAGGCGTTCTGCTTGTATGAGATTTTTTTCTGCCTGGTCCAATTTCATTCGTGCTCTTTCCACACAAGCCTCAAGTTGGCTTGCCATTCCATGAGAGAAATTCTCCGGTTCGGTGTAGTTGCAATAATCGTAATATTCCCGTTCTGCATATTCCAGTTCCGACCGGCATTGGTTTACCTTGTCTTCTACGCGGTAATACGCCGAACGCAGGAGACTCTCGGTTTGCGGGACAGCCTGTGCCAACATTCTCAATGAACTGTTCAGTTCACCCGTACGGTGTTGCAAGTCTGCATTCAGTTGGTAAAGGGTTTCTATTCGTCTGACGTAAGCATCTGATGACATGTCTCTAAGTTTAAAAATGATAAGTTACAAATTAAAAGTTATGTGTCACGGGCAACAAACTACGTTAAGGGACACTTCGTGCCAATTGTCACGTCGAGTTCATGCAGCGTTCCCATCCTTCATTGCTTCAACGTTCAAATTGCAGGACGCGTCCAAGCACCTGTTTTAGAGATGCGTACTCCGGTACAGGTCGAGGATGTCGCACTTCTTCTGGATGAAGACTCCGTATTCGTTCATGTGTTCGGAAATGCGGTGTATCACCTGCACCGTCTGTTCAAACTCTTGCATGAAGCGCAGATTCTCTTCATCGTTCCATCCCTCGTTTACGCGAATCATCTCATGCTTTGCCGCTTCAAACTCGTTAGTCAGGTTTGCACTCAGATTTCTCAAATAGGTAGAGAAGGTACGCAGTTCGTCGATACTTCTCACACTGGCATTGGTTGACATAACTCAAGAAAGTTAAAAATTAAAAGTTAAAAATTAAAAGTTATAAGTTAAAAATTAAAAGTTATAAGTTAAAAATTAAAAGTTATAAGTTAAAAATTAAAAGTTATAAGTTTGAAGTTCATATTAGGGAGTGACTTATCTATTTCACCGCGCGTAGCAAATCTTTGTTTTCTTCCGGAGTGGTGTATCGATAGGGTGTCATCAAACGATAGGTGTCAGCATCATCGTTGTAGTAGATGGCACGCAGACGGTCCGGGTCGTCCGAGAGTGTGTCAAGACGGATGTCATCGCGCAATCTCAGCATCATGCCAGCTTCGCTTGCCGAGCGTTGCATCACCCAGTGCCGGAAGAGGTTTTTCACGTTCTGTGCCGACAAGTTTTGTTCGCCCAACAAATTTTGTGGACGGTCTACCTGCCAAATGAAATGTACCCCTTGTTCCGAACCATTCTGCAACAGGTACTTCAGTTCGCTCCGATAAGTTTTCCGGCTTCCCATGCCTGCTCCCAGTGCACCTCCTCCGAGGAATGAGGGCATTCCGTTCGGTGGGGTCGATGTGGCAGGTTCTGTGCGGTTAGGTTCTCCCAGTTCGCGGTCGTTCCGCAATTCACGCCAACGTTCCTGTCCGAGCACGAGCACTACGGTCTCATCCGCACGTCCGTTCCTCACATCTTCAGCTAACGTCGAGATGAACGAAGCACGTCCCTTTCCAAACATCTGTTCTATCAAGCCCTCATCTTCCAAGCTGTCAAACACCTTTTGGTAGGGAGTATCTTCCTCATCGCTCATGCAGTCTATCACTACAAACCGTGTCTCTCTGCCGGCAGCAGTAGCGGTATAGAGGGTTGAAAGGAAAATCTCGCTTGCCGTACGGATTGTCTGTCCGTGCTGATTGAGTCCGAAAATCAAGATATTTTCTCCCTGTTCTTCGTGCAGTGCCACACTTATAGGTTGCTGGTTGAGGTCAAGACTGATTCCCAGCGAGGCACACAGTGCCCTCCGGCTCTTCCGTTGCATCGATGCCACCACCTCTGCCGAGAGTACCGCCTGTTTTTTCCCGCTGAAGTAGTATTGGTCTACACCCTCCAGTGTCCGGCACTTCTCGTGTACACCCTGTATCATGCGTTCTTGCTGTGCGTCATCGACATAGTAGGCACGGAACTGCACGTCGGGGGCTGCATGCTGGTGGTGATGGAAGAAAATCTCTCCCGTCTGCAGCGTGCGGGTGATGCTGCTGCTCTCTTTCACCAGCTTCTCCGAGTCGCGCTGGTCGCAGTTGAGCAGATAGAAGTCGGTCAGTCCGGCTCCCTGCAGTTCGTCGATTGGTATGGTTGAGTTCATCAGCGTCTGTGTCGACAATATCATGTGTACTCCCTGGCTTCGTCCCTGCTTGGCTATGAGCGCCAGTATGTTTCTCAGCTCGCGCTCTATGCCATCGGGACGTTCGGTGAAGAGCATTTGACATTCGTCCACCACCAACACCAATTGAGGCATGGGCTTTTCACTCTTTTGGTTGTATGCTTCCAGGTTTCTCACCCCAATTTCGGCAAACTGCTTGTTACGTTGCTCCATGCGTACCGCCATTTCGCGCAGCACTTCCAGCGTTATCTGCCGGTCGTTGTTGTCGACCAGCAGGGCACGCACATGCTTCTCTCCCCGGTAGACATTAAATTCCACACCTCCCAGTTTTAGGTCCATCAGGTAGAGTTCCACTTGTGCCGGGGTGTATTTCAGCATGATGTTTCCGATGATGTTGTGCAGGAATCTCGATTTTCCTGTTCCCGACTGTCCGAGTATGAAGGCATGCAGGTGTCCCACCGTGTCGAGGCGGAAGTCTACGCTCCGTCCGTTCGCTTCTCCTACTGCCACCCGGATATCTGCCACCGGCATGTCGGTATACGGGTTTCCAATCAGGCTGCCGGCATCCTGTTTTGCCACCTGTTTTTCCTCTCTCTTTCCTGCCTCTTCGTTTAAGTATTCCAGTGCGGCATCCAGCAGTTGCTGATTGTCGGCAATGGGGGTGTAGGGCAGGGGATAGAGGTCGGTACGTGGTTTGGCAGTGTTGATGATGGTAAACATCTCTTTGTTCTCCAACAATTTCTGTCCGTGTGCCGGTTGGGCGTCAAGGTCATTCACGAAGATGAAAAACAGTCCCGACTTATATCCGTTTTCAACAAACGGGCGTATCATCTCTTCAGCCGCCGGAGTCAGACTTTTGGGATATCCCATCACCACTACCGTCTCAAAAGGTTCGAGCCATGTCTTGTGTTGCTCGTTGTAGTCGTGTACATACTCACATTTCTGCATTATCCGTCGTGTGCGGTCTTGCCACTCTTCGACCACGGCACGCAGTTCGCGCTCATTCATCACCACCTGGTCGTGATAGAGTGAAGGATGCAGGCGTGTGGTGAAAAGCGATGCATGATTGGTGGCTGCCATGTCTATCAGGCGCAACTTCATCCGGCGCGGTGGTACAGCCAACAGCAGGTTTATCAGTGTCCGGTTCAGTGCCAGCTTCACGCTCTGTTCGCTGTCGCTCTTGTCATACTTGATGACCATTGCCACCTTGTTCGAATTGTATACAGTAGGCACACATTGGGCATGTCCCAACAGCAATATCTGTTTGCCATCCTTGGTGGTACAGCTTTTCCCGTTTTTTGTGCAAGTATAATAGGTGCCGCTCGGAAAAACTTTCAGTGCATATTGTGTTGCCGCATCTTGTTTTATCATTCCCAACAGGGTCTGTATGTCACCGACCGTGAGTCGTTGCGGTATACCGAACTGAAACCACAGGGGATGCTCTTTTGCCCACTGTGTATAGTTCTTCACCGGATTCAGTTCGGGCATCGATGCCAATTCCTTCTCCAACTTTCTTTTCAGTTCGTTACTCTTCTCTTCAGCCTCTTTCAGCCGTCTGCTGCATGCAGCTGCCTTCCCCTTCACTTCGCGTGTCTTCCATCCGCCATAAGAGAGTCCGTCCGGCTTCTTTACGTGTCCGGCTATCACGTCAATCAGTTCTTCGGGTCTGATGTCTATCAGTGGCGATGTCTCTTTCAGTGTCTTTTCCCTGAATGCGTTCACCACCTTCTGTTCGAGGGGGCTGATTGCACCGGCTTGCAGCAGTTCGGTCAACGTTTTGGCGCTGTTCAGCAGGTGCAGCTGTTTTTCCAGCGCAAATCTGGCGCTCTGGTCGCTCTTTACGCCGCCCAACTTCTCAGCCTGCAGTGTCAGATTGTTTTGGTCATACTTGCTCTTGAGCTGGCTGTAGTTGTATTTTGTCATCAAGTTATAATACTTTTCGATGGCATTTTCGTGTTCAAGGCAATTGTTGAAGATCCGTACAGCGCTTTTTATCGTTCCTGCAGCTTTTTCATACTTCCCTCTGTTCAGCAGTCCACTGAACCCTGTCGGTATATTCACCTCTATTTTCAGCGGAGTCACTCCTGAATAAGGTAATGTACCTTTTCCCATAAATTTCTCGTACGATATATAGTTATCATATACTCCGACTACATTTTCAAATATCACCACACAATTTTGCGGAAGTTTTTCCATTTCCTTTCTTATCATATTCAGCCACGACTTCTTTTGTGCTATCTGGAAATCCAATGCGACTTTCACTTCGTATGCCGTTTTCTTCTCCAATATATCTTTCGTAACACTGCTTTTCAGCAGTGTCTCTCTCGCTTTGGCAAATGCATCGAGCACCGACTTGATTTCAGCATTCTCTTTACGGCACTTGTCATATGTCGAAGTGGCCTTGTCTATTTCATATCCCAGTTGGGCGATAGATTTTCTCAGGCTGTCGCGCTCGTTCTGGCCCAGACGGTTATACTCTGCTGCCAACAGCTTTACCAGGTGCTCGTACACACGGACATACTCTGCTTCTATCTTCTCGGGTGAAAGCGTAAATTCCTTCGAGAATCCTTTATCGGCATATGCCTGTCGTTTCAGTTTGGCATATTCCCAAGTGGTATCAAAACGTTTTACGTCATCTTCTATATAATCCCACACGTGGTCTATCTTTTTCAGGAAGTCATCTATATTCATCATACAACACTGTGTTTCATTCAAAGTGGTTAATTTGATAGCAAAAATACAAAAAGGTTTCCATCCGGACAAACAAAACAGACTCTTTTGTCTGTGAAAAAAAACACGTTCGCTGCAATATCCGTCAAGGTATGTAAAGAACTATTTCCGCCAACAAAAAAGAAGAATCATCACTTTTTACCATCATTCATAAAACTCAGAAGAGGCTCCAGGCTGTTTTTGAGGGTATCCGAAGTACCCTCGATGCAAAATCGGGCGCTGACGGGGCTAAAAAGTGCCTGTTTTGAAAGAAGCAAGTCGGGCGTGTGTCAGAAAAAGAGATTTTTGACCGCTTTTTTCTTTCTTGCATTAAAAATGAAGAAGCAAGCAATGACTCTTAACCCATTTAACACATTCCGGCACAACTCCCGGATAAAACCACACGAGTGGCAGGACTCGTTGCTTTCTGTTGCAGGACTCAGCCGAAAATCTCCAGGAGATTACTGCAAAAATTCAGCACCTTTTCTCGACTTTTGCCGGATTATACCTGAAAAACAGCCCCGCTTTTTACTCCACATCCTCCATTTCACCCCCTCATTTTCTGCTTAAAACCGGGTCGATAATAAATGTTTATCGCTTATTTTCTCTGCACCATTTCATTTTATGTATACCTATTTCATAAACACGAAGCCAAAACACCCTCCGGAGAGACAATATCCTACTTTCTGCCACTTTTTTTTCTGTGGCAATAAAAAAAACAGCCATCTTTGCTTGTATATTAAAAAAAGCCCGTATCTTTGCACCGTTTTGTTCCGACAGGCTCATCGCGGGCCGTGTAGGATGAAAAGGGAATCGGGTGAAAGTCCCGGACAGTCCCGCTGCTGTAAGCTCCAATTCTTTCAGACGGTTTGCTTATTCAACGACCACTGTCTTCTTATACCTTATAATATATAGAAGATGGGAAGGTGAAGCCGACCGAGGAGTAAGTCAGAAGACCTGCAAAACAGAGTCAAAAGGTCGCGTGCCTCGAGGAAAGGTGCCGATGTTGCTTATTGTGAAACAAGAATTTTCAGTTTCTTGAAGAAAATGACCGGGCATTGTTGTCTCAGGGCTTTATTATTGTCGTTCACGGCTTTTGTATCCACCACGATACAGGGAGCTACCGATACTGACACACTCACTCACGAGCCGGTTTCCACCATCAGCGAAGTGGAGATAAAGGCACGCAGGGTACCCGCCGGTGTCTCTTCGTCTGCACCCACCCAGCGCATGACACGCAACCAGCTGGAAGCATTGGGCATACAGGATGTGACCGATGCCGTAAAGCGTATGGCAGGTGCCTACGTGCGCGACTATGGCGGGTTGGGCGGACTCAAGACCGTATCTGTACGCAGTCTGGGAGCTTCGCATACAGCCGTCAACTACGATGGAGTGACTGTCAGCAACTGTCAGGCAGGTCAGATTGATGTCGGTCGTTTTTCACTCGAAGGGGTAGAAGAACTCGCCCTCACCATAGGGCAGGAGAGTGACCCGCTGCAACCGGCACGCAGCTATGCCGCAGCAGGCATGCTATCGATACGTACCACACGTCCCACTTTTGCCCGCGATGCAGAAGACAGTTGGCAGGTGAAACTCAGCGGAGGCTCTTTCGGATACATAGCCCCCTCATTGCGCTATGCACGCCGGTTAGGAGAGAAAACCGCCTTGACAGCCTTCGGAAACTTCATGCGTGCTGACGGGCAATACCCCTTCACGTTGAAAAACGGCACACAAGAGAGTCGCGAAAAACGGGTAAACTCCGACATCTACAGTTGGACTGCCGAAGCCAACCTGTTTCACCAGTTTGCCGACAGCAGCCGCCTGACACTCAAGGGATACCACTACCGCTCAGAGCGCGGACTGCCGGGAGCCATCAAGCTATACAACCTCGAAGCACAGTACCGCGAACGCCTGTGGGACGAAAACTTCTTTGCGCAAGCAACCTACGAAAACCGGTTTTCCGACACCTGGAGCCTGCGGGCATCTGCCAAATACAACCACAGTTGGAACCGCTATGAAGACAAGGACATCTCATACGCCGGAGGAAAGATTACCGACATCAACCGGCAGGATGAATACTACCTGAGTGCAACCGCAGCTTATCGCCCTTCAGCCTATTGGCTCGTTTCGTTGGCGCAAGACGGTGCCATAAACCAGCTGCGCAGCAACCTGCCTCTCTGTCCGTTCCCTACACGCTACACCTCGCTGACAGCCCTGTCTGCCCGCTATACCGTGAGTTGGATGACCGTCAACGCCTCGTTGTTAGGAACCTATATCACCGAGGAGGTCAAACAAGGTCCCCCTCCTCCTGACCGCCGACGGCTCTCTCCATCGGTTGGAGTCACCTTCCGCCCCTTACCGGGCGAACGCCTTTACTTGCGCCTGCTTTACAAAGATATCTTCAGGGTACCCACCTTCAACGACATGTACTACCAACGGGTGGGAAACAAGATGCTGAAACCCGAAAAGGCGACCCAATACAACGTGGGTGTCACCTACGATGCCCCTGCCATCGGCATACTCGATTACCTGACCCTGACAGCCGATGCATACATCAACCGGGTGACAGACAAGATTGTGGCAATACCCACTGCCTACGTGTGGAAGATGTATAACTTCGGCAAGGTGGACATTACCGGTGTCGATGCCACACTTGCCACCGGATGCCGCTTGGGCGGTCAGGTAGAGTTGCACCTGAGCGGCAACTACACCTACCAGCGTGCCGTAGACAAGAGCGACCCTTCGACCAAATATTACGGCGACCAGCTTCCCTACACCCCCCGCCATATGGGAAACATGATGCTGCAGGTAAAACTGCCTTGGGTGGAAATAGGGTATACGCTGATGATGGTGGGCGAACGGTATGCCCAGACCCAAAACATCGCCATGAACCGCATCGACGGATACCACGAACACACGCTCGCACTATCACGTAGCTTCGCCCTGCGCGGAGTCAATCTTTCCCTTCGGGGAGAATGGTTGAACCTGACCGACGAGCAGTACGAGGTAATCAAGTATTACCCAATGCCCGGCTCATCATGGAGAGTGTCATTAATAGCTTCTTTCTGAACGAAATAAAACAATTTGTTTAACTAAAATATAAGAAAAAGATGAAAATGAAAAGTCTATTCTGGAGTGCATGCTGCACCTTGGCAATCTGCTCAGGACTCACTGCCTGTAGCGACGATGAAAACGATGAACCGGTGGTTCCGCCTACAGGCGACACCGATGTGGTTACCCACACACAAGCCTACATCCTCAACGAAGGAGCGATGGGAGGAAACAATGCCTCACTCGGACGCTATTGTCCCGATTCGACCCACAGTTATGTAGCCGACTGCTATCTGGCAGCCAACGGACGCCAGTTGGGCGACCTGGCACAAGACCTCAAGGTCTATGGTGACCGCCTCTATGTGGTTGTCAGCGGGTCGAAGTATATAGCCAAGCTCGACAAAAACGGCAAGCAGCTGGCACAATATAATTTCACCGCTGAACAAGGAGAGCCCCGTACACTCGTTCCGGCAGGCGGAGACCTCTATGTTACCGCCTACGACGGAGCCGTACACCGCCTCGACACCGCTTCACTGCAACACACCGGCTCGCTGATGATAGCCGAGGGCATGCGCCTGGAAGGCATGACCGAATGCAACGGAAAACTCTACGCAGCCATCGGATATAAGGTTGAGCCTGCCACCGAACCGGGCGCATGGGACACCTACATCTACCAGAACCGCGTGGCTGTCATCGACGTGGCAACTTTCAAGAAAGAGAAAGAGATTACCGTGGGCAGCAATCCCAGTGTACTCGCCACTGTGGACGGGGAAGTATACCTCTATTCGATTGGCGACTACTATCTTGAAGGTTCGCTGATTCAACGCATCCAACCTGACGGAAGCGTCGACTCGATAGCTGTTGCCAACAAGATGGTCGTAGCCGGTACGGAACTGCTGTTGGTAAATGCCGTCACCGACTGGACTACTTATGCAACCACCAACCACTTCGCCCGCTATGATGCCGTAAGCGAAACCCTGAGCAACGGCAGTTTCCTCCATGGTGCCGACGAGTTGGAGAGTGCCACCATCTACATGATGGCAAGCGACCCCACAAACGGTGACATCTACGTGGGAACAACAGACTACGTGTCAACCGGTGATATCTATCGTTTCAATGCAGAAGGAAATCTGATAGGGAAATTTGACTGCGGAGGCATCAATCCGTCGAAAATGGTCTTCATGAATGAATAAGAATACTATCTGCACGTTTGCTTTTTGCACCCTCCTTACCCTCATTACT
The DNA here is from genome assembly GCA_017472635.1 of Bacteroidaceae bacterium. Taxonomy (GTDB): domain Bacteria; phylum Bacteroidota; class Bacteroidia; order Bacteroidales; family Bacteroidaceae; genus Phocaeicola_A. Next base: position 56,462 of record JAFUPU010000044.1, read on the forward strand.
GCCTGTAGCAGCGGGGGTAGGGAGGTTTCCCTGCTTCATGGCGGAGATACCTTGCAATTGCGCTATGCCGATAACCTGACGATGGTCGAGCACGAGCACTTCACCCAAGTATCGCTGCGCAATCCGTGGGATACCACCCGCGTGCTGCACCGCTATGTGTTGGTTTCGTCCGACAGTGACATCCCCGCTGAGGAGTTGCCTGAAGGCACCGTAGTGAAAGTGCCGCTGAAGCACTCGGTGGTCTACACGGCACTGCATTGCTCGCTGATGGACGAGTTGGGCGTGCTCGATGCCATAGCCGGAGTGTGTGATCTCAAATACATACAGATACCCGAGATTGCACAAGCCTGCAAAGAGGGACGCATTCACGACTTGGGAAGTGGCATGGGACCCGATGTGGAACGCATGATAGAGCTTGATCCCGATGCCATACTGCTCTCGCCTTTTGAAAACAGTGGCGGATATGGAAAGGTTGACCAACTGGGAGTAGCCATCATCGAATGTGCCGACTATATGGAGACCTCTCCGTTAGGACGTGCCGAATGGATGCGCTTCTATGGCCGCCTGTTCGGACGGAGCGAGGAGGCAGACTCTCTGTTCAACCGGGTAGAGGAGTCATACCTGCATTGGAAAAGCAAAACAGCCACTGTCACCGGTAAGCCATCGGCTTTCTGTGACCTGCCGATAGGAAATGCCACCTGGTATATGCCCGGTGGGAGGAGCACCATCGGACAACTCTATGCCGACGCCGGCGCTGACTATCTCTTCAAGCATGACGACCGGACAGGCTCTATCCCCCTGTCGTTTGAAACGGTATTCGACAAGGCAGAAAATGCCGATGTCTGGTTGATAAGGGATGCATCTGTGCCAATGCACACTTATGCCTCGCTGAAAGCAGACTATGCCCCCTATACACGGTTCAAGGCGTTCAAAGAACGGAACGTGTACCAGTGCAATACGCTGGAAGTACCTTTCTTTGAGGAGGTTCCTTTCCATCCCGACAGGTTGCTGCGCGATTTCATCCTGATATTCCACCCCGAACTGTCAGACGGCAAACCGCTCCGTTACTACCGGGCTTTAGAGGAATGACGCTTCAGTAAGGCCATCTGCCATAACCATACCACATAACAGAAAAGAATGTTTGCAAAAGAGACAAAACAAGAGACAACAATGAAAAAGGGCATCCTCTGGACAATGGCACTGCTGATGGCTGCACTCTTCTGTGCCAACCTCTACATCGGGTCGGTAGACATACCGGGCAGTGCGGTTACCGATATCCTGTTGGGAAAAGACGAGGTGACAAAAAGGTCCTGGCAATATATCGTGCTTGACTCGCGGTTGCCACAAGCATTGACCGCCTTACTGTGCGGCTCAGCCCTCTCTGTGTCGGGACTGATGTTACAGACTGTCTTCCGCAACCCATTAGCAGGACCGTCCATTTTAGGCATCAACTCAGGTGCCAGCTTGGGAGTGGCATTGGTGATGCTGCTCACCGGAGGCAGTATGATGGGAGAATTATTCTCACTGTCGGGCTTCATAGCCATTGTCGTGGCTGCCTTTGTGGGTGCTATGGTAGTCATGGGACTGCTACTCTTTTTTTCAACCCTGCTCAAAAGCGACACCCTGCTGCTCATCACCGGCATCATGATAGGCTATGTGGCATCTTCAGCCATTGCTTTACTCAACTTTTTCGCCACATCCGAAGGGGTACACTCTTACATGATATGGGGATTGGGCAGTTTTGGTGGAGTCTCTATGGTGCAAATGCCCTATTTCGCCTTGGTAACGGTAGGCGGACTGCTGTGTGCCTTGTTGTTGGTGAAACCATTGAATGCCCTGCTGTTAGGCAATCTCTATGCCGAAAACTTGGGAGTCAATGTCAAGCATACCCGCTTCCAATTGCTGTTTGTAACCGGACTGCTGTCTGCCATCACCACAGCCTTTTGCGGACCGGTCTCGTTCATCGGACTGGCTGTACCGCACATAGCCCGTATGCTGTTGGGAACATCTGACCATCGTTATCTGTTGCCTTTGACTCTGCTGACGGGTGGGGCAGTGGCATTGCTGTGTAACCTCTTGTCGGTATTGCCCGGCGACTTGGGAGTCATCCCGTTGAACGCCATCACCCCCTTGTTGGGCGCACCGGTAATCATCTACGTATTGATGCACCGGGGGAAAAAGTGACAAATGCAGCTATTCCGGTCTCTGTCTGTTCCCTCTTTACAGACAGCCGTCTCCTCCAACCATTCCGTCATCAGCGATGCGGTTTTGTACAACCTTGCAAACTCAGCAAACTCTAACAGGCAGAAAAATTCAATCTGTTCATGCCTAAAAAGAGGGGAGAAAGAGTTACAAGAGTGTACAAAACCGTTTTTTTTTGCAAAAAATTTCCTTCTTATCCGATTATTTCCTATTTTTGTCAGCTGATAAAAGCTACTAATATGAAAATGTTAAATCGAATACTCGTGTTGGCTATGGCGCTGTTGCTGGCATTCAACCTCGAAGTCATGGCACAAACTCATTCCGAAAAACAGATTTTGGTGTTAAGTTCCTATTCGGCCGAATCACAAAAAGTAAAAGACTTCTTGAACGAATGTGAGACGGCAATCAAGGAAAAAAACTACTCTTATTCACTCACGTTCGTCTACTTGGGCTTTCAAGACTTCTACAACTGCCGCTCGTGGACCGCAGAGATGAAAGAGGTGATGGACCGCTATAAGCGAATGGACATTGCAGCCGTAATCTTGCTGGGAGAAGAGGCATGGAGCTCATACCTCGACCAAGATGAATACCTGTTGGATGCCCCTTTCTACGGATGCCATGTAAGTGAATACGGAGTGCTGATTCCGAACTGGAAGTTTGACTACGTCAGGTGGCGTCCCTCGCCTCCCGTCAACATGCGCGAACTGGCTATCAGCCGCGGACACTCGGGCGGTACCCTGAAAGCCTACGATGTGGAAGCCAACATCGAGCTTATCAAACACCTCTATCCGTTGTGTACCCGTCTGGTATTCGTGTCAGACAACTCATACGAGGGAGTGGCTATGCAAGCACAAGTGCGCGACGTGATGGCAAACAAATACCCCGACATGAAGCTGAACCTGCTTGACGGACGACGTTTGGCCATCGACGAGATGAGCGATTACCTCAAGACCTATTCAAACAATACAGTCATCTTGATGGGACCATGGAAGACTGACAATCAAGGAAGTTACATCCTGCCCGGCTCTATCTCGAAACTGGTGCCTGAAGGTAAGAAGTTCCCCATCTTCTCTTTGTCAGGTATCGGCATCGGCACCGAAGCCATCGGAGGATATGTGCCCAACTATGAAAACAACATCGCCGCCATACTTGCAGACCTCTATAACTATCAGCAGGGAGAGGTTTCGCCCGACTGCTTTACACTGGCTGCCAATGAATATGTTTTCGACAGTGACCTGCTGCAAGAATACGGACTCTCAGAATTCCAGTTGCCTAAAGAGAGCCGGATATTGAGCAAATCAGACGCTGAGTTGGAGAAATACCGGACCTACATCTGGTTGGTGGTTTGTGCCCTTGTCTTCTTCATCGCCTTGTGTGTATTGATTGGATTCCTCTATCTGCACAACAAACGAATCAGTTTGGAACTGAAAGAGAACAACGAAGAGCTGAAAGTAGCCAAAGAGCAGGCTGAACAGTCGAACAAACTGAAGTCGGCATTCCTGGCAAACATGTCACACGAGATACGCACGCCACTGAATGCCATTGTCGGATTCTCAGAACTGCTGAAGGATACCGAACAACAAGAAGAACGCGAAGAATATTGGAACATCATACGTACCAACAACGACCTGTTGTTGCGCCTGATTGGGGATATACTCGATTTGTCAAAGATGGAAGCCGGCATGATAGAGCTGCGCGCTGAACCATTCGACATGGCAACACTCTTCGACGAGATATATGCCAGCATGTCGCAACGCATCACCAACCCCAGGGTACAGTTGATAACAAACCGCCCCTATGCATGTTGCATTGTCATGCTCGACCGCAACCGGGTGAGCCAGGTTATCACCAATTTCATAACCAATGCCATAAAATTCACAAACCAAGGATACATCAGAATGAGCTATATCAGTGTAGACGGAGGTATCAGGGTGGAAGTGGAAGACACCGGCATCGGAATAGAAGAAGAAAAGATACCCAAGGTATTTGAACGATTCTACAAACTGAACGATTTTGCCCAAGGAACCGGATTGGGCATGTCTATCTGTAAAGCGATAGTGGATGCACAGAACGGAAAAATCGGAGTAGAGTCGAAATTCGGAAAAGGTTCTACCTTCTGGGCTTGGTTCCCTTGTGAAGATATGGAAATCCAAGAAAACAACAACGAGAAAAAAGAAGAAGAGGTGACTGCACAACCTTCCCATACAGCAGCTACACTGCCGAAAGGCGAAGAGGAACTGCGCATTCTGGTTGCCGAAGATAACGACAGCAACTACTTCCTGATAGAGAATCTGTTGAAGAAATACAGTCTGGTGCGTGCTGTAAACGGACGCGATGCCGTAACTAAGGCATTGACATCAGACTACGACCTGATATTGATGGACCTGAACATGCCGGAGATGAACGGACTGGAAGCAACCCGCTGTATCAAGCAAAAGAAGCCCGAAGTGTTCATTGCTGCTGTAACAGCCAACGCCTTTGAATCTGACCGCCGGAATGCACTGGAAGCCGGATGCGATGCCTTCTTGACCAAACCTATCATGAAGAACGAATTCATAGGACTGATAGAGCAATTGCAACGGGGTGAAGCATGATGACAAATGCCCTTTCGCTCTATGAGCTGAACAACCGGATAAGAAGTGTGCTCGACCGTTCGATGGACGGCAGGTATTGGCTGCAAGCCGAATTGAGTGAGGTGCGTATCGCCACTAACGGACACTGCTACGTAGAGTTTGTGCAAAAAGACCTTCGTAGCAATGCACTTATCGCCAAGGCACGCGGAACCATTTGGGCAAACATCTTCACATTGCTGCGTCCCTACTTTGAACGCGAAACCGGACAAGCCTTTACAGCCGGCATCAAGGTGTTGGTTGAGGTAAAGGTCGAATTTCACGAACTTTACGGCTATTCACTGACCGTCACCGATATTGATCCGGCATATACGTTGGGTGATATGGCACGTCTGCGTCGCGATATCCTGCGCCAATTGGAAGAAGAGGGGGTATTGACCCTCAACAAAGAGTTGCCTATGCCCCGACTGCCCCAACGCATAGCTGTCATATCAGCAGCTTCGGCTGCAGGATATGGAGACTTCTGCAACCAGTTGCACAATAATCCTTATGGATTGGTATTTTATCCTCGTTTGTTTCCTGCCATCATGCAAGGCGAACGGGTGGAAACATCAATCATCGAAGCGCTGAACGCCATCAATGAAACCATCAGCCAATGGGATGTAGTGGTAATCATCAGAGGAGGAGGAGCCGTATCCGACCTGTCAGGATTTGACACCTATCTGTTGGCTGCCAATTGTGCACAATTCCCCATTCCCATCATCACAGGTATCGGGCATGAGCGAGACGACACCGTTATTGACATGGTTGCCCATACCCGTGTGAAGACACCGACTGCCGCTGCCGAATTTCTGATAAATAGGATACACGAAGAGGCATTGCTGCTTGAAAATTGGACGGACTATATATATAATAAGGTAGAAAGCCGGCTTAAAGAGGAGTTGTACCACTTGCAACAACTCACCGCACGCCTGCCTGCCACCTGGGCGGTATGCCGAACGAACGAACTGCGAAAAATAGAGATGCTGCAGGCAAGAGCACAAAACGGGACAGAGATGACATTGCAACGGGAAAGGCACCGGCTGCAGATGTTGGAACAACGGGTGGATGCCTGCGACATACAGAAGATACTCAAACGAGGTTTCTCCCTGACATTACTCAATGGACGCGCCGTCACCGATGCTTCGGTGCTGAAACCCGGTGACCGCGTGGTAAGCAGATTTGCCAAAGGAGAAGCCACCTTGCATGTTGCACAGGATAACAGCGAAAAATAACCAACCGAATCAATAACCGGAGTTACATCACTCCAACCAAATAGAGTAAGAAATGAAAAAAGAGAGCTACGAACAGGCAATGGAGCAATTGGAAAAGATTGTCGGGCAAATGGAACGGGGTGAACTCGACATCGACCGCATGGGAGAGATGCTGAAAGAGGCACAATCTTTGATTAAAATATGCCGTGACAAACTGTACAAAGCCGACGAAGAGATTAAAAAGATACTCGAGGCAACAAAATAACGCTTGTTTAGGCATATTTTAAAGCATTTTGTTTGCCTTGTGCAAATAATTGTGTAATTTTGCTGCCAATATATTCCAATACGGAAACTTTTATCTTAGAATAAAAAATAAATTAAGCATATGGAAGAAACATTAGATTGGTCAAACATCGGATTTGGCTACAGAAAGACTGATTATAACGTACGTTGTTACCACCGCAACGGAGAGTGGGGAGAAATAGAGGTTTGCTCAGAAGAGACAATTCCTCTGCACATGGCTGCCACTTGCCTTCACTATGGACAGGAGGCTTTTGAAGGATTGAAAGCATTCCGCTGCAAGGATGGTAAGATTCGCATATTCCGCATGGACGAAAATGCAGCCCGCCTGCAAAGCACGTGCCGCGGTATCCTGATGCCTGAAATGCCTACTGAGAAGTTTGAAGAGATGGTAAAGAAGGTCATCAAGCTGAACGAACGCTTCATCCCTCCTTACGAAAGTGGTGCATCACTCTACATCCGTCCGTTACTCATCGGTACAGGTCCGCAAGTAGGCGTAAAACCTGCAGGTGAATATCTGTTCTTGATATTTGTAACCCCTGTAGGTCCTTACTTCAAGGGAGGTTTTGCCGCTACTCCGTATGTAATTACCCGTAAGTACGACCGCGCAGCTCCGCTCGGTACCGGTATATATAAGGTAGGTGGAAACTATGCAGCCAGTCTGCTTGCCAGCAAAGAGGCACACGACGCCGGATATTCTGCAGAGTTTTACCTCGATGCAAAAGAGAAGAAATATATCGATGAATGCGGTGCTGCCAACTTCTTCGGAATCAAAGACAACACCTACATTACCCCGCTCAGCAGCAGCATCCTGCCCTCTATCACCAACAAGAGTCTGATGCAACTGGCTGAAGATATGGGCATGAAAGTAGAGCGCCGGGCTATTCCTGAAGAGGAACTGGAAACATTCGAGGAGGCAGGAGCCTGTGGAACGGCTGCCGTAATCAGTCCCATCCTCCGCATCGACGACCCCGAGAACAACCACTCTTATGTGCTTGCAAAAGATGGCAAACCGGGACCTGTCAGCACCAAACTCTACAACAAGTTGCGTGCTATCCAATATGGAGACGAGCCTGACACACACGGCTGGGTAACTGTAATAGAATAAAAAAAACAAGCCACAAGTGACGAGTAAGGTGCAACACCCCCAAGTACGTTGCTTGTGGCTTTTTTATTTGAAAACCACTCGTAGCTTGTAACTCGTAACTAACAACTAAAAGACATGAGCAAAGGAAAACTGGCAAAGTTTGCCGACATGGCAACATATCCCCACGTCTTTGAATATCCCTTCTCGGTGATGGAAGAGATTCCCTTTGAAATGAAGGGACATTGGCACAAAGATTTCTTCCACAACGACAATCCCATTGTATTGGAGTTGGGATGCGGACGAGGAGAATACACCGTCGGGCTTGGACGCCTCTTCCCTGACAAGAATTTCATCGGGGTAGACATTAAAGGAGCCCGCATGTGGAGTGGGGCAACCGAATCATTGAACGAAGGGATGAAGAATGTAGCATTCTTGCGAACAAACATAGAAATCATCGACCGGTTCTTTGCTCCGGGTGAAGTAAGTGAAATTTGGCTCACCTTCAGCGACCCACAAATGAAAAAGGCAACCAAGCGATTGACCTCTACCTACTTCATGAACCGCTATCGCCGTTTCTTGATAGACAATGGACTCATCCATCTGAAGACCGACAGCAACTTCATGTTCACCTATACCAAATATATGGTCGAACACAACCGATTGCCTGTCGAATTCATCACCGACGACCTCTACCACAGCGGACTGGCTGATGACATCCTCAGCATACGCACCTACTATGAGCAACAATGGCTCGACCGCGGATTGAACATCAAGTATCTGAAATTCCGCCTGCCACAAGAGGGAGTGTTGGAAGAACCCGATATTGAAATCGAACTCGACGACTACCGCAGTTATAACCGGAGCAAACGAAGCGGACTGGAAAAAAGCAAGTGACAGACAGGCTCAGCAAAGAGACTAAACACTTGAAATGCTGCATGCCATCCAACAGAAATACCATTGCGACGTACCTTTTCTTATATAAAATCAGGTACGTCGTTTTTTTTATGATGAAGTTTTTAGTAAAAGAAAACCTAAAGCAATGTTTTTTTTGTACATTTGCAGCATCTTAAACGCAAACTTATAAAAGATAAAAAACAGATATGAACGATATGAAAACAAGACTCTCTCTCTTCGCAGCTACTCTGATGCTTGCCCTGACAGGCAGCACCGCACAGACTTTCCCTATTGAAAAACTGAATCCGAACATGCAACGTTTCTATAAAGGATGCATGGCTCTACGTCAAGGAGTCATAGAGAAAAATGCCGTCACACTCGACCGCGCTATAGATTTGCTTGATGAAGACCCGACCAATCCCGACCATATTGAACTCTACAACCTGAAGATTACCGATGTAGACACACTGCCGCAACTCTCTATCAAAGGGCGTTTTGTCTATACAGCCGACTATGCCGACTATTTCAAAGAAACGATGGGACAAGGCGTGTATGTAGAAAAACCTGAAGCCCTCCGCAACTATCCCACAACTTGCCAGATTGCACATCGTGCCATTAAGCCTAACGGGAAAGTGGCATACCGGGCTCTTATGAGCGGCGATTGCCGTGTTTTTGCATTGGCAGCCCCTGAAGGAGCGTTGAAACTGACTGTCACCATCGATGGCGAAACGGTTCCTTTCACCGGTGAATCTTATGAGTCGGGAGCCCTTTCGTTTGCCATGTGGGAAATGCCTCCATTTCCCGCCAAACAGGTAACACTCACTATCGAAAATACAACCAATCAAGCACTCAGCTTTGTGCTCGTCTCCAATTGAATTGCCACAACCAAACTTGAAAGAGATGCGCAAACGACTCTTCATCACCCTTACACTGCTGGCAGTCACCTTGTTGCCAACAACAGCCACCCCGACAGACAGCCTGCTTAACAGCCTCTACACCGAAGCACGCGCGTTGCTTACAAAGCAACAATATATGCAGGCACGTCCGCTCTACGAGCAGTTGTTAGCCTTAGATGAATTGCCGCGCACAACCCGTGTGAACCTGCTCAACGAGGTCGGAAGTTGCTACAAGCAATTGGGTGAATATGCGTTGGCAAGAAAATCGTTGGAAGAGGCACTCAGCCTGGCACGTACCCGCCACAAAGACCCGATACGCATCAATCTCAGTAACCTATATCTCATCTCTGGCAGCTATCCCGAAGCAATAGCCATGCTGCAACAAGTAACCGGAAAAGCATGGCAAACAACCCGGATGCTCAACCTTTCGCATGCCTATTTCCGTAGAGGAGAAAAAGACGACAACAAGCAGGCATTGCTGCTGACAGACTCTTGCCTGAACCTGGCAAAGAAAAACAAGGAGATACAAACCCAAGCCATCGCCCTGCAAAACCGAGGATACATCCGGTGGGATAGGGCAGAGTGGAAGGAAGCCGAAGCCGACTTGTCACAAGCCATCGCGTTACTTGCCACCGATGACAAGCAATACCACATCACGACAGGCAACCTTGCCATCGTCAAAGCCGAGTTGGGAAAATACACTGAAGCATTGCAACTGATAGATCGCACCGTCAACTGGATGGAAAAGCAGGCAGGCAAACAAGCACCCGACTACATCATAGCTTTGCGCAAACGAGCCGAAATCTTGCTGATGATGAATCGGACTACGGAAGCCGTACAAGCATTCAAACTCTTTTTTCAAGCCGAAAAACAACAGGTAACAAACACTTTCCCTACACTGTCTGAACAGCGGAGACTCGACTATTGGCACACCCAAAAGCCATTGGTATCGCAAATTTTCCGATTGAAAGGGGCGGATGCTCCCTTCCTCTATGACGTAGCTTTGTTCCGACGCCACATCGCCCTGTTACCTCAAGTCACTCCCCAACAATTGAAAAAGAGGTTAGACATCAACTGCCAGGCGGTTAAGAAAGCACTGAAACCCAACGAAGCGGCTCTTGAGTTTATCTGTTATCCGGGTAAAGCAGAGAAAGACACACTCTATGCGGTCCTGCTTCTCACTCACCAACAGGGAGTGAAATTCATCCCTCTGACAACTCGTAAGAGCCTGCACCGGTTCATGATAAACCCCTCATTGACACTCGAACAAGCCGTATGTTCAACGCAGTCGCAAGACAAAAACGAAATCTATACCCACCTCCCTTTGGCTGAATTCATTTGGAATCCGATTCTACAACAACTACCCTCTGCCATCAATACCCTCTATTTTGCACCAGATGGCATCCTGCAGATGTTAGGCATTGAACAACTGCCACATCCCCAACTCAATCGCCTCCATCTGCACCGGCTTACTTCTACAGCCAACCTTATCGAGCGAGGAAAGTCACACCCCTCTCCAAACGGAAAAAGTCTGGTTGTCGGAGGTGTTGTATACGACCAAGTGATACCCTCCCAAGCAAACGGAAAGCAACCCAACCACGAGGCATACGACTTTCTGACCCAACAATTGGGCAAGAAAACAACGACAACTCTGTTTGACTACCTCTACGGCACAGCTTCCGAGGCTGATTCAATCAGACACAAGCTATCTGTACAACCTCCCACAGACAAGCAACATACAACCGAAGAGTTCCTTAAAAAACAGATGGGGAACTACCAAACCATCCACCTTGCCACCCATGGCTACAGCTTGAAGGTAACATTGGCAAAGCCCTCATACCTCCTGCGCGACAGCCTGATGGAAGACAAGACACTGCTTGCCTCCGGCATTGCATTGGCAGGAGCAAACGTTGCAGCCAACCATGCACAAGCCGAAGATGGACTGCTATCTGCCCGAGAAATGTGCAAACTCAACCTTTCTGCCGTCGACCTTATTGTCATATCAGCCTGTCAGGCGGCACAAGGATGGGTATCCGACGAAGGACCTGCAGGAGTAGTACGCGGACTGAAAAAAGCCGGAGCAAAAAACATCATAGCCACCCTATGGCCTGTCGACGACAATGCAACCCGCCTCTTTATGAACCATTTCTATGATGCATGGAAACGACAAGGTGCAACCAAGCATCAGGCAATGAACCTGGCAAGAAAAGCTTTACGCGAACACACCGTCAAACAGCGCGAACGCTTCTCTATTGATAACCTGCGCAAACAACGTGCAGGAAATACGCCACCCACTAAAGAGACAAGACCTTATGAAAAACCCTACTATTGGGCTGCATTCATCCTGTTAGAATAACAACTTTAAAAACAAATAAGATATGAAAAAGCTAACCACACTACTTGCCTGCACACTCATGGCTGCAGGAAGCATGGCACAAGGTCCGCAAACTTACAAGACCTTCATCTACACCAGTGACGACCTTGCCAATGAGATTGTTCAAAAAGAGCGGGGTATCCGCCAAGCTGCACAACGAGGATATGTAGACGACCTTATGAATGCCGGACTGACAGCCACCAAAGGCATAGCTTCAGGCTATGTAACTTCCTTTATCGATTTGGGAGTCAATGCCGTCGGTTCACTCGTCACCCGCAACTCACGCCTGAAAAAAGAGTGGGAAGAGACCGTAAAGGCAGAAAACGTCTACGAGACAACCATCAGCACCGTCTCTGAGATGAACGACTTCTACAAAGAAGTATCATTCGATGGAGCCATGGACCCTAAAGGCATGCGTTTCGATGGGATAGGCTGTCTGCGCACCGAAGGAAAAGACACCGTATTCTACATCTCTTGTCACATCGACCGTTCAAAGATACACCGTATCATCAACCACTCAAAGTTTGAGCTGGTGCTCGACACACTCATCATCAGTCCCACCCGTTCCAACCTGCCAAATACCAAACTCAACATCCCCTTCTCATTCAAAGACCGTAAGAACTTCAATCTTGCAATGAACATCCGTTTCTTCTCTTCATGGATGAACGAAATCATGCAACTGCAAAAAAATCAAGAGTTGGGTGCCTTCACCATCAATATACCGGTTGACGAGAAGATGCTCGACCCACAAGGATACTTACGTTATGTACGCGGCACCACCCAAGGTCCGGCATACAAGATTATGGGCGAAAGCTTCATCATTCCACGCTCATTCTCTGGTTACCGCGATGAAAACGACACCTACATGAACTGCTGGGGTACAGGCGAATACAAGTTCTCTATCACCTTGAAAGAGACCTGCGATGTCACCGACCAATACCGCGAAAACTGGAAGAAAGACCGCAAGCAACGCAAAAAACTGCAAGAACAGATGGAGAAAGAAGACAAGAACTTCCTCGAAAAGACCTGGCAAACTATCAGCAGTCAGAAGTGGGACGAGTTGACACAGTCATGGGTCATCACCACCTTAAAGGCACCGGCAGGCATCATCACCACCGACCTGTTAGAAGAAATGGGACTCACTGCAGCCACTCCATCAGCAACAGCAACCAAAGCCACCGCCAAACCTACAGCCACACAATCACCGGCTGCACAAGGAGGTACAACAGCTGCCCCACAAGGTGGCGGTAAACCTCAACAATCTCAACCCACCGGAAAGCCCCAACATCCATAATTCCGGTTCGTCAACCTAAAGAGCTATCCCCTCACTAAGAAAAATACATCTCAGCGAGGGGATAGTTGTTTTTAAAACAAGATATCTTCTCCGGCAGTTTTAGATATCTCCTCCGGCACTTTAATTACATATAATTTTGCCGATGCAGTATATATCAGTATGAATGTAACATTCAATCCCTTAAACCTTATACCCTTTAGGCGTATTCTTATTAGCGATTTCGAGAAGTTATGGTATCTTATGATAAATGGCAAAGTATCCTAAGATAAATGACAAAGTATCTTAAGATAAATGGTAAAGTATCTTAAGACATTAGAAATGATACATGAATTTATGTTTTACAACATATTTCTATTCGTCATTATCAGTTTGCAAGGCTTGCAAATGAAAATATTGTATATGATTGTTTGATTTTATAAAAAGTTTG
>JAFUPU010000045.1 GCA_017472635.1 Bacteroidaceae bacterium
GTGGTTATCCCCGGGCAAGACATAAACGCTTGCAAGGTTACGCTTTCCTTTACTGCCGATGATGAACAGAAGTCACTCACTTATACGCATGGAGAAAGTCTTCTCTTCCAATCGGGCAAGCGCACTGTCCTTAACCTCACGGTTTATAAGATAGAAGGCTTAGTGGGCGTTGTCCCTGATAGTGATGATTCTGAATTCCTTAACTAAACAGCAAGTTATTATGAAACAATTATTCAGAACATTTATAGTTACATCGGCAGTTGCAGTGCTATTTGCCTCCTGCAACAACGAGAAGATTGTGCCCGACACACCCGCTGAGGGTAAGCTTGTACGACTCACTTTCGGCACTGCCGATGCCCCGGGCACGCGTGCCGTATGGAAAGATGAGGCTGGCAAAGGAAACCTTATTTTCAATTGGGAAGCAGATGAGACCGGCACACAGATGGTGGCATTGCTTTCTGACGGCAATGGGTTCATCCACAGCTATCCGTCGGAACATCCTACCGAAGAGGAGTTGCAGGAGGAGGTGATACACACCTATATGACCATCAGCCCGCAGGAAGACCTTCACAAGGCCGACTTCAAGACATTGCGCTATTATAACAAAGAGGATAAGGATGCTGCAAAGGCAGTATTTGCAGTGACTCCTATAAACGATTTCTGTATTTTCGAGGCCGATGAGACAAGCTTCAGCGCACAAATGGAGATGCCTGCTGCTTTCGTACAGTCATTCTCCCAGAACCCGGAGTTCCTTCGCGACTATATGATGATGTATGGTCATGCCACTGTTGAGAATGGCAATGCTTCTATTCAGTTCAAGCACATCCCTGCAACATTCCGTTTCATCATCACCAACAAGCGCCCGACCACTGCAAGGCTTGAAAATATGAGCTTTAGTATTGACGGTGGAGCATCAGTAGGTTCTAATTTTGCGAAGGTGCATGGAGATTACACTACTGAAAGCCTTTATGTGGATTTTGCTGGGAATCACACAAGCATCACCACACTCTTGAACACCACATTGGCTTCTCAAGAGTCATACACAGCATACGCTATGGCTCTGCCGTTGTCTGACAGTGAAACTCTCAATGGCAAAGAGATAAAGTTTGTCATCAACACCGAAGAGCATGGTTTCCTATCATTCGTCCTCACGGGCTCACAAATAGCCAACGCCAATAAAAGCTATGGTGAAGACATTTACAACTGGGTAAGCGGCAAGTCATACACCATCCGCATGAGCCTGAGCGATGTGCTCACTTTTGATGGTATCACTGTCGAAGACTGGAACAAAGAGACTATCGATGGTGGTGAAGCCGAAGAGGAAATTTAACAACAAGAATAATATAAAAAAACGAAACAATATGAAAAAGTATTTTGCAATGGCAGCAGCTGCCCTCGCGTTGGTGGCCTGCGACAAGAACAACGATGATTTGGGTATTGACAATTCCAAGGACACCCCCATCACCATCCTTTCGGCTGGTGTGGCAGATTTGAGTACTCGTGCTGGTACACCTGCCGGAACACTGACCAGTGGCTCGCTTTCATTCTTTTTCAATAATAATAGTGGAGACAATGCTCGATATGTAGCCGATTGTGAAAAGTGGACTTATTCGAATGGCAAATGGCAATTTGATGCAACAGGTACTGATACGCGACAACTCCTTTGGAAGGGTGCGGGTAATGAGATTCCTTGGATTGCCACATACCCTTATCGTGGTCATCAATATTCACACATTGCTGGCGAGCATGGAGGTATGGATGAAAAAGTTCCTGCAGACCAAACTGACGAAACGAAGTGGACTGAGTTCGACATCCTTTGGGCTACCGGTACTGCTACAAGCAGTTCGATTGAAATTGAGTTCAAGCATCTCTATACCAAGTTCTCAGTGAACCTTACCTATGGTACGGAGGTTGATGCTACACAGACAATCGAGTCCGTTACTGTCGGAGGAACCTATATTGTCAGAAATTTTAACTATGCCAGTCAAACATGGGGCATTACTCTATCAGATATCACAGACATCAAGGCCCTTGCTCTTGAAACCCCGAACTACATTGACGCTAATGATGAA
>JAFUPU010000046.1 GCA_017472635.1 Bacteroidaceae bacterium
AGGATTTGATTCTTTCTTTATCTGTAATTTCTCAATAGGTAATTGGAGTTAGATAATAATTATCTAAATTTATCGTTTTATTTGAAAATGAGATTATAAAAGATATGGAGTGGACAAATAAAATCAGGCATATGAAACTAGGGCTGATAGTGATGGCTGTAGTGATAGCTTTGATGTCGTTAGGCGTTTCACATTATTTGGTGAGGGACCTTTCACAAGAAGAGGAGCAGCGTATGGAGATATGGGCAGAGGCTATGCGTACGTTGAATAATGCTGATGAAAATACGGATTTGAATCTAGTATTGACAGTCATTAATGGGAATAATACGATTCCTGTAGTAGTGGTGGACAATAATGGTGATATTCAAACATTCAGGAATGTGAATATAGAGGGGAAAGATACCATTGTTTTTTTGAAAAATGAGGCATTAAATATGGCTTCGTCAAAAGAACCTATTCGTATTATGTTGAATGAACGTAAAAAGGAATATATTGATATTTGTTATGATGAATCGTTGATGTTGAAACGGTTAGCCTCTTATCCTTATGTCCAATTGAGTGTGGTGCTGGTGTTTGTGCTGGTCGCTATCTTTGCTCTGTTGAGTTCGAAGAAGGCTGAACAAAATAAGGTGTGGGTAGGTTTGTCGAAAGAGACAGCTCACCAGTTGGGGACTCCGATATCTTCGTTGATGGCTTGGACTGAAATTTTGAGAGATAAATATAGCGATGATGAATTGATTCCTGAAATGAGTAAGGATGTGAATCGTCTACGGGTGATAGCAGACCGATTCTCTAAGATAGGTTCGATGCCAGAACCTAAAAATGAACATTTACAAGAGGTTCTTGAGCGTGTGGCATTGTACATCGGGCGGCGTTCGTCAAGCAAGGTGTTGTTGAAGTGTGAAATGCCAGATGTACCTGTGATAATAAAACTGAATGCTTCATTGTTTGAATGGGTGATAGAAAATCTATGTAAAAATGCAATAGATGCTATGGATGGACAGGGAGAACTGGTCTTGCGTGTGATAGAGCAGTCTAATCAAGTGAACATAGAAGTGCAGGACACAGGAAAAGGCATTCCTAAATCAAACTATAAAGATGTGTTTACTCCAGGATTTACCACTAAAAAACGAGGTTGGGGATTAGGACTTTCTTTGGCAAAACGTATAGTGGAAGAATATCACCAGGGTCGCATATATGTGAAGCATTCTGAGGTTAATAAGGGGACAATATTCAGAATTGAACTGAAAAAATAGATGCTTTTTGCGATTATCCTTTGTTTTGTTGCTTGATTACAAAGAATTATTTGTATCTTTGTCGCCCGAATTCTATACCCCTCATGAAAAGGAGAGGCAAATGATTCAAAAAAGTAGAAGAACAAGCTTTTTGTGATGTGACATGGGAAGATTTGATAAATATAAGATTGATTTAAAAGGGATGCATGAATCTACGATGAACTGTGCATTTGAGTTGGATAATCAATTTTTTATCGATATTGATGGTCCGGAGGTTTCGAAGGGCAAGGTACATGTCGCTTTAACGGTAAAAAAGCTTATGGGTGACAATGCTTTTGAACTCTCTTTCCAAACAGAAGGTGTAATTCAAGTTCCTTGTGACCGTTGCTTGGATGATATGGATTTGGATGTATCTGCTCAAGACAAGGTGATGGTGAAGTTGGGTGCAGACTATGCTGAAGATGGAGATTGGGTGATTGTTCCAGAGGAAGAAGGTGATATAAATGTCGCATGGTTTATTTATGAATTCATAGCTTTGAGCATTCCGATGAAACATGTACATGCTCCTGGTAAGTGTAATAAGGCAATGGCTGGAAAATTAGGAAAGCATTTGCGTGTGGATGCAGATGATAATGAATCGATGGATTTAGAGTCTGGTGCTGTTGACAGTGACCTGGAAAGTGTTGATTCACCGGTAGATCCGCGATGGAATGAATTAAAGAAAATAATAGATAATAATTAACGTAAAGAAAAATGGCACATCCTAAAAGAAGACAATCAAAAACGAGAACTGCCAAGAGAAGAACTCATGATAAGGCAGTAGTTCCCACTTTGGCTATTTGCCCGAATTGTGGTGAGTACTATGTTTACCACACTGTATGTTCGGCTTGCGGATATTACAGAGGTAAATTGGCAATTGTGAAAGAGGCTGCTCTTTAATTGTGGTAGCTTGAAATATTAGCCAGAGGGCAGTTGCTCTCCGGCTACTTTTTATATAAAGATAGAAGTTAATGGAAAAGATAAATGCGGTAATTACAGGAGTCGGTGGCTATGTGCCGGAATATGTGTTGACGAACGAGGAGTTGTCGCGCATGGTGGATACCAACGATGAATGGATTATGACTCGAATCGGGGTAAAGGAGAGACGCATCCTGAATGAAGAGGGGTTGGGAACTTCGTATATGGCAAGAAAGGCCGCCAAGCAGTTGCTGCAACGTACGGGAACCAATCCTGATGATATAGATTTTGTGGTTGTTGCCACTACTACTGCCGATTATCATTTCCCCTCAACAGCATCTATCCTATGTGACAAGTTAGGCTTGAAGAATGCTTTTGCATATGACCTTCAGGCCGCGTGTTGTGGATTTATGTACGCGTTAGATGTTGCTGCTTCAATGATTAAATCAGGCAGGTATAAGAAGGCGATTGTGGTAGGTGCAGACAAGATGTCGTCAACTGTGAACTATTCTGATCGTGCTACGTGCCCTATCTTTGGCGATGGAGCCGCAGCTATACTGCTTGAAGCTACAACAGAAGACTATGGAGTTATGGACTCTATTTTGCGTACTGATGGTAAGGGACTTCCTTTTCTACATATGAAAGCGGGTGGTTCGGTGTGTCCTCCGTCATATTTTACAATTGACAACAAGATGCATTATATTTACCAAGAAGGGCGTACTGTCTTTAAATATGCGGTCTCAAATATGTCTGCTATTACTGCTAATTTGGCTGAACGTAATGGGCTGAATAAGGAGAATATAGATTGGATTGTCCCGCATCAGGCTAATATGCGTATTATTGACGCTGTTGCACAACGCTTGGAAGTGCCGATGGACAAGGTGATGGTGAATATTCACAGATATGGAAATACGAGTGGAGCTACATTGCCTCTTTGTCTGTGGGACTATGAGAAGCAGTTGAAAAAAGGAGATAATTTGATATTTACAGCTTTCGGAGCCGGATTTACCTATGGGGCAGTCTATGTCAAGTGGGGATATGATGGTGCCGGACGTTGAGTAAATGACAGGTAGAGGAGTTGAGGGAATTATCGTTCATAGGTTCAGGTTACCTGAGAATGTGAACTATAATTCTTGGGACTCCTTTAATTTTTAGATAGATTATGCATAAAGCAGGATTTGTAAATATTGTCGGGAATCCTAATGTTGGTAAATCAACATTGATGAATTTGTTGGTAGGAGAGCGTATCTCTATTGCTACATTCAAGGCACAGACGACCCGGCATCGTATCATGGGTATTTTGAATACTGAGGATTCTCAGATTGTTTTTTCAGATACACCAGGTGTATTAAAACCAAACTATAAACTGCAGGAATCGATGTTGAACTTCTCGGAGTCAGCATTGGCTGATGCAGATGTGTTGCTTTATGTAACGGATGTTGTTGAAACTGTTGATAAGAATAGTGACTTTTTAGAAAAGGTCAAAAAAATGAATGTTCCAATCTTGTTGTTGATTAATAAGATTGATTTGTCTAATCAGCAGTCTTTGACAACTTTGGTAGAAGCATGGCATGAGCAGCTTCCTCAAGCTGAGATTATTCCAATCTCAGCTGCATCTCGATTTAATATTGATGTGGTATTACGTCGTGTCAGAGAGTTGCTCCCAGACTCACCTCCTTATTTTGGGAAAGACCAATGGACTGATAAACCTGCACGGTTTTTTGTAACAGAAATTATACGTGAGAAGATTTTGCTCTATTATGATAAGGAAATACCATATAGTGTGGAGGTTGTGGTAGAACAATTTAAAGAGGATAAAAAATCGATTCATATTAGTGTTGTAATCTACGTAGAACGAAATTCTCAGAAAGGTATTATCATTGGTAAAGAAGGGCGCGCTCTAAAAAAAGTGGCAACAGAAGCGCGTCGGGCATTAGAACGTTTCTTCGGAAAAACGATTTATTTGGAGACTTTTGTCAAAGTAGAAAAAGATTGGCGCAACTCTGATAAAGAGTTGAAGAACTTTGGATATAATTTGGAATAAGGAAAAAATAGGAAACAGATATGGGAAATTTAGTAGCAATTGTGGGGCGTCCGAATGTGGGTAAATCTACATTGTTTAACCGATTGACCAAAACTCGTCAGGCTATCGTGAATGATGAAGCGGGAACAACACGAGACCGTCAGTATGGGAAAGTTGAATGGATAGGACAGGAGTTTTCGGTGGTAGATACTGGAGGTTGGGTGGTTAACTCAGATGATATATTTGAAGAGGAAATCCGCAAGCAGGTGATATTGGCGATAGAAGAAGCTGATGTGATATTGTTTGTGGTAGATGTAATGAATGGAGTGACAGACCTGGATTTGCAGGTAGCTTCTATCTTACGTCGTTCGAAAATCCCCGTAATAGTAGTTGCTAATAAAGCTGATAACAATGACCTTTATTATACTTCGGCTGAGTTTTACTCATTAGGGTTAGGTGATCCTTATTGTATTTCGGCTGTAAGTGGGAGTGGTACAGGAGATTTGTTAGATCTGGTCGTAAGCAAGTTCCCGAAGAAAGTGGAAGAGAGTGTTGAAGAAGAGATTCCTCGTTTTGCAGTAGTAGGGCGTCCGAATGCCGGAAAGTCATCAATAGTAAATGCTTTTATTGGTGAAGAGCGTAATATTGTAACAGAGATAGCTGGAACAACACGCGATTCAATTTATACACGCTATGAAAAGTTTGGATTTGACTTCTATTTGGTAGATACGGCTGGAATTCGCAAGAAGAACAAGGTAGTTGAGGATCTTGAGTTTTATTCAGTAATGCGTTCTATTCGTGCTATTGAAAATTCAGATGTGTGTATATTGATGTTGGATGCAACTCGTGGGGTAGAGGGGCAAGACCTTAATATTTTTTCACTCATTAACCGTAACCAAAAAGGCTTGGTGGTTGTGGTGAATAAATGGGATTTGGTTGAGGAGAAGAGTGACAAGGTGATGAAAGAATTTGCAAATGCCATTCGTGAACGATTTGCTCCATTTGTTGATTTTCCCATTATTTTTGCTTCGGCTCTGACGAAACAACGTATATTCAAAGTGCTTGAAGCTGCAAAAGAGGTTTATCAAAACCGTACGACTCGGATTTCTACTGCCCGGTTGAATGAAGAGATGTTACCGCTTATTGAGGCCTATCCACCTCCATCAAACAAGGGTAAGTATATCAAAATCAAATATTGTACGCAGTTGCCAAATACTCGAGTTCCTTCGTTTGTGTTTTTTGCCAATCTTCCGCAATATGTGAAAGAACCATATAAACGATTCTTGGAAAATAAGATGCGTGAAAAATGGAATTTGACAGGAACACCTATAAATCTGTATATCAGACAGAAATAAAGTTAAAAATCTGTTAATCCAACGTTATTTCGATTAGGGGTTATAAAGAAAAGAGGAGGATGTGTCGAAAAAAATAACATATCCTCCTTTTTTACTTTATCTTTTATAGGATTGATGGCTTATACCAAGTGTGCTATCAATTCTTCTTTATCTCCTGGAAGTAAGTCAATCACAGGAATTTCAATCATGGTGTAGCAACCTGGTTGTTGTCGCATGCTAGCACGTGCGACATTCACTAACACTTGCGATGTCAAGGCTGGGTTGTTTATTTTCATGTCAAATGAGAATAACTGATTTTGAGTTTTTCCGCTTACTCCCTTACGTACGAGGTTTACCCCATGTCCCATATCTTTCAATTCGTCCACCGAATTAACCTTCATTACATGGGTTTCATCATGTACGAAGTAAGGATCGGCTTTGATGGTAGCAGCAATCTTTTCAAAATCATATCCTTCTTCAACTTCAATGTATACCATGCGCCGATGAATGCCAGTGCCTACAGGGATGGTCATAGATAATGCATCTTTGACACCTTCGATGGCTTTGCAGCATACGCTATGTCCCATGGACATGCCAGGTCCGAAGTTTGTGTAGGTTATTCCCTTGGGAGCCAAACTCTGCATAAGGGTACGTACAACCGAGTCGCTTCCCGGATCCCATCCGGCAGAGATTATGGATACTGCTCCTCCCTCTTTGGCTGCTTTATCTAAAGAACGTCGCAACTCAACAATTCCTGTGTGTATGTCAAAACTGTCTACAGTGTTGATACCCATAGCTAATATTTCTTTTGCATACTTTTCTACACTGCGAGTAGGAGTTGCCAAAATAGCAACATCTACATTTTCCAACTCTTTTATATTTTTGACAACGGGATAGTTGTTCAGTTCGGTGGGTTTTCCTTCTGCTCCATTACGTCGTATAACTCCAGCTAACTCAAAATCGGGTGCTGCTTCAATTGCCTCTAAGGCAAACTTGCCTATATTGCCATATCCTACGATGGCTGCGCGTATTTTTTTCATCTTTTTTAAATTGATGTGGTTACATATTTCTTTAAAATCGAACGCAAAAGTATACAAAAAGTTTGAGATATCTGTAATTCGTGAGCAGTTTTATTAGTGAAAAGGTTTAAGAATAGGATAATATACAATAAACCCCCTTTTTTTTCGTTTTCAATTAAACACCAATAGCTACAAAAAATAGCAAAGATTCCTTGGTAGAGAAAAGTGAGAGAATTATGATAGAATATATAAGAGGAGAACTTACAGATTTGACCCCGGCAACCGCAGTATTGGAATGCAGTAATGGAGTCGGTTATTTGCTGAATATTTCGTTGAATACATACAGTGCCTTATCTTTAGGTAAGGAGGCTAAACTTTATGTATACGAGTCGGTGCGTGAAGATGCTTGGGTGCTCTATGGATTTGCCAGTCGCAGTGAGCGCGATTTATTTATGCAATTGATTAGTGTAAGTGGGATAGGCGGAAATACAGCCCGTATGATTCTGTCTGCATTTACAGTTCCCGAATTGTGTGATGTCATCAGCACAGGTAATGACAAGATGCTGAAAAATGTGAAGGGAATTGGGCTAAAAACAGCAGGGCGCATCATTGTGGATTTAAAAGACAAAGTTGCTGTAACTTTGGCTTCTGGAAACGGGATGGGACAATCGTTGGTCGCTGATGGGCAGGCTTCAGGAATGCGTGCAGTGCATGATGAAGCTGTTTCGGCACTGACCATGTTGGGTTTCCAAGGAGCGGCATCAAGCAAAGTAGTGACAGCTATTTTAAAGGAAGAACCAACCTGCACGGTAGAAAAAGTAATAAAATTGGCATTGAAGAGATTGTGAAGCCATGAGAAAACTGTTGTATATATGGTTGGCAGTAATCTGTGTACATGTGGCAGTAGCCCGTGTGTACGCAGGACAGGCAGATATCCAGTTGGTAGAGGAAAAACAGGATTCGGTAGTCAAACCAAGGTATAGTGTGAAGAAAACAACTCCTCATACACATGCCGACCTGCAACCTACAGCAGCTGACCTGCGTGACCCGGAGAATATAAAACAACAGACTGAATATGATGAGAAATCAGGAACCTACTTGATAGGTAGTAAAATGGAGGACAGTTATTTGAATGTTCCCATATTGATGACCCCCGAAGAGTATACCGAGTGGAGTATCAAACAATCAATGAATGCTTTTTATCGTGCCAAGAATAGTGAAGCTTTCCAGCAGGCAGGGAAAGAAAAATTTGATTTCTCTGATATGCATTTCGATTTGGGACCAGCAGAAAAAATATTTGGTCCTGGTGGAGTGCAGATAAAAACTCAGGGAACAGCCGAACTGAAGTTTGGTGCCAAAATGAAAAATACCCAAAATCCAAGTTTGCCAGAACGTTCACGCAAAACTTTCGGATTTGACTTTGATGAAAAGGTCAATTTGAGCATTACAGGAAAGGTGGGAGACAAGATGAACATGAACATGAACTACAATACCGATGCTACTTTTGACTTTGATGCTAAAAAGATAAAACTCAGTTACCAAGGTAAAGAAGATGAAATTATCCAATTACTTGAGGCAGGTAATGTGAGTATGCCTACCAATTCTTCACTTATTAGAGGAGCAACTTCTTTATTTGGTGTACGCGCTGACCTTCAGTTTGGTAAGCTGAAGCTGCAGACGGTCGTTTCGCAGAAAGAGTCATCTTCGAAGAGTGTGTCATCGAAAGGAGGGGCACAATTGCGGGAATTTGAATTAAGTGCTGCCAACTATGATGAAAATCGACATTTCTATCTGTCTCACTATTTCCGTGACAATTATGACAAAAACATGGCAAGTTTGCCACATGTAATGTCGGGCATAAGTATTACCCGTGTGGAAATATGGGTAACCAATAAGACAGGAAACTATGACAATCCCCGTAATATCATAGCCTTTACCGACCTTGGTGAGGCTCGTAAAATCGGTAATAGCCAATGGACTCCGACAGGTGCGGATGCCCCCTCAAATAAAGCCAATAGTCTTTATACAGCTATGACGAGTACCTATGCTGAAGCACGCGATATTACCCGCTCAACTGCAGTGCTCGATGGAATTCCTGGTTTTGGAGGCGGGGTAGACTATGAAAAGATTGAGAATGCTCGCCTGTTGTCGCCTACCGAGTATACACTGAACGCTTCGGTCGGATATGTGTCATTGAAGCAGACCTTACAGCCGGATGATGTGCTCGCTATCGCTTTTGAATATACATTGGGTGGAGTGAGGTATCAAGTCGGAGAGTTTGCGGCAGATATCAGTGATACTGACAGGGCATTGTATGTGAAACTTCTGAAAGGAACATCAAACTCGCCTCAAAGTGGAACGTGGGACTTGATGATGCGTAACGTGTATGCTTTGGGAGCAACAAGCGTACAGAAAGAGAAATTCCGTTTCGATATCAAATATCAAAGTGATACATCGGGAGTATACCTCAACTACATCCCCGAGGCAAACTTGAAGTCAACCACTTTGGTTAGTGCCATGAACCTCGATAGGTTAGATGATAATCAGCAGACCCGCCCGAATGGTTTTTTTGACTTTGTTGAGGGGTATACCATTGTTGCACAGAGTGGACGAATTATCTTTCCTGTAGCAGAACCGTTTGGTGATCACTTGAGAAAATTTATCGGTGATGATGCCATTGCAGAGAAATATGTGTTTGACGAACTCTATGACTCAACAAAAACCATAGCTCGTCAGATAGCAGAAAAAGATAAGTTTATATTTACCGGAAGCTATAAGGCTACGAATGGGGCAGAGATAGATTTGGGGGCTTGGAACATCCCACAAGGTTCGGTGACTGTGACAGCAGGGGGAGTAACCTTGGTCGAAAACAGTGATTATACGGTAGACTATAGTTCGGGGCGTGTAACCATCATTAACCAAAGTATCATTGATGCGGGGACGGCTGTAAACGTCAGCTTGGAATCGAACACTAACTTTTCAATGCAGCGCAAGACCATGTTGGGCATGAACTTTACGTACGATTTGAGTAAAGAATTCCAGTTTGGAGGTACCATCATGCACCTGAGTGAGAAACCTACAACCACTAAGGTGGCAATGGGTAGCGAACCATTGAAGAATACGTTGTGGGGAGCAAATATCGCATGGAAAAAAGAGAGCCAGTGGTTGACTAACATGCTTGACAAGTTGCCGATGCTGAATGCAACCCAACCTTCTTATGTAAACCTCACAGCCGAGTTTGCCCAGTTGATAGCCGGAGAAGCTGGAGGATTGCAAGGAAATGCATTTTATCTTGATGATTTTGAAAGTACCGAGAATGGTATAGACATACGCCAACCCGAAAGTTGGATGCTGGCAAGTACACCTTCGGTAATGCCGGGCTCCGGACTGACCGGTGACACTCGATACGGGATGGACCGTGCATTGCTCAGTTGGTATTATATAGACCCACTCTTTACACGCAGAAACTCTTCGCTAACTCCCAGTCATATCAAGAGCGATCTTGAACAATTGTCGAACCATTATGTAAGAGAGGTGTATGAACGCGAACTTTATCCTAACAAAGAGGCAGAATACAACTCTTCGACAACCCTTTCGATACTCAACCTCGCCTATTATCCCGAGGAACGCGGTCCCTATAACTTGGATACAGATCTTACTTCTGACGGTAGGTTGAAAGACCCGGCAAAGCGGTGGGGAGGAATGATGAGAAAACTTGAAAGCAGCGATTTTGAGACTGCGGGTATCGAATATGTTGAGTTTTGGATGCTCGACCCGTTCCTCTATGAGAGCGATGATACACGTTCGAGAGGAGGAGACTTTTATATCAATTTGGGAGAAGTGTCGGAAGATGTGCTGAAAGATGGCAAGAAATTCTTTGAAAACGGACTCCCTGTAAATCCAGATGAGACCAGGTATACAGAAACCGTATGGGGACGAGTCCCTACTGACCGAAGTATCGTATATGCATTTGACAATACCAGTGGTGCACGTAGTCGGCAAGATGTGGGACTCAATGGATTGAGCAGTGCAGATGAAGCCGAGTTCCCCACTTATAGAGATTATCTCAGTACTCTCAGTGGAGTACTTTCGCCTGAAGTGTATGAACGTTTCAAACAAGACCCTGCTGCCGATGATTATCATTATAGCCGTGGAACCGACTATGACGAAGAGAGGCGTAGTATACTCGACCGGTATAAGTATATAAACAATCCGGAAGGAAACTCGGTAGCTTCCGAAGATTCACCTGAAAGTTACGATATCTCGTACAAACGTACACCCGATGTGGAAGATATCAATCAAGATTATACATTAGGTGAATATGAAAAATACTATCAATATCACATCAGCATGCGTCCCGAAGACCTGCAGGTCGGACGCAACCATATTGTTGATAAGCGCGTGAGCAGTGTGAAACTCCGTAATGGTGAATTTGCAGATGCAACCTGGTATCAGTTCCGTATTCCGGTGGACGACTATGAAAAGGCGGTGGGAGGAATCAATGGCTTCACCTCCATTCGTTTTGTCAGAATGTATTTGACTAACTTTGAGCAACCCATCGTATTGCGTTTTGCAACCCTCGACCTTATCCGTTCAGAATGGCGAACCTATGAACAACCACTCTCTAACGGACAAACAACAGCCGGAACAGGAGGTTCGTTGAACGTATCATCTGTCAATATTGAAGAGAATGGCGATCGTGAACCTGTCAATTATGTGCTTCCTCCGGGAATTACGCGGGTAGTAGATCCCAGTCAGCCCCAACTCAGGCAAGACAACGAGCAGGCACTGTGCATCAAGGTTACTGACCTGGGTACAGCTGATGCTCGTGCTATCTACAAGAATATAAATATAGACCTGCGACGATACGGACATCTGCAGATGTTTGCCCATGCCAACGCGCTTACTGACGATGTGACCGGACTGGAAGATGGTGAAGTATCGGTCTTCATTCGTTTAGGTTCAGACTACAAGAACAATTATTATGAGTATGAAATCCCGTTGAAACTCACCCCTCCGGGCAAATATGACAAATATTCATCGGCTTCAGCCACTACCGTATGGCCTGATGAAAACATGCTTGACATCGACCTCACTGTTTTCACTAACCTGAAGAAAGCACGCAACATGGCTCGTGGTGTTCCCGGGTCGGATGTTAGCTACACCACGTTGTATTATGATTACGACCCGAACAGACCGGCAAACAAAATCAGTGTGATGGGAAATCCCTCGTTAGGCGAGGTGAAGACCATGATGATAGGTGTGCGTAACAATGCACGTACCAAGAAGTCTGTCGAAGTATGGGTCAATGAAATGCGTCTTAAAGACCCGACCAACGAAGGAGGATGGGCTGCACAGGGTAACTTGAATGTACAGTTGTCCGATGTGGGAAGTGTGAATCTTACCGGACATGTCGAAACTGCAGGTTTCGGTGGATTGGAAGAGAAGGTTGCCGAACGTCGGTTGGATAACTACTATCAATATGCATTAACGACAAACTTTGAGTTCGGACGCTTCTTCCCTGAAAAGGCAAAGGTTAGTTTGCCGGTATATTTCTCTTATACTAAAGAGAAACTCTCTCCTAAGTACAATCCGTTAGATACCGACATGTTGCTTTCTGACGCTTTGGAAGCTGCAATTGATGAACAAGAGAAAGACTCTATACGCAATATCTCTGAAACGGTAACCACTTATCGCAATTTCAGCATCAGCAATGCACGGGTAAATATCTCCAGTAAGAAACCGATGCCTTATGACCCGGCAAACTTTTCGTTTGACTTCTCTTACAGTAAGAAGGAAAACAGTGGAGAGACTACCCAATATGAGACCGAACTTGATTGGAAGTTAGGTATGAATTACAACTATGCACCTGCCATCACTCCGTTGGAGCCGTGGAAAAACATCAAGAGCAAGTCCAAATGGTTACAAATTGCAAAAGATTTCAGCTTCAACTGGTTGCCTCAAAGCGTCTCATTCAATACAGATATTCGTCGTCATTATTACGAGCTGCAGGAACGCGATGTCGAAAACCTGGATGTGGCTGTGAAACTACCCGTCTCATTCTCACAACAATACCTGTGGAACAGAGAGTTGGCGATAAAATGGGATTTGACAAAAGCTTTGCGCCTGAACTTCTCATCAGCTACCCATGCCGAAATTGAAGAACCCTATGGAGTGGTGAACAAGGATCTCTATCCCGACCAGTATGCCGCATGGAAAGACTCTGTACGTCAGAGCATACTCAATTTGGGACGTCCCATGGACTATCAACAGACATTCTCAGCCTCTTATACGATACCGTTGAACAAGCTTCCCATCTTCGATTGGATTACGGCGGATGCAAGCTTCAACTCTTCTTATAATTGGAATCGGGGTACCATGCTCGAAGGAGGACTGTCGTTAGGAAATACCATTGCCAACCAACGGAGTATCAACGTCAACGGGCGTTTCAATATGGAGACTCTCTATAACAAGGTGCCTTTCTTGAAAGAGGCAAACAAGCGTTTTGCTTCAAGCAGTCGTACAAACAGCCGTACTTCGAATAACAGCAGACGTTCGGGGGCAACCAATGCCAAAACGGCAAAAAAGACACCCCAGAAGAAAAAAGGATATACCAAGGAAATCCAACTCTTGCCTGATACTACCGTCACACTCACACATGCCCAAAAGACTACCCGCATTACAGTGTCTGCCATAACAGCCAATGGCAAGCGTTATCCGGTACGTTACAAGGTGGTTGATCACAACAAAATCATTGTCCGTAATCAGGATACTGTGAAGATAAAGGTAACTGTCACCCCAAAACCCAAGGCAGATGAGACGAAATGGTACAAGGCAGCCCAGGTGTTGGCGCGTGGAGCCATGATGCTGCGTAACTTCAATATCGGCTATCGCAATACGTATGCCATGTCAGTGCCGGGATTCATACCTTCAGTGGGAGATGCTTTCGGACAAGGAAAGAATGGAGGACTTTTTGCACCGGGACTTGATTTTGCTTTCGGACTTCAGGGCGACGATTATCTGCAAAAAGCAGCTGACCGTGGATGGCTCATGTGTAATGACAGTGTTTCTACTCCTGCAACGACCAATGCTATGGAGGATTTCCAACTGAAGATGACGCTCGAACCATTCAAAGACTTCAAGATTGACCTCAATGCCAGCCGTACAATGAATCGTTCGCGCAGCATACAGTTTATGTATAGTGGTATGCCTGAGGTGCAGAGCGGAAACTTCACCATGACCACCATTACCATCGGTTCGGCATTTGCCTCGGTCGGTTCGGCAGAAGACGGATATTCATCGCGTCCGTTCCGTAAGTTTATCAAAAATCTGGATGTGGTGCAGAAGCGTCTTGAAGGGCAATATGCAGGAGCGGTTTATCCCGAAGGCACTTCATTGGCAGGACAGACTTATAATGCGGCAAACGGAGGGGTGGACAAGTATTCACCCGATGTGATGATACCGGCATTCTTGGCTGCATATACGGGAGGCGATGCCGGAAGTACGGTGCTGGATATCTTCCCTTCGTTATTGAAAATGTTGCCTAACTGGACGTTGACTTATAACGGACTTGGCAAGTTGCCTTGGTTCAGCGAGTATTTCAAGAGTGTCACCCTCAAGCATGCTTATAAGAGTATCTATTCGGTAGGAACGTTCAATACCTACCAGAGTTTCCGTTCTTTCATGGGCGACCGTGGTTTCATTGAAGATACCCAAAGCGGCAATCCGGTGCCAAGCAGCATGTATGATGTGAGTACGGTGTCTATAAACGAATCATTCTCCCCCTTGATTGGGCTTGACCTTACGTTCAACAATAACCTTACCACCAAGGTTGAGATTCGAAAGACCCGTGTGCTTAATCTCAGTATGGCAGCTAACCAGATAGTAGAGACTACCAGCGACGACTTTGTGATAGGTGCAGGATACAAGATTGTAAACTTCAAACTCTTTGGAGGTGGAGGTCGTAAACGTAGCAGTGGAAATAAAAATGCCGGAAAGAGCAGTAGCGGGCGTCGGGGTAGTGTGAGCAACGACCTCAACCTGCGTGCTGACATCTCTTTCCGCGAGCAAAATGCATTGTGTCGCGACATACAGTCGGTGACAACACAAGCCACCAGTGGTAACAAGGCTTTCAAACTTTCGCTCTCTGCTGACTATACGGTCAGTCGTCTGCTTACGTTGAATGCTTACTACGACATGCAGCGAAACGAGCCGCTTGTCTCCTCTTCTGCCTATCCGGTGACGAGCACCGACTTTGGTGTTAGCATGAAATTCTCGTTAACAAGATGATGTTGTTAGTCCGGGGCTGACTTTTTCAGAAGAAACTCTAAGAAAGTCTATGCCTGACGAAACTTAAATAATTGATTATGAAGAAAGGTGATAAAGTACGCTTCCTTAGTGAAGTGGGAGGGGGAATCGTCAGTGGTTTCCAAGGAAAAAATATTGTGTTGGTTGAAGATGAAGATGGATTTGAAATTCCGATGCCCATCACAGAGTGTGTCGTCATTGATACTGACGACTATAATATAGCTCGTGTCAACACGTTAGGGATGAAACGCACGAACGAGGTAGACGACCGGGCTGCACATCGCTCCTCACCCGATGAGGCTGCCGGTAGTCAGGAGGATTTCACTTCCCCGCCGGTAGAGATAAAAGGCAATGACCTGTTGAATGTGAAATTGGCATACGTGCCCGGTGATATCAAGCGGATAACTACCACCTTGTTTGATGCCTATCTGGTGAACGATAGCAATTATTACCTCTATTATACCTATCTGTCGGCAACGGGCAAGAGTTGGCAGGTGCGTTCACACGGATTGATTGAGCCTAACACCAAATTGTTCCTTGAAGAGTTTGGCAGGGAATTGTTGAACGATATCGAGCGTGTTTGCGTACAACTTCTCCCGTTCAAGACCGACCGTGGTTTCTTGATGAAGCCGGCTGTGAATGTCGAGCTCCGCATCAATGGAGTCAAGTTCTATAAACTGCACTCGTTTGGCGAGTCGCCTTTCTTCGACGAGCCTTCGCTTGTGTATGACATCGTAGTGAACGACCAACCGGTGCGTGAAGTTTATGTCGATGCCGAGAGCCTTAAAGAGGCGATTGTCTATAAAAACGATGAGGCTGATAAACCTCGCGTGAAAGCATCACCGGCTCGGAGCAAGCAAGCCAACCGCTCTTCTGACATCGTGGAGGTGGACCTGCACATACACCAACTGCTCGACAACACCTCTGGGCTGACCAATGGCGAGATGCTCGAATACCAACTCAACGTCTTTCGCGACACCTTGGCTCGCTATGCCGGTCAGTCGGGACAGAAGATAGTCTTCATCCATGGCAAAGGAGAAGGGGTGCTCCGGCGTGCTATCGAACAAGAGCTCCGCACCCGATACAAGACATACACTTTCCAAGATGCCTCTTTCCAGCAATATGGCTTTGGAGCAACGTTGGTGACGATACGGGGCGCTAAGGGATAGTTGTTGAGGAACTCCGATTTAATGAATTCAGGCACGGATTACACGGATTGATTACCCACATTTGAGGTATAAAAGCGTGTAAACCGTGCCTGAATTTATGGCTTGGCACCTTCACCCGTTAAAAGTTCACTATCTTCTTTCCTTTTATCAGATAGATGCCCTCAGGCAACCCTTGCATCATGTCTTTACCTGTAGTAGTAGAGCGTATGACGTTTCCTTTCAAATCATAGAGGATAGCTTCCTCTTCCTCTTGGTAGGTCGGACCGTCTGAGATGGCACTGCTGCGCCCGTCAGACAGGTACGTGCATGTGATGGTGGGCGACGACCCGTCGGCAGCCAATGTACCGGTCAGGCTCAGCGTCACTTCTCCTTTGTCGAAAGCATATCCACTCACCGGCACATACACCAACAGGTCGGTGGGGAAGGCAGGGTCTGCCATGATGCGCAACTCCTCTTTCTTCAGCTTTACGATGGTGCTGTCGCCCTCTTGGGTGAACTTCAGTTCGGCACCCTCAAACTGCAGGTTGGATCCATCGCCAATCCATATCTCTATTTCTTTGGCT
The DNA here is from genome assembly GCA_017472635.1 of Bacteroidaceae bacterium. Classification (GTDB taxonomy): domain Bacteria; phylum Bacteroidota; class Bacteroidia; order Bacteroidales; family Bacteroidaceae; genus Phocaeicola_A. The sequence goes on from JAFUPU010000046.1 coordinate 16,608, forward strand.
TCATCTATCGTAGAGCCTGTTCCCGGTGTAAACTCGTGGTAGATGTTTACCACCACCTGTTCAACGGTGTAGTTTAGGGTTACCGTGCCGATGTTGCCCACGTCGTTGCTTTCGATGTGGTTACCTTCGGTGTCTCTGATATCTTTCAGCGAAATGCCCACGTTGGTATATTCTCCCAGTACGGCACTGCTCAGGTTGATGCCTTGCAGGTTCAGCGTTATCACGTTTCCATCTACCGTGTAGGGTACAGGAATTTCAACCCAAGTGGCATCAGCCTCTTTACTGCCATAGTAGAGTGTGGCTGAGGGGGATGTACAACTGACTTCACCGGTGAAGGTGAGCGATATCAGTCCCTCCTCGCCTCCGGGCAGGTAAAACGATTTTATGTTGTCGGTGATGCTTGCCTCCACCAGTCGGGTGGCAGGTGCTGAGGCTGTATAGGGGATTGACAATACACCCTCCATCACATTCTCGGCATTGTCTGTCGAGGCTACTTGGCTGATTTCGATGGTGAATGTCTCTCCTGCCTGCAATTTTCCCTGCTCTTGCAATTGCTTGTACGTGTCGCTGATGTACAAGCTATAGATGGTGCCTTGTGTGGCAAAGTTGGTGCTTGTGCGGTAGTCGGTGATTCTCACCTCTGTACCCTCTTCAGTCTTCAGTGTTGCAACAACTCCTTCAGGTGCAATCGGTTGGTTAAACTCTATGCTGATGGCTCCTTCGTTTTTAGCCGTATGATACTTGCTTCCCGGTGCGGGGGATACACGTGTCGTGTCGATGGGCAGGTATGAGATGCCTTCTTTAAATTCAACCTTCATGGTTATCTCTTTTCCCCAGGTGACATCGCTGTACATCCACAGTTGTTCGCCCTTTTTCATGCCTTTGAAGTAAAGGTTTCCGGCTTTGGTCATCTGGTCATAAGTGCCGTTTGCACCTTCGCTGGCAAACAGATGCAGGCTTTCCGACACCTCCATCGTCAACAGACCGTCGCCGGTGGCAGTATAGGTGAAATAGGCATTCTCAAACATGTTGGTGGGAAACTGGTAGGTCTCACCCGCCTGCAGGGCTATGGGACTTTCAGCGGTGGTTCCGGTTAACGAGATTTGTGCTCCGGCATGTAGAAAAAGCAGGAGGAAAAATGATAGTAACGCTATTCTTTTCATCTGATTAGTAGTTTTGTTAGGTGTGATGGTGAAACTTTGCAGTGTCACCTGAATTTGTCATTCTGGGTTGCAAAGATACGGAAATTGGGGTAAAGAAGCAAAAAAACATAAATAGTTTTCTTGTTTTTTGCATCGTTAAGAGTTTTTTTCATACATTTGTCCTGTCAAACAATTGCAGGGGCAGGTGTTGACGACTGACATTGTGGAGAATATAGCTTTTGCAGCTATTCTGTATCGTTGTTGAAACTTAGGAACTTTCAAAGATTATACGGTAATAAAAATGAGTAAATTAAATCATGTATTAAAAAGCAAAATCGGTGTGTTGTCGCTCTTGTTGTCTCTTGCCTTCGTTGCAGGATGCAGCAAGGAGGAAGATGGTATGGGCGCAACGCTGAGTGGAATCATATCAGATAGTCAGACCGGCAAGCAGCTTGCCGGGGCAAAGGTGGAACTTGAGCCTTTGGGAAAGGAGTGGATGACCGGAACTTTTGGCTCTTACGAGTTTGACAACTTGCCGACAGGCAATTACACCCTGGTGGTAAGTAAAGAGAATTATCACACCGAGAGGAAAGAGATTAACTTGTCCGATGCAGAAAAGTACACACTTGACATAGCGCTTGGCCCTCCGTTCTCCGACTTCTCCGTATTGCCTTTGAGTATCGATCTCGGATATGACCTGAACACCGCTTCGGTGGATATTGTCAATACGGGTGATTTCCCGATAGATTGGGAAATAAAATCTTATGGCTTTACATCTACGACAAGAAGTATGACTCATGCCGACTCCATCGGGGCGCTCATTAGTTGTTCCCCCCTGTCTGGTCGGGTAGAAGTTGGCGCAATACAGACTATTACATTGAATATTGACCGGGACTTTTTTCCTGTAGTTTCAGACGTGTTTGAAGAAGCGAGCATAGAATTAAAAGTGGAAGACCAATTTATAGGAATTCCCATATATATTAAAATCAAGCCAATAGTCAGTCTGTCGGAAGTTGCTGTTATTTCTCACAATACTGTACTGTTTCGTAGTATGATTTCTAGTATCGGAACTTCGCAAGTTGTACGTCATGGCTTCTGTTGGAGTGAGGCTGAATACCCGACCATCGCTAATAGTGACACTTGTAACTTGGGCTATGCTACTTCGGGTGAAGAGGTGGCTTATACTGTTTCATCGTTGAAACCATCAACCACCTACTATGTACGTGCTTATGCTGAAAACGCAGAAGGAATAAGCTATAGTACACAACAGCAGTTTGACGTTCCGGTAACGATAGAATCATTTACCGCGAACGGAGTGACATTTAATATGGTACGCGTAGAAGCGGGTACGTTCACAATGGGAGCTACCAGCGAACAGACGGGGGCAAATGATAGGGAAAAGCCGGCTCACAGTGTAACATTGACAAAGGATTACTACATAGGTGAGACAGAAGTAACTCAAGCTCTCTATAAGGCAGTGATGGGCGATAATCCATCAAATTCTTCTGGAACACAAAAGCCTGTTGAAATGGTTAGTTGGAATGATTGCCAGACTTTCATTACCGAGTTGAATAAGCTGACAGGTTTAACCTTCCGTTTGCCTACAGAAGCCGAATGGGAATATGCTGCACGCGGTGGCAATCGGTCTAAGAGATACTTGTATAGTGGAAGTAATACCATAGATGAAGTGGTATGGTATGAAAGTAGAGGACACGATAATACTAATGATGTAAAGTCGAAAGCCCCTAATGAATTGGATATCTACGATATGAGCGGCAATGTGTGGGAATGGTGTCAGGATTGGTATGGAAGCTATAGCAGTGGTTCGCAAACCGACCCTACCGGTCCTACCTCTGGCTCTTACCGCGTTCTTCGTGGGGGCGGTTGGAGTAGCAGTACTGCGAATTTCCGTGTGGCTTCCCGGAACTTCAATTCGCCTTCGTTCACGTACAACAACCTCGGCTTCCGCCTCGCCCTTTCCGATAGCTCTCGCTAAAAACTAACAACGAACTTAGCGGGCTTTCATCTGCAGAAGTGACCAAAATTTTTAAAGGTCGCTAAAGCAGATGGCAGCCCGCTATTTTTGTAGGAAGGAATATGTTTGAGATATCCTTTCCTTTCACATCTCTTCTTTTATTCATTCCTTCGTTTCACCTGTAAGAGACTAAGGGCGTGAAGGTTATGGGTGAAGGGGGGTGCTCCATTCTCCTTTTAACCCCTTCAAAATAGTTGATAGTTCATAGTTGCAAATAATAAAAAATCCGCGTTCATCCGCCAAATCCGCGTCATCCGCGTGCCATTAAATTGGTTGAAGGGTTGAAGAGTTGATAGTTGCAAATAATAAAAAATCCGCGGTCATCTGCAAAATCTGCGTCATCCGCGTGCCATTAAATTGGTTGAAAGTTGAAGAGTTGATGGAAGGTGTGAAAGTTGGATGAAAGCACCTCCTTTCACCCGTAACAGTTTGTGTCACATTGAGATATGGGTGAAATGAAACGAACGGAGGGGAGTGGAGGAATGACAGTTAGTGGGTGAGGGTTGATAGTTAGTAGTTGAGGTTGATAGTGGACAATTGTCCGCTTTTCACTTTCCACTCTTCCACGCTCAATTGTCGGCTAAAAAAAAGTCCCAGGACTGAGTGCGCCGGGTTGCAGGACTCAGCGGCGTGAGTTGCAGGACAGAATCGGCTGAGTCCTGCAACAAAACGAGGTGAGTCCTGGAGATTTTTTTTTCTGTCCTACCTGAAAAAAAGTTTTTCCAGACGGGGGAGAAAAATTACGGAGGTGAATGGGGAGTTTGACTCCTCTATTTTGCAGGCTTCAGCAAAGACATAATCACCCTAAAGTGCAAAATAACCTCTCCTCCCTGCCGAACAATCAACAAATCTGCATGTTGATATAGAAAAAATAGGGCAAATGTTTTGTACAATAAAAAATAACACATAACTTTGCGCCCAGAAAACAATAAAAAAGACAAATGAAGACAATGATGGCAAATACATGTTGGTGGCGCTCTTACTACTCCACGAGTCGTAAGGGAAGCAAGCCGTGTATATCCATCTCATAGATTATACCTTAATATATATAGGTAAGAGAATTCAAGCAGAAGGCCTGTCGTACTTTACGACGGGTCTTTTTTCGTATATCCCGATTCAAGAACTTTTAAACATAGGAAAAAATGAAAACGTATCAAGTGAACAACGAAG
>JAFUPU010000047.1 GCA_017472635.1 Bacteroidaceae bacterium
CCAATGGCGTAATGGCTGTATCAGAAGGTGCAAACATGCCTTCAACTCCCGAAGCCATCAAAGTATTCCAAGATGCCAAGATTCTCTATGCTCCTGGTAAAGCCGCCAATGCCGGTGGTGTATCAGTTTCAGGTCTGGAGATGAGCCAGAACTCAGGTCGTATCTCTTGGAGTTCAGAAGAGGTTGATGCCAAACTTCACTACATCATGGAGAACATCCACGAAAACTGCGTGAAGTACGGAACCGAAGAGGATGGATACGTAAACTATGTGAAGGGTGCAAACATCGCCGGCTTCATGAAGGTTGCCAAAGCCATCATGGCTCAAGGTATCGTATAAGATAGCTGCGAGAAATTCAGCTATGAGGAGTCGGTCACCCCGATACAACCATAGCTGAAGACTCACTACTGAAAAAAGACTCCTTTTTTTACACCATAGTGATTTAATTGTTGGTCGGTGCCTCTCTGTGTTGAGGGGCACCGACATTTTTTATCCCTCATTTCTAAGAAAGGATACAAAAAAGAGTGGATGCACGTTGGGCACATCCACTCCTGAAATATTCCAAGTAACTTCAGTTACTCATAAGAGATTCTCCCCTATCCTATGAATCATTACTTGAAATAGCGGTTGAACAATCCTTCAAAACCTTTACCATGACGGGCTTCGTCTTTAGCCATCTCATGAACGGTATCGTGAATTGCATCCAGATTCAATTGTTTGGCACGAGTAGCAATACGGTTTTTGTCAGCACAAGCACCAGACTCTGCGTTCATACGCTTTTCCAAGTTGGTCTTGGTATCCCACACCACATCGCCTAACAGTTCAGCAAACTTTGCAGCATGTTCTGCCTCTTCCCATGCATAGCGTTTGAAAGCTTCTGCAATCTCAGGATAGCCCTCGCGGTCTGCCTGACGACTCATTGCCAGATACATTCCCACTTCAGTACATTCGCCCATGAAATGGTTGTTCAGGTCTTTAATCATCTCTTCATCGCAACCTCTTGCCACACCAATCACATGTTCTGTCACAAACTCAAGGCTACCATCCTCTACCATCTCCTCAAATTTTTCTGCCGGCACTTTACACAACGGACACTTTTCGGGAGCTGAATCACCTTCGTGAATATAACCACATACTGTACAAATAAACTTCTTCATAATTACATTTTTTAAAAGTTAGTTATCTATTTATCTTTTCTCACGTATTTCTATCTTATATAGTCCTATGATGAGGGACAAGCCCCTTCCTGACATTGGCTGCACACTCCTTTGTAATAGTGATGGACCTCTTCAACCAAATGTCCGTCGAGCTGAAAACTGCCGGCACGCTTTCTTCCTGTAAAAGGCAAATCATGCACCTTTCCGCACTGCTTGCAAATAAAATGGGCGTGCAACGACGTATCTCCATCGAAACGGGCTGTCTTATCGTCGATGGTCAACATCAAGGCTGCCCCGTTCTCAACAAACAACTTCATCGTATTATAGACAGTCGTCTTTGACAAAGTGGGAATTGAAGGACACAAGGCTGAATAGACCTCGTCTGCCGTAGGATGAGTCCGATTAGCCAACAGGTAATCCATAATAGCTATCCGCTGAACCGAAGGTTTTACTCCGTACCGAACCAGTCTCTCATTTGCACTTTCTCTGTTCATAACCCAACTTTGTAACGATTACAATTTTAAATTCACTGCAAATATAAAGACAGCTTTTCACTCTTGCAAACATTTCACTTATCTTTTTTATTTCTTTAACATCTTTCTTTTTAGGGAAGATATTCTGCAATCTGCCGATTTATTTGTATTTTTGCCGTTGAAAAGAAGATATACCTATTTATATATTATATAGAAATGGACTACGGATATATAAGAGTTGCAGCCGCCACCCCCAAAGTAAGAGTAGCAGACTGCACATACAATGCCCAAGAAATCAAAAGATTGATAGCCGAAGCCGAAAGCAAGCAGGTACAAGTCATCTGTTTTCCTGAATTGTGCATCACCGGCTCAACTTGCGGAGACCTGTTAACCCAACCCTTGCTGTTAGAAAAGGCTACAGAAGCTCTATTCGACATAGTCCGACACACCAGCGATATGGATTTAGTGGCAATCATCGGCACCCCACTTCTCTACAGAGACAACCTGTTCAATGCAGCCGCTGTCATCCACAAAGGCAAAATCACCGGACTCATCCCCAAAAGACATCTCTCCGATCATCATGCCGCTTGCGAAAGCCGGTGGTTTACCTCAGGAGCATACTTCAACGAGACCGGTTGCACTTTTGAAAACCAACGATATAGAGAGGTAACTGCTGATACAGCCACTCCCCCTATCTGTGCAAACCAACTTTTCACTATTGGCAGACTAAAATTTGCCATAGAAATCAATGAAGATATGCGGGCTCCCATCCCACCAAGTGCTATCCATTGCCAACATGGTGCCAACGTTATCTTCAACCTCTCCTCACACAACACCCTCGTAGGCTGGCATCAACAACTGCAACAGCATATCGCCCTACAATCAGACCGCTGTGCATGCGGCTATGTCTACACCTCTTCGGGATATGGTGAATCGACTACCGACCAGGTCTTTGATGGGGCTGCATTCATCTACGAGAATGGAGAATTGCTGGCTGAAGGGAAACGATTTGAGTTGGAATCACAACTGCTCATCAGCGAGATAGACCTCGACGTGCTTTCCCACAAGCGCTTGTCAGAAAGGCTCTATGCCACTAACACAGGCAATGACAAGCCATATATCGAAACGGTGTTGTCCCCCTCCCCCATGAAAGAGGAGATAATCCCCACCCGATTCATCGACCCGACCCCCTTCATTCCCAAAGGGGCACTACTCGACCAACGGTGCGGAGAGATATTGAATATACAAACAAGCGGATTGTGCAAACGCCTGGAGCATACCCGTTGCCAGTGTGCCGTAGTAGGCATCTCAGGCGGATTAGACTCCACCCTGGCTTTGTTGGTGTGCGTACATGCTTTTGACAAACTGAAGCGTAGCCGCAAAGAGATTATCGGCATAACAATGCCCGGATTCGGAACCACCGGACGCACCTACAACAATGCCATAGCTTTGATGAAATCGCTGGGAGTGACCATCCGCGAAATCAGCATCAAAGAGGCATGCTTGCAACATTTCAGCGACATCGGTCACAATGCCGACCTCCACGATGTCACCTACGAAAACAGCCAAGCCCGCGAACGTACCCAAATCTTGATGGATGTAGCCAACCAAATGAATGGCTTGGTGATAGGCACAGGAGACCTTTCTGAATTGGCATTAGGCTGGGCAACCTACAACGGAGACCACATGTCGATGTACGGAGTCAACGGCGGAATCCCCAAGACACTCATCCAACACCTGGTCGCATGGATTGCCGACAATCTGTTGGACAAAGATTCGGCAGACACCTTACACGACATCATTGCCACCCCCATCAGTCCCGAGTTGGTTCCGGCAGACGAACAGGGTAAAATCAAGCAAAAGACAGAGGATCTGGTAGGTCCATACGAACTGCACGATTTCTTCCTCTACCATTTCATGAAGCACGGCTCCCGTCCACGCAAGATATACCTGCTGGCAACATTGGCTTTTGCTACCAAATACGAGAAAGAGGTCATCAAGAAATGGCTCACCACATTCTTCCGCCGTTTCTTCAACCAACAGTTCAAGCGCTCATGCCTGCCTGATGGCCCCAAGGTCGGTTCCATCTCCCTCAGTCCACGAGGAGACTGGAAGATGCCCAGCGATGCAAACTCCACAGCATGGCTCACCGAATGCGATGAATTATAATCAGCAACATATCATAACAGACAAATAACAACATGAAGAAAGCACTTTTCATCGATCGCGATGGAACATTAATTAAAGAACCCGCCGACGAACAGATAGATTCTTTTGAGAAATTGGAATTCATGCCCGGAGTCATCAGAAACCTGGCATTCATCCGCCAGCACCTCGATTACGAGTTTGTAATGGTAAGCAACCAAGATGGGTTGGGAACCCCCTCCTTTCCCGAAGAGACCTTCTGGCCGGCACACAACTTGATGTTACAGACGTTTGCAGGCGAAGGCATCACATTTGATGACCAATTGATAGACCGCAGTTTCCCGGCAGACAATGCTCCCACCCGGAAGCCACGCACCGGCCTGTTGGGTGCCTACATGGATGGAAGTTACAATCTGCCTTCCTGCTATGTTATCGGCGACCGCTACACGGATGTAGAGCTTGCCAAAAACCTTGGTTGCAAAGCCATCCTGCTCCAGCCCGACTCCTCCGGACTCCCCGAAGAGTTGAAGCCCTATTGCGCATTGGCTACAACCCAATGGGATGTCATTACGGAATATCTTTTTGCCGGTGAACGCACCGCCCAGGTAAGACGCACCACCAAAGAGACCGATATAGACATCCGGTTGAATTTAGATGGGAAAGGAACCTGCAACATTGCCACCGGCTTAGGCTTTTTCGACCATATGCTCGAACAGATAGGCAAACATGGAGGCTTCGACCTGACCATACAGGTCAATGGAGACTTAGAAGTAGACGAGCACCACACCATCGAAGACACCGCACTGGCATTAGGAGCATGCATCCACCAGGCATTAGGAAACAAGCGGGGCATCGAGCGATATGGATATTGTCTGCCCATGGACGACTCACTCTGTTCGGTAGCATTAGACTTCGGCGGTCGTCCCTGGTTGGTATGGGATGCCGAGTTCAAGCGCGAGAAGATTGGAGATATGCCTACCGAGATGTTCCTGCACTTCTTCAAGTCACTCAGCGATGCCGCCCACATGAACCTGAACATCAAGGCAGAAGGCGACAACGAGCACCACAAGATTGAAGGCATCTTCAAAGCCCTGGCACGTGCATTGAAGATGGCTGTCAAACGCGATATTTACCACTACGAGCTGCCTTCAACCAAAGGAATGCTCTAAAAAAGAGGAGACCGCAATCACTATACCTTATTATATTATATAGAATAGATATATGGACAACTACAAACCACAACCTATAGACACCGGCAAGATTGAATTGCCTGAAGAATTACTCCCCTTAGTCGAGCAAATGGCAAAAAATGTGCACGAGGTCTGGGCACAGACCCGAATGGAACAGGGATGGACCTATGGAGCAGTCAGAGACGATGCAAAAAAACAACATCCCTGCCTGGTTCCCTATGAGGCACTCCCCGAGGAGGAGAAAGTCTACGACCGAAACACATCCCTCAGCACGCTGAAGCTCATCACCCGATTAGGGTTCAGAATCAGCAAAGAATAGCCTTACGTACAACATAATACCCCAACAACCCTATCACTCATTTTACACATGGAAGAGTTTTTCAACAGATTATCCAACCTCGTTGCCTCCTTCACTAAAACCTTTGAAGGCACATGCGACTTGTGGGCATGCTTCATCAACCTGTTCAGCGCCTTTGCCCTCTTCTCTTGGATATACACCCTCTATATTGTATTCTGCTCCCCCATCAGACGCGACCGCTACATCGTAAAAGGGGCGATATGGAAAGTGGTATTCTTGGCTTTCTCATTCCCCTTTGCCGTCTATTGTGGAGTATTGATATACAATGCCTGCCACCCCGCCAACAGACTCACCGCCCAAGAACTTGCCTGGCAGTCAAACACCTACCCGGCAAGCTACGATACCATCCGGATATCCAAAGAGTGCCTGTTCATCGACAATGACAGCAACCTTGTATTCCACACCACCGGCACTTCCACTCAAGAGGCAACTGTCCGGTTGAATGTCAAACCCACGCTCTCCTCCAACAGCGACCTCTCCTTTTGGGAAGACTTGGCACAAAACTCAACCATCTCATCCGATGGCAATTCCACCACACGCCCCATTGAAGGTCCCATCAAGTTCGTACCCGACTCCCAAGAGTTCAATGCACTGCTGCAAAGTCTCTATAGCGAGAACGAGGCGTTGGGCAAACTGCTCACCAACGAGATTGTCTCATACAAAAGCAATAAAAACGAGTGGATTTTCATCACCAAAGAAGATATCCTCCCATCACACATCAAGCCCGACTCCCCTTCACTGCTGTGGACCATCCTCTACCATTTCATAGACCCGGGAAACCAATATATGGTCACCACCACACGCGGTCGGTGGATTGTGGGACTCGTTGCCATCTTTGGCATCATCATCATGACCGGGCTGATGGTTGCCAGCCTCATCAGTGCCTTCGAAAGCAGAAGACAACGTTGGTCTAAAGGAGACCTGTTGTACCTGCACACGTTACGCAACCACATCGTCATCATCGGTGCCAACTCTATGGTCACCACCTTAGTCAGACAGCTTTTCAAGGAGTCAAAAGGCAATTACCCCTACATCCTTATACAGACCAAGCGCGATGTGGAAGAGTTGCGGTTAGAACTCAACTCATTCCTGCCTGCCGACCAAGAGAGAAAGGTGGTAATATACCATGGCGACCGTACCTCCAGAGCCGACATTGCCAACCTGAAGATAGAGAAAGCGACCAAAGTCTACATCTTGGGCGAAGATGAACATTGCGATCAGAGCGAGTCGTACCACGATTCACTCAACATCAAGTGTTTGAACATCATCGCATCGCATATCAGTGCGGTTGCCAACGGAAAGAAAATCAAATGCTACGTCATGTTCGAGCATCAAAGCACCTACGCGATATTCAAGTTCTCCAACATCAGCCAGGAAATCATAGAGAACATCGACTTCATGCCTTTCAATCCCTACGAGATGTGGGCACAAAAGGTATTGGTCAAAAACAAGACCAAAGAGGTGGCATACAGAATCTTCGAGCGACCCCGCGATGAACGATACGCCTCTTTCCCCTGGTTGGCAAAGTTCATGCAACGTTTCTTGAAAGAGCTGCCACACGAGAACCTGCACAACCGCGAGATTACTTATACCCCCATTGATTCCGTAGGTATCAGCATCAACGATGACCACCGGGTACACATGATCATTGTGGGCATGACCCCTATGGGCATTGAGATGGCATTTGAAACGGCACAAATCGCACACTATCCGAACTTCCTGCGAGATTCCAACCTAAGGACAACCATCACCTTCATCGACCCCAACGCATTCCGCGAAATGGAGTTCATAAAGGGACGCTACCCATACCTGTTCGACATGTCAAGGGTCAGGACACTTGATACCTCAATCCGGTCAAATGCCCCCTTGTACGACCTCGACCACTCAGGATGGACCGACAACATGCAATCACCCGATTGCGCATTCCGGCATATGGGAGAAAACTTCCTCGATGTACAATGGGAATTCATACAAGGAGGCATCGAATCTCCTACCGTCAGAAGCTATTTGGAGCAAGCGGTTTGCGACGAGAGCTGCTATACCACAATAGCCATCTGCCGCGAACTCCCCTATCAGTCAATCGCTTCAGGCATCTACCTCCCGCCCGTTGTGCTTGACAACGCATTACAGGTTCTGGTCTATCAGCGACAGCTACCCGAAGTGCTGTACAACCTCATCGACATGAAGAGCAACGGTCAGATGGGAGCCTGCAACCGATTCAGCAAACTGAGACCATTCGGCATGTTCGACGAAGCCTACGAAGAAGAGCTGTTAAACGAAACAGCCCCCAAACTGGTCAACGCCTTCTATGAAGACCCCTTGTTCAATAACAATGAGGCAGAGATGGAAGCAAGCTGGAAAAGACTCAGCATCGACCTGAAGTGGTCAAACATCTACTTTGCCCACTCCATCGCAAGCAAGTTCCGCTCTATCGGACACCGTATAGATGAAAACACCAACTACCTGTCAACAGCATTGGCTGGGGAACTGGAGTACCAAAAGGGAGGTTTGCGGCAAAAAGAGTCTGCCACCGGCATCCTGGCAAAAGTCGAGCACAACAGGTGGAATATGGAAAAACTACTGCTCAACTACCGTGCCTTAAAGCAGGACGAATGGAACGAGTTCAAACCCTACATCACAAAGATTACGGCAGGTCATGAATTGTCCCTTGCCGATAAAAAAGAGTTAGGCGACAAAAAGAGCCGTTTCAAGAAGAAAGACAAGTTAGCCCACCTGAACCTTTGCCCCTACAACATGCTGCAGCTTTCAGACCCCGATGCCATCGACTACGACATCCGTCTGATAAAAGCCATGCCAACCATCATCGAACGCTCCCAAAAGCAATAATCAGTTGACAAAAAAAACATTTACTGTCTGATTTTCTCATCAGAAATAGTACACAATCAAAAAAAAGACGTATCTTTGCACACAAAAGGTACGTCTTTTTTTAAAGACTGACCTCAAAATAGGTGATAATGGAAGCAAGAAGCGATGCCTTACGTCCACATTTTGTAACGCCAGTCAATGGGACTGACGACCGCGAAGCGCTTCCAAAAAATTGGGTAGCCACCCTCGTACAGATACGGAACGAGAAAGCTGTAAGCAAGAGACTCAGCGAACTTCAGATTGAAAGTTACGTCCCTACCCAATGGGAATATCACCAGTGGAGCGACCGTCGCAAAAAGATAGAGCGGGTAGTCATTCCCATGATAGTTTTCGTCCATGCCGACAAGAAGACCGAAAGACAACTCATCACCTATCCTTTCATCAACAAGGTCCTCTCCTACCCCGGTCAGCGGACTCCCGCCATCATCCCCGATGACCAGATAGAACGTTTGAAGTTCAAGCTCAACCATGCCAACTCGGCAGTTGAGATGAGAGACAAAATCCCTCAAGTAGGCGAAATGGTCTGCATCACTCGCGGTCCCCTTCGTGGTCTTGAGGGCGAACTTTGTTACTTCAACCCCGAGCGTCCCATGGTAGCCATCCGCATTGAGCACCTGGGTTACGCCTGCGTCAATGTCTCCAAGCGAGACATTGCTCCCCAATAGTTGATATTTAAGCGGTACAGTCACCTGCACCAACATGCCACTATACCCTCCGATTGCACATCGGAGGTGGCGTGAGCATTGATTCATCCCGGCACTCCCACCATGTGAGTTGCTGCAGCTGTTGCTTATCTTATTCAAGATTCCACCTCCCCAAGAAACTGCCCGAAAAAAGTATCTTAAGATAAATGCCCAAGTATCTTAAGATAAACCGTCAGGTATCTTAGGATACTTTACCTTTGAACCTACGATGCATAAAAACTCGTTAATTCGTTGGCGGATTGAGAGAAAAGGTTTATCTTTGCAGTATAAATAGTAAAGTGAACGTTATGGCAGCATTAGATTTACAAATAGAAATTCCCAATATGGGAGTGTCTGAGATAGAGGAACTGAAGCATAAACTGATGGTTTATGCAAAGAAACTCATATCTTTGTCTCAATCCCAGTCTGCAGCGACCAAGAAACGGTACAGGCACGAGGCTTTGGCTGGGATATTTGCTCCTCAGGAGGATGAAAATGCTTTGCGGGACGCATACATCAATGAAAAGTATGGATTATGAGACTGTTCATAGATACCAATATCTTTGTTGAATACTTTGAGATGCGTGCAGAGTTTGATAGCGTGAAAATTCTTTTCAACGCATTAGAAGAAGGTATTCATTGTGGATATATTTCGGTCGGTTCTTTTTATACATTGGCCTATATAGCAGATCAAGGATTCAAACGAAAAGGCTATGATAAAAATACCCGTTTGAAGTTGGTTCGTCAGGTGTTGTTAGAGGTGCTGAATCTTGTAACAGTCATAGAGGTTAATAATGAAGAACTCCGAAAAGGTATTTGTGATGAATCTTTCACGGATTTAGAAGACAGTTTCCAGCATCGAACAGCTTTATACGGTAAGTGCGAGGCGATTGTGACCCTCAACGTGAAAGATTTCAAAGGCGTGGATATTCGTCAGATAAATGTTTATACTCCAAAACAATTTAATGATTTATCACAAAACTAAATCAAGCGAATTACTGAGTGCTCGACTCGTCAACCACTCACACCCTATCCACTCATTCCCCTGCATGACCACTCGTAGCTTATAGTTCCTCACTCGTAACTATCAATACGACAAATGCATGGACAAATGGAGAAAATTGTAAAAATCAGTGGCGAAAGTAAGTTGGCAAGAATCTTGGCAAGAATGGTAGCTGACAAGAAAGTGATAAACAATCATATCGCTAAGGGTGGACATTTGGCTGATTTAAAAGGAAAAATCGGATTGTCTTATGCTTCAGCAGGCTTGGAGAAATAGGGGGAACCTTTCAACTAATCAACCATTCAACCACGCAAAGCGCAATCACCCCCTCAACCATAAAAATCCGTTAATCCGTTGGCAGTTTGAGAGAAAAGGCTTATCTTTGCAGAAACTTACAGTATATGTTATGAGAACAGTCATGCAAAATATCAGTGTCAGTCTTCCTTTAGGAGATGTGGAATTCTTCACTCAGTTGATGAAGAAGATGGGATGGTGTGTAAATGTCAAAGAGAATATCTTGGACAAATACTTGTCTTCCCGCCCTGCAAATATAGAATTGACAGACGAAGACATACTTTCAGAGTTGTCTGCTGTAAGATACGAAAAATGAGAATCATTATAGACAATAACATTTGGATTTCATTCATGATTGGAAAAAAGCTTTCCATGCTGAAAGCCCTATTTTTTCGTGATGACATTGAAATCTACGCCTGTGATGAATTGTTACGAGAGTTTTGCGAGGTATCCAAACGGAGCAAAATTCAAAAATATATCTCTATTCAGTAAGCGTCCAAAAATGACATATTGCCAATAATCCCCAGTCTTTCTACCTTTATTCGCCTATTGCTGATTTTCTAAGGTGCTCATCAATTTCATAGTGCAGCCGAACAAAAAAAATAATTTTATGATCAGCAGTAAAGATTTAGAGAAGATATGGGAAACCTATCAAAAAGTAGCCAAGACCCAGAATATTTCGATAGTGGATTATTGCCAGTACAATGGCATCGTTTATTCCCGGTTCCAAAATCCGCTTACAATAAACCGGGGTTTACCACTTGTTAAAATCAGTATAAGACAATGCGTACCTTCATCAGTAAAACAGCCGGA
>JAFUPU010000006.1 GCA_017472635.1 Bacteroidaceae bacterium
AGTCGTCTTTCCGCACCACTTGGGACCTTGTATCAGCACTACACCCGCAGCTTCAAGTTGTTCATGCAACAACTTGTCTGCTATCCGTTCTCTGTATATTTGCCGCTTATTCATAACAACTATTTTTCACCGCGGCAAAGATACGTCTTTTTTGCTGATAATCAAAGAAAAGAATTATTTTTATTCCGTCAGTTGAGGATTTTTTATTCCGTCAGTTGAGGAAACAAAAAAATCCCCCGCTGTAAGGAACGGCACGCTCTTCCAAGAGGGAGGAGACGATGCCGGTACTGTGCTACCCCCGTCCTTTTGCGTTTGTAACGCAAAAGTCGTGAGTATCAGCATCTGTGATGCGCTAAGTGGCTGACGATGGGCATTGCACGAGTTGTTGGGCGAAGTGAAAAAATGCCCGCCTCAAACATCTGCATTTCAAATGCAGATGGACGGGTATAAGCAGCTGGATGCGCCAAGTGATAGAACAACAGACTTCGAACCATGAAAAAGCATAAAATCCCTTAAACTCTTGCGATTTTAAAATAAAAGTCGTTACTTTGCAAGTGATTAGAATAACAAATAAAACATCAAGATATGAGTTACTCAGAATTGGCACAATTGGAATTGATGAATGCAGCCGCAAACATCACTTCACAGGAAGACTTGGATGCCCTGCGTTTGACTCTTTCACTCTTCTTTGCCGAACGGGCACAACAGGCTATCGACAAGATGTGGGACGAAGGAACTTTCAACCAAACAAAACTGGATGAACTGCGTCAACAACATCTGCGTACCCCTTATAAATAGCCCGCCATCCGCAAGTTCGTTACAGAGAATCCTATTTCAGATTTCATTGACTCCAATCTTCAAGTTCAATATTGGGGATTCGTTGAAAATGCTTTGTATTGGAGGTGACCATTACCATATGGCTAAAAACGGCGGTTGTTCCTATCAGCAGGTCAAACTCGTCAAGACGTAGCCCCTGTCGCTCCAACTCAGATTTGACAGTTCCATACAGTTTCAGGCTCGAATATATTGGAATCACGTCAAACATTCGTATCACATGAGCCACATCTTCGTAATGTTTTACGTTATTACTTTTGGCCGCACCATAAAACAACTCTGCTATAGTGATTTCTGAGACACAGCATTTGTCAAATCCCACTTGGGCAATCTTCTCTCTTATTCCATGCTTGTTTTTAAACATGGAGATGCATATATTCGTATCAAGCAAATACCGTTTAGCCATCACCAATCCTCCACATTACGATTAAATGTCCGCCCTTTACGCAATGACTCGGCTATATTCTCGGGAGTATCTTCTCCTCCCCAGTCTGCATGGAAACAGTCGAAAATCTCCATGCTTGCTTTCTTGGCTACCGTTTTCTTTTTACGCATAGAGTCCGATAGTTTGGCTATCAAGTCCAGTTTCTCATCATTGCTTAATGAAGAGAGCACACTCATGTACATGTCTGTAATTCTTATGGTACCAATCATGACCGTTTCATTATTTAAAGAGTTTATTTCCCTGCAAATATACAGCTATCCTTCTAATCTTCCAAACAATACACACTTTTTTAACTCTGCGCCATGCAAAACCACAAAAAAAATCCCCCACCATAAGGAACGGCACGCTCTTCCGAAGGGAGGAGGCTATGCCGACACTGTGTTACCTTACGTGCGGAGGAAAGAGCATGCTGTAACTATAGCTCCAAGCTCTCCTCCAGAAGCAGGAAATCAAAAACTGTAATGACTGACAAGTAAAGTATCTTAAGATAAACCGTCAAGTATCTTAAGATAAACCGCCAAGTATCCTATAATACTTGACGCTTGCAACTGTCCTTCCGCGTGCCATTAAAGAGGTTGAAGGACGTGAAAGAAGAATGAAAGCACCTCCTTTCACCCGTAATCGTTTGTTGTACAGAGTGATACAGGTGAAATGAAACGAGCGGAATGAAGTGATGTGAATACAAGTATAGGAGGTGGAATGAGACATTTGCGGAACGGACTTTTCACAAGGCTGATTGGTCGCTCGACTTTCTCTGCTATATCCTCGACATTTCCAAAAATCTCCAGGACATAGCTCCGTCTGTTGCAGGACTCAGCCGCGTGAGTCCTGCAACCGGTGAGCCTGCGTCCTGCAACAGAACGATCCAAGTCCTGCCACATTCCTCACCATCGTATATATTTCTTAACAGTGTCCACCGTCCTTCCGCGTTCGGGAACGCGAAAGCTGTGAGTGTCAGCATTGCGATGTGCCAAGTGATAAAACATCAGACTCCGCTCGCGAACCGTATGTGTCCGGTTCATGGGCGGAGTCTGATGTGGAGGGGGTGTCTGGTTAGTAGTTCAGAGACACTTGGGAACAGAGAAGGCTATGGCAATGTTACTTTAATATAATAAATATGTTTATTTCGATTGATTTTAATTCCCAAAATTCCATCAGCAGTCATTGTGAACGTATGCACATTATCACTGGAAGATAATGTCGCATTAGAAGAATTCCAACTATGTAAACCTCCATCTTCACAAGAAACTTCAATTGCTGCACCCTTAGGCAAATTCAAAACTCCAAAAGAGCGTTCTCCACTATTATAATTATAAAGAGAATTATTGTGATAATTCCATTTATCATAGCCCTGAGCAGCCAAACCTTGAAAACTCTTTACGCCCACATTTGATCCTGAATCCAAAATAGGAAGATAAATGGATGATGCTGTCATACCCGATGCAATCTCCGCAAAATCCCAAGTCTTCGACGTATATACATCAACTTTGCCCGTTGCAGAAGGGGTGAGGCTATAGCCTGCTGCTGTTGCGGTGCTATTGCTGCGGAAGGTGAGAGTCATTGTTTGAGCGGTAGCAGGTGCGGTCAAGCCATGGAATACGATATATTGCATTCCTCCATCGGTTACAATCTCTTTTGATGTGGGTCCCAACTTTGTATCACCGTTATAGAGGTCGATGCCATCGGCTGTGACAACATCCAGTTTAGGAATGGTGATGCGCACCTTGTATCCGATGCCGGCGGGCAGAGCTACAGGACAAGATACATAGTGCGAACCTACGTGTGCCTGAATAGCCGGATACCCCGTTTCATCACCCATAAAGCTTATCCAACCTGTACCTTCGGTATAGTATTGCATATAGCCTTGAACGTCGCTGCTGGTGTTTCTGAAATCGAGGTTCATTGTTCCACCAATCGTAATTTTCTTGCTGAAAGAGTCGGAATAATTATTTCCATTATACTCTATAACCGATACATCGTAGAAGGTGGTTTCATCTGTTGTTGAGCTATGCTGTTGGCCCAACACCTTGATTTGCAGATTATGGTTGTCAGGGGTTATGCAGGTTGCATCGTAAGTGAGATAGTAGATTTGGTCACTACTTGGATTTTGCACCCCCGGAATCGTCACTAACTTCTTATTATCTTCATTATTATAGTCTTCCACCGTCACTCCTGAGCTTACAGCTGTCAGCCCACTCAGATATTCGTTATAATAGCTGCCTGTAGAGAGGGTGTTGTTGCGCAACTCCAGAACGAACGAAATTTCATCATCAGCAAAACACTGTGGCACTTTGATTCCGATATAAATTTTGTCACCGACATTATAAGTGGTTGTTGTTGACAAGCTGTTAAAATTCTGACCGGTGATATACTTCGGCTCGATTTGCGGCTTCATCTTCACAGGAATGCTCAATTCCTGATAATTGCAAGCATCATTATAGCCACTTATTTTTACAGTGCTGTTGACAACACCCTCTTCTTTCATCTTCAGATAGACAGAGACATATCCTTCATCATCGGGTTCTACACCGGTTTTCTCATAGGTGCCATCGGTGAATGTATATCCTTTTGATTCATCCAGTTTCAGGGTAGTTGCATTCGTGTCACCATCCTGCAGTTTCAGCTTCAAGTAGAGCTCGGTTGACCGGTGAATATACATGTTACCTTCTGCATCAATCTTGCAATCACTCCAGATAGCCCCATCTGCTTTATTATTAGTATAGTACTCCTCCACGGAGAATGTGCCTGTAGCTGCCAGCGGATTGTTTCTGGTGAGTTTGATGTAGTAGAGAGCAAACTGAGAGCCTGAATTCTTCATAATAGAATAGAGTCCTTTACCCTGCTCCAGCTTATAAGTTCTTTCTGTTATAGAATCTAAACTTTCATTCATTGTTTCCGATTTTTCAGACTTCACACCCGAAGGATTATTTAAGGTATGATGATAGACTGCAATGGTTGCAGCATTTGTATAACTATCTCCGGTTCTTAATGCAGAACCTATTGTAACATACATATTATCAAAAGGAGCATAGAAAGATATCTTATCTGAACTACCCATTTTAACTGCCATGTCATAATCACCAATAGTTCTTTGGAAATAAGAACCATTGATATCAAATATTTCCTCCCCGACACAATTGTCATTTTTATCTTTGCTCCAATTGTTGTCTGAGCCACTTCTGTCCAATTCTCCCGTTTCGTAAGTCTCATATACACTTTCAGGAACAGACCCTACAAGTAATGTCTGCGTTGGTATACCCATTGTACCTGCATCATTAACACCGGTCAATTGAATGATTTCAGCTGTACCATTATTGACTGTCTTTGAGGTGATTAATCCAACACCATTTTCATTATGCCGAACGCGAAAAGTATTCGTTATGTCATCACCTTCAGAGTCTGTAGTACAAAATGCTTCAGATATTGTACTCAACAAACTTGTTATCGTGTACGTCACCTCCTGCTCCGCCAACTCAGGTACTGTCAGTTGGAAATAGACAGGACCATCTTTTTCCGAAGGAATATTCAGGTAAGTCCCGCCATTTTGCAGAGTCGTATACTTACTGTTATCTACGCTGATTTCAAGTTTCTCAACCACAGCCTTAGGCAATTCGCCCTTTATCACCGAGGTGTCAGCGGCAAATCCGGTGGCATCGGCAGGGGTGATGACCACCTCTTCCGTCGTACCGGTCTCCATGATGGCTGCCGTTGCCTGCATCTGCAAGACTACGTAGTCAACGGTTTGTGGCAGGTTGTCGGTAGGGTCGGCATTGGCACCGGTGGTGCTCGAAGGGGTGATGGTGAACGACACCTCACCATCCGAGTTTTCACTGTCTTTGATTACTGCCGACACGTTGGTGCCATTGGTGACACTTACAGGTTTCAACCGGGTAGTGGCAAACGTCAGGTCGAACGTACGCCCGGAGGGTACGGGTCCCAAGTAAGGTACAGCCACACGGTAATATACATTTCCACCTTGTTCCACCTGATACAAGGGGTTGTCGAGGCTCTCCCAATCACCATTGGTCTTCGAGTGCCACAGCTGCATGGCACCATATCCCTTGCAACGGATATTCACATTGTAGGGGTAGAAATAGAACTCATCGCCGCTATTGAGCCCCATAAAGCGGATGGTCTCGGCACTATTCGCCACCTTACTCTTCAGGTAGAGGTCGATGTAGCAGGCAGTCACCTTCTCATCGGTTTTTACTGTAGTCACGCTTTTGACGGTGAAGGTATAGTTGCGCACATTATCAAACTCCACATCGTAGGCACCGGAGGTGTATTTGTAGTTAGTGGTGAAGTGGCTGTCGTTCTCCGGAGCAAAGAACTCGAAGTTTTGTGTCATCACCTTGAACTTGAAGGTGCCGGTATATCCGCTCACACTGGTGGGGAAGAAGACACGGATAGAGTGATAGGCGCCTGCAACGTTCTTGATGGTATCGTTGCTCAACTTCGTTTTGTCGTCTATGTTGGCATCGATATAGTTGACAGATGCCACGTCAGTAGCTTTGTAGAGCAACTCTTCGGTTGCCATCTGGAACTTCTGGAATGTCATGGTGGCATTGCTAACCTGCAGGGTATTGTTGTTCGCAGAATAATCTGTACCCGTAAAGGTGATGGTGCCTCTGCTGTCAAACGTCAATGCCTTGAAATGGAGGTAGCAATACTCTGATGTGCTGTTCGGATTCATGGTGATGGTATAAGTAGCCCCTTCCGTACTCTTGGTGTAGCTGTTAAAGGTCTCGATGGAAACCCCATCTACCGTCGTACCGTTTTGCAGTTCCCATTTGCCTGCCGTGTTGATGGTTATCGGGGTGCTTTCACCCAACGGACGGTCTATACGCACATACAGGTCTTCACCGATACCCTTATCGACGGTGACGGTGCTACTGTGAGAGTAGCTCCCCGACTTGCCGGTAAGCGAAGGAGCCGGATTGAAGTCCCAGGCACTGAGCAAGCTGACCACAGCACTTGCCGAACGGTACGAACGCCCCGCACCACTGTTGGCACCCAAGAAGAGGTAATCTCCTGCACCCAATCCGCTTGTCTGGGCAGTATAATCGGACGGACGCGCTCCACCGTAATTGGCATTGTTGCGGGCAGTGATGAACACCGGACTCTTGTAGGCTGATGTGGCAGTGAAGAAGATGGTGTCTTTCACCGTCTTCCACTCATCCTGGTGTTTCTTCACAAAATAGTGGTTTCCCTCGGGATCGACATTGACTATCACCTGACCACCGGACTTACTGACTCCCCGGTTTTTGGTAGGATGCGGTGTCAACACAGCCGGGTCGAAATGGACCCACAGGTTAATATCAGCCGCCGGACGATACTTGGTGGTATCCATCTGTCCATCGGCAAAGGCGCCCAAGGTATAGGGTATCTTGATGAGTGAAGAGCCGCTTCCGGCACTCCGTTGGTTGATATAGGCTGTAACCAGACGGGTGTCGGGCATACCCTCATCCATCATGATGCGACGTTCACCACCGTCATCCTGCATCATGAAGTCCAATTGGCGGGTGTTGAACACACTGGTTCCCGTGACGGTGCTCCGTCCCTCCATCATCACCTTGAAGTCGGCAGAACTTTTGATGACCGTACGCAAGGTGATGCGCTTCTCACCGGCATCAGATGAAGACTCGATGGTATAGACATATTTATACTTCCAGTCATTCGGAACTTTATTGTTTGCATCGGTAGTCCACCCCCAGTCTGTTTCATCGGAGGTTCCGTACCATTGTTTGCTCTCGTCACTTTTCTCATACCAGAGTACATTGGCATAGGTGGTGGTGTCGAAAACAACCTTCATGGCATCCACCTCCAGGTTTTTCTCCACATCCACGCGGTCGGAGCCGAACAGAATCTCTATGGGATAGAGGTCTTTGGGCAGGTATTTCTCATCGGGGATGGTGAACAGGATAGAGAGACGTTCGTCTATCAAATTGGGAATATCGTTGCTGATAAGCAGGGGGCGGAAGGTGATGGCGGGTCCCATATAGACCTTCACAAAACGCGAGAGCAACCGTTCATGCTTTTCAAACACACGAATAAGTCCGCTCTTGTAGTGCATTGCACCGTTTTCACCCTCCACAAAGCCTTGCACTTTAAAGCGGATGCGATAGGTGTGGAGTATCGTATTTCCTTCGGCATCAACGGCAGCCTGCACGTCAAACTGTCTGACCACGTTCCCTGCCGCATCCTTTTCCCAAGGTTCAAAACCGGGAATCTCATCTTCCCAAGTGACTTCCAACGAGTTTACCCCCTTCGTTTCATCAGTGGCATTCGTCGTACAATCGTCACCGTCGTAATAGACCAGTATGTCGCTGATGGTATAGGTCTTGGCGCCGATAGAGTCTTTGTAATAGCGGATGGTGGAACTGCCGTCTGCCGTCTCTTCGATACGCAGGGTGTGGTTGGTGCTGACAATCTCGGGCAGGCTCTCCATCACACTGACCAATGAGTTGTTTGCCACCTTACCGCTTGCAGCACCGGCAAAGTCGGTATAGCCGAACTCTTCGGTGATACCCTTGAAGTTGATGGTATATTCGTGGTTACGTTTGATGGCATAGGGTTTCCGGTCATAGACAATTATGTTGTCCCCCTCTTCGCGGGTAAGGTCATACAAGATACCTATTTTGTAATACTTGACCGCATCATTCTTCTTTATCTTGAAGATGGCATAGAGATACTCTTGCCCGAACTGTTCATAGTCATATTCAAACAGCCAGGTCGGCACACATACAGGTTCATTATTCACTGTATTCACCCCTTTCCCCGCAAGTTGGTTCTCTGCCGTTTCGGTTACCATCACATCTGTCAGCACACGGTCGGCACTGAGCGACGGTAATGTCTGCACCAGCTTGCTCAGGTCGTTGTCGAAACTGAAGGGGGTGGTTGCACCCGTACCGGTATGGTCAATGTTGTCGCGATTGAAGGGAGCTACGGTAGCTGTCTTAGGCTCGCGGTAGAGTGTCCATCCAAGCACCTCTATGCCTGCATCGGTAGCGATGTTGTATTGCAACTTGGCATAGTTGCGATAGAGCACAACGGTGGAAGTGGACAAATTCTCAAACGCACAACGTCCCCAATAGCACCGTTGGTTGGTCAACAGAGGAGCGATGACCGCCGTTTCGTTGTACCCCTCATTCTCTACCTGACTGAACTCTTCCCCTTCACGCGGCTCGTAGTTGGCTATAAAGTGGATGAATTTGGTGTCGCCGGGAATCTTTGTAGTAAATGTCCCTATCTTTCCGGATAAGAGGTATTCGCCATTGTTGTATTCGGCACTGCCATCGTCAGACGTTTCGCTGGAGGTTGACGAGACATCGACCGTTTGAACATACTTGAATCCGTTGTTCTGTCCGAACAGATAGAGGTCGATGGAGGTTATCTCTTCATCGAGGGTCTCCCCTCCTGAGCGGGTGGCTTTCTCAAGTCCCGGCACAATCAGTTGGAAGGTAAAATCTACCATCTCGCCCTGCATCACCTCTTCATGACTGATGCCTCCTTGCACACGGTCGTCCATACAAGCGGTGAGGAGGAAGAGCAGACACACCAGTGTCCATCCTATCTGTTGGCATATATTTTTCAATCTGTCCATGTCTCTACTATTTTTTTATTCTTTCACATCGCGTACACACCGCACACGCACACGGTTGCTTTCAAGTTTGGCAGCTCCTGCTCCTTCGGGAATTTTATCTACACCTCCGGCACCGGTGGTCTCTACATATACGTTGCGCTGTCCGGTGTAGTAGCGGTGATAAGAGTCTCCCTCGGCATTGAGCACCTTGTTCATGGTGATGTCATACACATTTTCATCGAGCTGGTAACGTTTGATAATCTCCAGTTCGGCACTGGTAGGCAGCCGCCAGTCGGCATAGAGATTTCCATCGCGTCCCACCTCTACATACTTCTTGCACTGGTCGCGTGCCACTTCCCAGTAATAGACCGCCGAGTTGTTACCCAACTGCGAGGCAAGCATGAAGCAGGGCGAAAGCAGGTTATTGTTGTCGGGGTCGTTCTTCAACACCCTGCGGCTGTCATAAACCTTCCGTATCTTGGCTGCGGCAGGAAAATCGCTGAGTTTCTTGGGAGTATAGTCTTCATCTTCTTCCAACAACACGGTTTCGGGGTAAGAGATGCGATACTGGGTAGAGGTGGCAGTCACCACCACCTTATACATACGGTTGTTGTTGGCTGCAGCATTGTCAACCACACCCACCACGCCTTCGGCTGTATTTGCATAGCTGTCATCGAGCGCATAGATACGTCCGTAGTGCATACCCTCTACATTGCCCCATACGGCATAGCTGAAATCGTCATCGTTCCAGTCGCTCCAGTCAATGCCAAAGATGGGGTCAGTCTCCGTTTCATAAGGGATATAGAACTTGGGTTTCATATTAGTGTAATTTCCCACATGACCATTCAAGCCGACTTGAAAAGGTGTCGGAAGTGTAATGGTGAATTTTGCATTTTCAATATTATAGGTACCACCTTGGTAACCGCCAGCTATTTCTTCAGGAGAGACCGGCAAATTATATTCAAGCACAGCTGTTGAATCCTTGTGGTGCATGACCGTCGTGTCCATATAGGAATAAAAGCCTTCAACACCCTCGATGTACTCGAGCGGATATTGCTTGATGACGGCATAGCGGGTGAGCGTCACCGGATTGCTGTCAGTACCGGTCTGTCGGGTCTGCATCGTCACCTTCAGGGTGATGTAGCGGGGGGTCACGTTTTGGGGGATGCGGCTATAGATGGTGATGACACCATTCCCATTGTCCCTACCGATCACATCGTTCGGATAGGTGACATATACCTCATATCCCTCCATGGTTGACAATGCGGGTTTGCTACCCGTAGCATATCCGTCCGCTTCACCTGTAGCATCGCCATAAACCGGGTTGGTACCATAGTAAGCCTGGGCTGTGGGGTTGGGATCGTTAGTGATGTCGATGCGCTCATTGTCTTTGTTGACGTAATAGACTCCGGGAATTTCCTGATATCCAGTAGCCACGCGTTTGTGTCCATCATATCCGATCTTCTCGGCATTGGTCGATGAAACGAATCCGGCATTCATCAGGCTGTTCTTGATGGTGATGTCCGGCTGGTTGGCGTTCAACACCGCATTAAGGTCGCTTTCGGCAGCAAAGCCCACTACCTCCACCTTCACTATATCGGAAGAATAGAAGGTAATCGACGTCTGGTCTTCATTACGCATATCGATGAAATAGTCGCTGAGGATGAGGTAATCGACATTCGTACTCTCCACCACATCGAATGCCTCTTGCTTCCATGCCTTCACTATCCACTTCGAACTGACCTCCACGGGTTCTTCGCTTACGGTAGCCCCGTCGTTGTTTACCCTGATGTCCACCTCATAGAAGGTATTGCGGTTTATCACTCCGCCATCGTCGGGTTGGAAAACAATCTTGTAATAGTTTCTGGGCCGTGTATATTCGTCATCATTGACATCGTTGTCATAAGGGATATTAAGCTCCAACGATGTTTCGCGGGAAGATTGGCTGCTCCAGTCGTTGGCAAAGGTGTAGAAGATGACACTACCCAGATAGTCGTCGTCAGTCTTGCCATAATAAGGGGTTATACGCAGATTGGTGGCAGCATTGTGCGACACATCGTGCAATCCTCCGGCAGGAGTCCACATCGGCACACCTGCCACCGCCTTGGTAGAGTCGGCATAGTTTTGCAGACCTACGGTGATATCGCCGACTTTCGCAAAGGCATAGCCTGCCCACGACTCATTCTTATAGATATTCACCTTCACCTTGGCGGCTGCCCTGCATACATCTACGGTAACCGTGTGCACGGTTGTCGTGGCATTCTGGTAGCGGGTGATGTCAGCCTCGGTGAACGTATAGCATCCGTCCATCAAGAAACGTTTGGCAGAACCCGTCCGCTGATAAATCATCCGGTCTTTTACAATGAGGCGTTGCAAGTCTTCAACTGTTTGGATATTTGTTTTGGCTATGGAAGCACTGTCCCAATTCACATTGGCAAGGGCATAGAGCTTGTAGCCTGCCTTCACCCCGGTTTCACTACCTATCCATTGGGTGCCGCTGAAGAGCTGGCATTCGGGGGTGCTGACGTAGTATTGCACCTTATCACCCAAGATGTTGGTATCATCCGCGTTCTCCGATGTCTCGGTATTCTTACCGGTAGGAGCACAAGAGACAGGGGCAATGACCCGTTGACCGCTGGTATTGAACAAGAAGAAGTCGACGCTTCCCACCGTATTCTCGCCTTGTGTATCCTCGCCCTCTATCACATCACCACGGGTGACCGGGGGGGCTACCACAGGCTTCTCTCCGGCAAGGGTCAGCGAAACATACAAGCCGGGTGACTGTATCTGACTTTCCATCACCACCGCATCCTCATCACTACAACCGATGAGTGTGACAAGGCAAGCGAGTGCTGCAAACAGTAAACTTTTTATCTTATCGGGCAACATAGTTTCTTTTTTAATTATTAGGACAATTGTCCGGCGTACTCTGTACAATACGGATACGGTCAGGGATGGTATTCTTGGCACTATTTACCGCATTGGTAGTTACCGCATCATCTTCATTTGTAGCAATAATGGCATAACCGTCCACCAAGGTCTCGACGGTGAAATAGAGTTCGGTACGTTTCAACACACTGGGGTCATAGTCCCCCTTGGCACGAACACCTATGTGGTAAATATTGCTATAACCTCCAATACCCTCTTTGACATAGGTCACACCATTGACTTCTTCTGTCATCAACTCAAAATCAACTTCGTTGCTCAGGTTGGCTCTCCACTTGACTCCCAAAGGCTCATGCATGGCTACCTGTAAATCCAAATGACCAGCCTGACTGCTTTGAGTGAGTTCACCGGCTTTCAACACGGGGAATGCCATTTCTCCTCCAATATATTCAATCGGTTTCTTTGTCGCCCACCAGATGTACATTTTTACATCTTGTGAAAGCGTGTATCCCATCTTCTCATACTCCCAAGGCATGACGCGGACGTTGGCTTTCAGCCCACCGGTGGGGGTGATGGAGGTGATGGTGTAGTCATATATGTCATTGCGGATGATGTCCCATTGGGGGGAGGTGACATTACTGCTCGTCTTGCCGGTGTAGTCGGCGAAGTGGAGGGTGGCATTCTCTATGGCGGTGGTGCCATCGGCATATTGTACTGCCAGACTCAGCTTGGCAGGTGTCTGTGCGGTGTTGCTCCCTTGCGTGATGTTGCGGTATTCGGGCACGTAGAGCACATACTCGTAGATGTTGTCGGTCGTGCCGTCTTCCAACTCATAGAAGTTGAGCGTGCCGCTGGTGGCGCTTCCTGTAATGCTGGGATGGACGATGCCGGTGTGGGTGTCGCTATTGTAGTTGGTACTGTTGGCAGGGAGGGTCACCGAGGTCTCTCCATTGTAGGTTGCCTCGTAGGGGGCAGTATAGCTCTGTATGTTGATGGCTTGCCCGCATCCGTCGGTGGCGTCGGCATTGCCTGTTGCTGCCATATAGCCGTTGGCATTGTAGGTATTGAGGCTCACTCTTGCCAGCTTGTAGGTGCCCTTTTCACTCTGATTGCTGATATCGAGCTTTACCCGCACCTTTGCCATGGCGCGAAGCACGGGCATGACCACGCCCGAGATGGTGGTCTCATTCTCAGCAGGGATGAGCTTCGAGGGGGTGGTGCCAAACATGGGGATGCGTGCCTTATGGTTGTCTTCGCCGGTGATGAGCATGGAGGTGAAATTGGGGATGTACCCTGAATAGGTGAGGTTATCGATGAGCCATTCCAAGGTTTTGCCTGTGAGGTCAAGGTCTTTGAGGTTGCTCGTTATCACGCTATTGCCATTGATACCTTGGTTGCAGAGTGCCACAAGTTGGAACTCGGTATCGCGGGTATAGCCATAGGTGGCGTTTTCTTTGCTGAAGCGTTTGGGGATTTCAAGCAATACGGCGTGTGTCGCGTAAAGGTCGTCTTCGGTGTATCCTTCGGGTTTCTCCACTCCTGAGATGAGGGCTTTCTCGATGAACTCGCCCTCGTCGAAGATGCCATCGCTGTCTGTATCTTTCTTTTCAAACACAAGGATGGTGACATCGTTTGGGTCGATATAGTTGTCGTAGCCGGTGCCGGCTTCGGTGCCTATAGACACACCGGTGCCTGTGCCGAGGGTAGCGTCGTTAGAGTCGGTAGTGCCGTTCTTGTCGGGGGTGGCACGTGTGACTCTATCGTCATCGCTTCCGCCGGTGGCGAGCAGTATGTCCACGCTGATATAGTCGATATCTTCACCGGAAGAAACCGCCACATCATCGTCTGACGAGCAGGCGACGAAGCTGAACATCAGCATCAAAAGGGTCAATATGTCAACTATATACTTCAAACTTTGCTTTATCTCTTGTATGGTTAGTCCAATTTGTTTTTATCTCTCAACCTCTTTAATGGCACGCGGATGACGCGGATTTTTTCGCCTTGCTCAACAACTCGTGGCGGATGACCGCGGATTATATTTTTTCAAACTATCAACTTTCAACTATCAACTATGAACTGTCAACTATCAACTCCTCAACCGTGTGAAGTGCCTTAAAGCTCCACATCCATCAGCACCACGCGCCATGAGTTGATGAGGATGTATGCGTTGAACCAGTTTTCGTCTTCGTCGAGGAAGAAGGTGATGGCGAACGAGTCTTCTCGGTCGAGGTACTCCTGGTCGCTCATGCCGCGCACATATTCGCTTCGTGCCAGCTTGAGGTAGTCTACCAGCGGGATGCTGAGCACCTTGTCGCCCGTCAGGCGGTTGGTCACCGTCAGGCGAGGGTTACGGTCAGCCATGAGGCGACCGAAGGTGAACTCGGCTATTGCCACGTTGAGGTTTTCTTCGTTACCTTGGCGTGTTATGTGGTGGTTTTGCAAACCAATAGGATGTTCGGTGTAGGGTGACGGACGGTATGCCGCCTGCTCATACTCCACGCTTCCGCCTCCGGTGTAGAAGGGTACGTAGGTGAGGGGCTCGTCTGCCAAAAGTCGGTTATCGTAGTTCATCAATCCGTTTTCTTCTACGATGGTAAAGTCGAAGTCGCCGGCATTGAGCGGCTCGCTACTCAGGTTTTGCAGGATGATGCGCACGTTGTTGGTGTTCTTCATCAGCGGCACCAGGTAGGTGGGGTTCAGCTCGTCGCCACCGGCTATGGCTTGTGGGTTGACGGCTTCACCGTGGAAGATGGGACCTATCTCGCACACTTCGGTGCAGTCGGTCTTTTGTGTACGTCCGCCGATGCGGCATTTCAGTTCATCGATGGTGGAGGTGCCACACTCCATGGCGGGCAACTCGGTGGTCTGGCATCCGATGTTGTGGCACCAGGTGACCAGGTGATATTCCGCCGGGTCGAAGGGTACTTCCATGCAACCTCCGGCGGTGAGGATGTTTTCGCACGTTTCGCTCAGTTGGTGACACAACACTCCGTCGGCATCGAAGGCATAGAGTGTCACACTCTCCACCTGAGTCGAGAATGCATCGACGCCCAGCATGTTATAGTCGTATTTGAAGCGGACGTGATAGCGCACGGTACAGTCTCCATAGTCGTTGTCGAGGATGGGGTCGCACGCACTGATGCTGAAGGCAGCAACCACCAGGGATGCGCATTTGATTGTTTTCTTGATGTATGCCGACAAATTCATTGGTCGATATCTTTTTTTTTGTTTTTAGCTTTACGCCTGTCGTCTTATTCTTGCATAGCGAAACCTACAAGGGGCTTCGCCCGAATTGTTTGTTTTTCATCTCCCAAGGTCGGCGCTCCGATAAACAAAGCCACCGACCTTGGCAGACAATTTTTAAGTTATTCACTTCTCTTTTTTTCTACCCTACCTGAAAAAAAGTTTTTTCAGACGGGGGAGAAATTAGAGAGGGGGGATTATTTTTGGTTATCCAAAGTCACATCTTGTGAAACCACACGATACTTCATAATCAAGATCTGAGCATCCAATGCGCTATGGTCATCTGTCGGAGTTTCAGGATCAAGCGGTTGGTCGGGAGCAGTAGGATCAGAATCAGGAGTAGGATCTGGTTCTGGATCGGGATCAGTACCTGGAGTAGGAGTCGGATCTGTCGGGGCTTCCGGGTCGTCATCATTAGGATTAGGAACAGGAGTACCCAAGCCTGTAATACCAGAAATGTTTACAACATATTTGTGGTTACGGATAACGGCATACTCAGTTTCTTTATATTCAGGATTATGCTGAATCTTAACAAAATAGTATGTTTGACCGTTTGCATAATGTTTGAATGCACCTATAACATTAGATCCAGCAAGATGTGTTTTTGCGTCAGCAATTGCTTCACCATTCTGATATAAAGTGCTTCCTGATGTAATTGTCAAACCAGCTTTCCAATCTTCATCGTTTCCGAAAGGTTGTTTACTATTTGCACCTGTGTTATAATACTCTACAAAATCATCCGCAGTTAAATCACGAGCTTCAGTTGCATCACT
>JAFUPU010000048.1 GCA_017472635.1 Bacteroidaceae bacterium
AGATATGGGAAAATTTGGGTCGTCTGAACCACGAAAGAGATACACCATGTAGCGGCAAAGCATAGACGAGTAAAGTGATGAGTGCCCATACCTCTTTAGGATCCCATCCCCAGTAGCGTCCCCAAGAGACATTTGCCCACACGGAACCGATGAAGATGCCTGTCGTCAGTAAGAATACGGCAGGATAAAGCAGCAATTGGCTATACATCATCAATCTTTCTGCTTCGCGAGGAAAAAACAAAGCCCACACGCCATTGAGCAGGATGAAGGCAAACAAGGCATATGACATCATGATGACTGATACATGCAGACTTAGCCACGGTGATACGAGCACGGGCATCAACGGGGTTATCTGCGGATTCATCTCGCCTAAATATGAGACAAGCAGGGTAAAACCTGAAAGCAGGAAGCCGAAGGCTATAGCCGGACGAAAACGGCGAGATATGAAAAGGGCAAACACCATGATGCAAAGGGCGAGGAAGAGCATCGTCTCATATCCGTTGCTCAAAGGAATGCGTCCGCCTATGTACCAGCGGAGCAGGTAGCCTGTGAGGGCAAAAAGGAAGGAGAAAAGAAAAAGGAGGTTCATTCCCACTCTTCCCCAACGGAAAAGAGGAACGGACCCCATTCTAACCTTTTCAAGAGGGAAAGAATGAAGCCCCCTATACAGAAGTTTTTTTATCCTGCCTTGTGGAGGAGTAAGGGGAAGAGTACATAATAATAGTATCCCCATCGTCAGGTTAAACATAAAGAGTATCTTTGTGAACGGGATGCTGTTGTATAGCAACTCTGCCTCTATCTTTACTTTACTTAGCGGCTTCACACTACCGTCTGTAGGAATTGGACGAATGAGGGTTCCATTTTGCAACATCATCACCAGTGCCACTTTCTCGTCCGTCTCGATGATTGCTTTCTGTAGAGGTGAAGGCTTGTTTTTAGTTGAAGGATTGCCTGACAGACGAGTTGAAAAGTTGTTTTCTTCCATAATCTGACGCAATCTGTAGCCTGTTGCTTGTGACTCGTCACTCGAAGAAAACAAATCTACCATTCGTGCATATTCTCCCTTCAAACCTAATTGATGGCGAAGTTCACTGCTCTTTATCCGAATAGCCGGCACGTAAGCCCATTCATCAGGATAGCGTTGCCAACTGAGGAGTATCTGTTCAGGTGTAAGGTCGCTGAACGACTCTTTGCCATAGAGTTTCTTCACAAAGTCGCGTGCCAAGGTGTTTAGGGGTACTATGCGGTCGTGGTAAATCACTTGCATCTCCCTTTTCTCTGCAGCTTCTTCTTGAGGGATGATGGAGAGTGGTCTCGTTCCTTGAGCGAGAGTGGTGTCTGCAAAGGCGGAAAGCAGTATAATCGTAGAGACGAGGCGTACAGTGTCAGTCTGCTTGCTCACCTTTCGTAGAAGCTGACGGAATCCTCCTTGCGGATGTAATAAAAAGGTAGTCATTGAGATGAACAGCAGCATATATCCGATATAGGTGATACCCGTTCCCCATGGGTCGTAATTTACACTCAGCCACGTGCCCCGTTTGTCCTCATCGTATGACGATTGGTAGAAACGGTACCCCTCGTGGTCGAGCACATTGTTCATGGAGATGAGCTGTCTCTTTCTATCCTTCTCTGTGAGAGAGGGGGATTGAATAAACTGACTGGTTGTAACTTCTCCCTCGCAGGAAGGAATCAGGTGAGGTGCTATCTCCACAGCACTGACATAGTCAGCCGGAGCATCCGTCCCCGGATAATAGTTGATATAAAACGTGTCGAGCGTCAAGGAAAAAGGTAAGTCGCACATTATCCGCGACTCCTCCTCAATGTATTGAATGGAGGGGACTCCCATGCGCAAGTGTATCATTCCCTTACTGCTTGTAAGGTATGACGTGAGTGCACCAACCAATATCACAACAAAAGAGAAATGGAGCAAAATTTTCGGTACCACCTGAAAGTTTTTTTTCTCAGACAGGGAAAAAATCATGAGCACACTAAGTACTGCCCAAAGTATCATGAATGGTACCGAGTGATAGATGTGTTTGGTGACGAATGCAGTACCTTGCGAATGCTCTATCAGGGTGGCTATGGCTAACACTGCAGTGAGCAACAGGTAAAGCGTCAAGATTACACTTCTTATGATTTTTCTGCCTGTCTTATTTAAATACATTTCTCCTTTTTTTAAAGCGTAAATAATGTATTAAAGCTTTTCAAACCCTTCATTTACGACCTGTTTCACCGCCATACATTCCATCTCTATGAGCCAGCCAGGACGGCAGACAGGGGCGAGCAGGAATATGGTGGGGTGGGTGGGGAAACGTTCCTCAAACATACGTCGTACAACCGTGTAGTCAGCTGCATCGCGCAGGTAGACAATGAGATGAGCCACATCGTTGAAAGTGCATTCAGCTTCAGCTAACAGCGTTTCTACATTTTCCCACATCCGTAAGGTTTGGCAGCGTATGTCTCCCGGATACATCACCTCGCCACGGTTGTTGATACTGGCAGTTCCGGAGATGAGCACATGCCGACGGTCGCCATAATTGATGGCGGTGCCTCGCTCGAAACTTACACCATATTCGTAGGTGGGATTCAAGTGGGTGGGGGCGTAGAGGAATTTTATTTGTTCGGGTTTCACTCCATCGATAGCGTAAGTGTCCATTGTTACCAACACCTTTGTGTCAGCATGTCTGCCTGCAATGCCTGTACTGGTAATGAAATGTGTCTTTTCAGTCAACTCTTGGGTGGCGAATACATCATTCCTACCCTTCACTACACCGGCATAGTTTACATCTACGTTTTGCACGAAAAACCAAGTACGCACACAATGGTCTGCCAATCGGCACCCTTGCTCGTTCAGTAGCAAAGCGTAGTCGTTGAGCAATAGACGCGTCTGATATTCCGAGGTGCTGGCATGGTTCATTGCTGTTGCTCCCCACAGGTGCCGGTATGCTCCATGCTTTACTTCATACAACCCTCCAGGTAATGCACGCGTCTGTACCTCCGTCATAAGATAAACCCATAGAGCGATTTTTGTACCATCCAATGGGGGTTGTTCTACAATCGAAAGGGCACATCCTGTGTGTTCCATCTCCTGTGTCATCAGGTAATCAGCCTGATTGGCTGCATCACTCAAGAAGTAACGCTTGAATACGGCTACGCTTCCCTTGGCATCATGCTGCATGAGGTCGTCATAGGCAATTGACAAGGCTTCCACTTGTTCGGGATAGCTTAGTGTAGGGTCGGTTACGTGAATCATGGCGTGCAATTCTGTCACTCCATCCGTGGTGTTGAATTTGAAGAGTTCTATCTTTGTCTTGTTTATCATATCTTTTTTTTAGTCATTAGCTATATTGTTTATCCATGTTCTCACAATGTCATGCATAGCAGTGCTCATCACCATGTTTGAGTGATCTTGTTTCCAAGTGCTACTTATGTCGGTGGCTATTGTCTGGTAGAGTACGCTGGTGCCGGCATCTCCTGGATTAACCAATAACATGCCATTTATTAGTTGGGATGGTTCCCCGACCAATGCATCGTAGCTTTTCTCTTCGGTCAGGTAGAGACCGGCTCCGGCAAAAGTACTGGCTCCGTGACAACTTGTGCATGTAGTGTTGAAGAGCTGTTCTTGTATGGAGGCATACACGCCGAGATTGATTGTGCCGACCTCCATTCGGATGGTGTCGGGAGCATTGAGACCGACTGCTTGAAAGGTCAATATGCGCTTGCGTAAGCGGTTGGTGACACACAACTCTACACGTTCTACCTCGTCATTGATGCCCGAGAGGACTACTTCGGTTTGTCCGTCATTGTCGGTTGTCACCGATTTGCTGATTATGGCATACTCGCTTTCGTTTGTAAATCCGGCAACCACTACGCTATATCCGTTTGTCCATTCATCGATACCTGAGATGTTTCCTGTCAGTTTGACGATGCGTCCCTCTTCGGGGTGTATCATCTGGTTTTCATAAAGTCGACCATCATCGCATGAGGTGAGCAACATCATCATGCATATGGTCATAGCCATTCCTTTTTTCTTTATCATAGAAAATATGTTTATTCCTATTAGAATGAATATTGCAACTGCACAATACCTGTGTGGGTTGAAAGTCCCAGATTGTCATTGTCGCGGTCGAGCTGGTCCTCATGCCCGGTGCGACCGATATATTGATACATGGCTTGTAGCTTCAGGTTGCAGTTCTTGAAGAAGTAGTTTACTCCCACGGCGGGCATGTTGAGGAAACCATCGGTGTCCATGCCGTTGCGGTTCATAAAGTCGTATCGCAGGGCGGCTTGTACGCGCGGTGCCACGAAGTATCCTCCCTGCACGTATCCGCCAAGGAAGTCGTACGTGTCGTCAATCTTCTGTCGGTCAGTAAAACTTACGTTCATATAATAGACCTCAGCGGCAAGGTATAGTCTGTTTTTCAACATGGCAAACTCCAGACCTGCCCGATAGTCGTTGGTGCTTTCGCTCTCGCTCTCCACGTTCATCGAAGTCGAAACCCCCAGCATCCATTTGTTTTCGTTGAGGCGGTTGGGGTTACCTTGTGTGGCAGGCATCACTCCTTTGGGCATGAAGGTGAGTCGTCCGGCATAGAGGAGTGAGGGGATGTGCCAATCGTCACTGAAGGTTTTGGTTGCTGAGTTCACCGAGGCACCCGTACCATTCC
Source organism: Bacteroidaceae bacterium (assembly GCA_017472635.1). Classification (GTDB taxonomy): domain Bacteria; phylum Bacteroidota; class Bacteroidia; order Bacteroidales; family Bacteroidaceae; genus Phocaeicola_A. The sequence goes on from JAFUPU010000048.1 coordinate 4,668, forward strand.
AGATACCCACCTGATAGCCGAACTTGTCCGACATCATGCCATGAAGTTCAACACCCAGGTCAAAGCCCATGCCCATCGTAGGAGTGACGGCATTGAGCGAGTGGGGGAGAATCACCGATGAAGTGAGCGAAGTAGGCAGAGCCGGCATCAGTGTTTCGCCCAAGGTGGTAAGATAAGCGTGACTGAAAGGTGTTTTGAACTTACCTGCGCGGATGGCCATGCGCTTGCTCAGTTGCACGTCGAACCACGCCTGTTGCAGGATTCCTCCACCCGAAGCTGCGGCATTGATGCAGAGGTTGAAGGTGACCCGCCCAAAAGCTTTACCGGTAAAGCCCAATACGGCATAAGGTATTGAGAACCCCGAGTTTGCCACGTTGTCTTGGTTGTAGGCTTTGTCCAACCCCTCGTCGTCGTACCAGCGGAAGTTTGCCGCTGTCTGTACCAGCAGGTAGGGTTTGAACACAAAATCACCTTTTTTTGTCTCGATGGCGAATCCTTCACGTCCTGCCAATGACACCACGCCATTCTCTGTGTCTGACTCGTATTGTGCCATGGCTCCCGTAGCAAGGGAGACGAGCATGGCGGAAAGTAGTATTTTCTTCATATATATATTTTTTTTCTTTTAAGGAGTTAAAGGAGTTATCACTCGCTCCGCTCGTTAGGAGTTAAAGGAGTTAAAGCCGATAGTTTTGCTTACATGTAGGCATCCTCTTGTTTATCATAGTCGGAACTATCGGCCAGCAAGCTTGCTTGCGATAACTCCTTAGGCTCGTTAGAGCCGATAACTCCCTTTAACTTCTTTTATCTCCTTTTAATTTACAATGATTCCAAAAACTTTATCAACGCATCTCTGTCCTCCTTCGGCATCTGCTTGAAGAGGTTTTTTGAGGCTTCACCCTCACCACCGTGCCACATGATGGCTTCCAGCAGGTTGCGTGCGCGTCCGTCGTGCAGGAAGTAGGTGTGTCCGTTTACTTTCTCTTGCAACCCGATACCCCACAGGGGAGTGGTGCGCCACTCGTTGCCTCGGGCAAGTCCGCTCACGTAGTTGTCGTTGAGTCCTACGCCCATGATTTCCGACCCCATGTCGTGCAGCAGGAAGTCGCTATAGGGGTGAATCGTTTGGTTTCCCAACCATGGGAGACCCGTGCCGTTCAGCAGGTTGGTGCCGCGCGGCTTGGTGTGCAGGGTGGTCACGTGGCACAGGTGACACTTGGCCTGGTAGAACATCTCTTCGCCGCGTTTCACCATGGGGTCGTTCACGTCACGCCGTGCGGGCACTCCCAAGGCTTGCATGTAGAGGTCCACATACTCCATGTCCTCGGTGTTGATGTCCAGCTGGTCGTACGAGAGTCCCATCATGCTTCCTCCCTGCATCTGGCTTTGCCCTTCGCATATTTCCTCGGGATAGCGGCTGTTGGTCACACCCATGTCACTGCTGAAACCCAGCTCCACGGTGAGGTCGGCATGTTGTGCTTTGTTGCCCGAAAGGCCGAGGCTCAATACGCCGCGTTCCATGATGTAGTTGGCCCGTCCGCTGATGCCGTATTCGGGGTAGTTGCTCTGTGCTGCCAGTCTCTCAATCTCATGCGGGTCGATAGCCATCATCTGTCCCATACCTACGTGTCGAAGGGGGATGCGTACCGTACAGAAGAGGTCTTCGGGTGCCACCGAGTCGGCATACCATTCGGTGATTTCATACTCAGGGTAGCACAATTCGTACTCTTCTCCATCGGGGAAAGTGAAAGTCTCGTACTTGAGCGATGTCTTCAGTTTTCCCTCTGCCTCCACACCATAGATGGCTTGATCGTGAATCACCCGACCATAATCCTGAAAGAAGGCTCCATTCTTGCGCGTTACATAGATGAGCATAGCTGAGAAACCATAACTGCCCGACCCGCCTTCGCTCCACAGCGCTGGTCGTGTGCGTCCGGCATTGCGATGGCAGCTTCCACAAGAATAACCTGCATAGACAGGTCCGAGTCCTCCACCGTCGCCATTGGAGGTTGTGCGGATATCGTCATATAGTCCATCGCCCGAATAGAAACGGCTGAGATATTTTCCTGAAAGCCAGTCTGCAGGTGAGTCGTAAGCCTTGGACGAGTTTACGAATATCGTGGATGTGCCGGCTGACAAGGCGTACCCGTCGGGCACCACGATGTCGCGCACGTCCAGTCCTTCGTCTTCGCAGGCTGTCAGAGCCATCAGCGCGGCCAATGCGGTCAAGTTCAACATTTTTCTTTTCATCATAGGTTTTCTTTTTTCGCTCAAAAGGCACACCCTATATCTCCTCTATGGAGACACAGGATGCGCCCGTCCTTATGTGTGCTTATTTAATCTCTTTACAGTTCAATTCTTCGCTCTGCGCGGATTACCGTCCTTGAAGAGGAGATACTCCAAGGTGTGGAAGCCACGCACGCTCTGTGCGGCCTCTTTAGCTTCGTCACCGTCTTCATCGCTCCAGTCGAGATCGTCGAAGTTGCCCGAGGTGAGGATTTGCACGATAGCATCCTGATCGAGCGGCCAGCTGTCCATGTTGGGGTCAAGTCCGAGTGCATCTACGGGGCCGAAGAGGAAGGCTTCGCTCTTCTCCCAAGGTTCGCGGGCAGCCAACCAGGCATCGCAGGCAGCTTCGAATGCTTCGTTTGTGGGGGTGGTGGCCAGAGCCACAACCTTGCTATACAGGTTGCTGTTCTTCTCCATCAGGTCTTTGTAGGTGGGCAGTACCACGGCATCCACGTAGTTGTCAACCACGGCATCGAGAACCTCTTCGCTGAGGGCATTTCCGGTCACGATTGTGCGCAGCTTGATGTTCATCACGTCCACCAGTTCCTTGCAGGCTGCCATGGCCGCACGTGCCTCGTCGCAATTGATATGGTTGCGGAAAGGCTGAGGAATGGCCTGAATGGCAGCAGCAGTCCGGTTGATGACAGCCACCACTTCTGCATCCAAGTCTGCATCAGCAGCCTTCACTACGGCAGACAGCGAGTTTTCATTGACTGTGCCGTCGAGCGAACCGAAGTAGGCGTTTCGGATAGACCAGATGTTGTTGGTATAGTCATCGCGTGAATGCCAACTGTACCATGACTCCACGGCATAGAGGGCACTGGTGATGTCGCCGCTGTTGTAGAGGTTGTAGGGTTCGCCAATCTTGGCATTTCCCACCTCATCGGCAATGGTCACACAGCCGTCGAGAATCTCTTCCACACAGTTGCGTGCAGATTCGTAGGGGGGGCGGGTGTGGTTCTTGAAACTCTGTGCATAAGCCTCACCGCCTTCGTAGCTGGTGTTCCAGGCTTCATAGAGTGTGGTGGCGTCTGCCTTGAGCAGGTAGGCCACCTGCTTCATGTAGTTGTGCCAGCTGTCGGCATTGGCAGCACTGTAGTCGAGGTCGGCTGAAGATTCGTTTCCTTCAACATTCTCATTGCCACCAGAGGGATCAGTTACGGGGTCGTTATCATCGTCCCCACACGAAGTTACTCCTACTTGGAGTGATACAGCCACAAGGGCCATCCAAAAAATGTTTTTAGCTTTCATTCTTTCTCTTTTACTTTACTTAATTACTGATTTACTTCTTACAATCGGCTCCGGATTTTCCGTTTGTTTTCCGGGTGCAAAATTACAGCCTTTTGTGCGCTCCTACAATACCGAAATGTTAGGCTTTTTAAAGTACAATCGTATCTCTTTGGTCACTATATTTTGGTATATTTGTTACTTTTTGAAAAACCAGCCGACGTATGCGATGCCAATGGCAAACTCATTTTCGCTGTTATAGCGCCCTGAACCGAAAATCTTGGATGTGCCTATTTGACGGGTTGTATAGTCTGCTTTCACTACCAGGTTTGGTAGGGCAAACCAGTTGATACCTACTGTCCACAGACTCGTCTGCAGGCGTTTGTCCATAGTCTGTCCCTTTTCACCTTTCTCTTGCGGATTATAATATTCATAGTGGGCAAAGGGATAGATGACAGGGGCTTTCTTTTCGGGGAAGAAAGCACTAAGGTTGATGCCTGCCTCTATGCTATAGCTGATGACATTTTTGGCAATGGGGGTCAACTTGCTGTAGGGGGCTTTGTTTGACTGGTATACCTTGCCGAGGGCGACAGGGTTGCCAAGGTCACCGTAGAGAATGTTGCCTCGTGCAGTCACGTATTTGTTGTGGTATTGTGCATCTGCCGAAAATATCTTCACAGGTATTTTGCCTACCGATGAGTAAGTTTGCATCTTGTCTGCATTCTTTCCTGCGTCGGCACAATAGTAAGCTGACAGTCCCACGCGTAACCCTTCCACTCCTTTATAGTCGAGGCGGGCAGCATAGCCGGGTGAGGTAAAGTTGTCTTCTTCAAAGAATCCCTGTTTTCCACCTGCAACCCATCCGTTTCGGTCAAAACCATTGGCATTCAAGCCTGCCACTATCATTGCCTGGTAGTCGAAACGGGCATAACCTTTACCGAAAGAACCGAAAAGCTCGAGACCTGTTTCGTGCCAAGTACAAGGGATGAGGGTGCTTTCACCTTCGGGGCGTACGGTGCTGAAGAAATTGATGGACTCGTGGTGGGCGTTGGTCAATCCCACGGGTACAATGATATGACCCGCACGCACGTTGATGGAAGGGTGGATGAGTCGGGTGATGTGAAATTGTTCAAGCACCACTTCGCCTCCCTTCTCTATCTCAGTTTCGTATTCTCCATTTTCTGTGTTCTCCAATTCCATGGCAGAACCTGTACCGCCTGATTCAAATTCAATCTCGGCACCCAATATCCATTTGCTGTTGAACTTATAGTCTAATGCCAGAATAAAGCGGGGGATACTAATCGTATTGCGGTCAGTCTTGGTGTTACCTTCTGTACCGCCATTGAATCGGTTGATTCCATAGTCTTTAAAAGCTGCAACTGCTTCGCCATACCCTCCGATACGGAATTGGCTGTACTCTTCTTTAGAGTGCTCGCTGTCTTCTTTTGTCGTAGCTGTAACTGCTGTAGTGAAAAAGGCTGTGAGCCAAAGCGATAAAGCTAATCTTCTTATTGTCTCTTTTGTCATTTTTGTTATAATTGATTTTTTTCGGGTGCAAAATTAGAACTATTCTATCTTTCAGACAATACTTAAAACTTGGGTTTTTATAGAGGATTCTTTAGCGGAAAATCACAATTTTTAGGTATTGTGTATATATGGTATTATGGCTAATTTTGCACCGAAAAAGAGAGAGAGGGCAGAAGCCTTGTGGAAATATGGTTTTTGCTCCCTCCTTTTAGATAGATTTTTTTAAAAAAAAGATTGGGAAAAAATGGCAACCGTTAACAATCAGCGTATATTGCGTCCTTATCGTCCATCAGATAAGATGCGTGATTTGATAGAAGATAATAGCTTGTTGCTTATGGTGATGAATCGCTTTGGTATCTCTTTGGGGTTTGGCGACAAGTCGGTAAAAGAGATATGTGATATGCAGCATGTTGATGTCTCTACATTTTTGGTTGTAGCTAATTTCGTCAGCAAAAAAATATATGAAGATGGTAGGGCTCCGTTGCTTTCTTTGGCATCCTTGATAGACTATCTGAAACGTGCTCACTCTTATTTCTTGGATTACAATCTGCCCACTATCCGTCGTCGGTTGATTGAGTCAATTGATTGTTCGGGAGCCGACGATGTTGCTTTGTTGATACTGCGGTTTTATGATGAATATGTGACCGAAGTACGCCGCCATATGGAGTATGAGAATGAAACGGTGTTTGCCTATGTGAGTGAATTGCTCAACGGAAGGTTGGACAAAGATTATAGCATTCAGGTCTTTGCCAATAAGCACAATCATATCGAAACCAAACTCGAAGAACTTAAAAATATCATCATCCGGTACTATTCACAGCAGGGGAACAATCGTTTGACTTCGGTTCTTTTTGATATCATCAATTGCGAAGAAGACCTGATGCTTCATTGCATGGTAGAAGACCAATTGTTCGTTCCGGTTGTCTCTCAGACAGAAGCTGAAATGCGTACAAAGGCCTGTTCTTCTTCTCGTCAGCCGGAGGTGGCAGATGAAAGTTCGTCTGTCGCAGGTTCGTTGGATATTTTAAGTGAACGCGAGAAAGAGATTATCCGATGTGTGGCAATGGGGATGACAAACAAAGAGATTGCAGAAGAACTGTTCTTGTCAATCAATACGATTACCACTCACCGTCGTAATATCACGAACAAGCTGCAGATTCATACTCCCAATGGGTTGACCATTTATGCGTTGGTCAATAAGTTGGTCAAATTGCAAGAGATAAAAATGGGTTGATTTCTTGCTTTTTTTCTTTATTGGGCAGTCTCTTTGTGTCTGTTTGATTCAGATAATGCAAATTCTTTAGCTTTTTGTGCGGCTTATTCAGCCAAAATGTGTACTTTTGCAAAAGTTTAGAACAATTTTAAAACAAAACAATTGTAATAAGAAGATGTTTGTTACACGAAGAGCTACGTTGGACGACTGCCAACTCATTCGCAGTCTGGCAGAAATAGCTTTCCCGCATACCTACCGGGAGTTGCTCTCCCCCGAGCAGATTGAATTCATGATGAATTGGATGTATTCGTTAGAGAGCATCCGAGAACAGATGCAGCAGAAGGGACATATCTACCTGATTGCCTATAAGGATGGAGAAGTTGCCGGGTATGCGTCAACCTGGAAGCAGGCTGAACATCTCTTCCATCTCGAAAAGCTTTATCTGCTTCCTCAGTTTCAAAAAGACCATGGTGGAGGTTTCCTCTTTCGTGAAATCATCCGGTTGGTGAAATCAATCCATCCCGAACCATGTACCATTCAGCTGAATGTAAATCGTTACAATGTCAATGCCGTAAGTTTTTATGAGCACATGGGAATGCATAAGGCAGACCAAGGCGATTTTCATATCGGAAACGGATACTATATGACCGACTATATCATGGAGATGGATGTTTGACCTCAACTGATGGAAAAGGAGTTATTTCAAAAAGTACACAACCAATCAATAACCAATAAAAAGGACGACAATGGACTTGAAGATGACTTTTGAGCGTGTGCAGGCTGCCTCTCGTAGCTTGTTGATGCTGGAAACCGAAATGATTAATGAGATTCTGCAGGCTGTAGCAAACGAAGCGGTGGCACAGACTGACTATATATTGGAAGAGAATGCCAAAGACCTGGCACGGATGGACAGTGCCGACCCCAAGTATGACCGCTTGAAACTCACTGAGGCACGCATTGCCGATATTGCAGCCGATATGCGGAAGGTGGCAACGCTGCCTTCACCACTGGGTAAAGTGTTGAAGCACCATGTGCTTCCCAATGGGATGGAGTTGCAGCGCATCAGTGTACCCTTTGGGGTGATAGGGGTTATATACGAGGCACGTCCTAACGTGAGCTTTGATGTATTCTCCCTTTGCCTGAAGAGTGGGAATGCTTGTGTGTTGAAGGGCGGAAGCGATGCCGATTGTTCTAATCGGGCTATCGTGCAGATTATCCACCACATGTTGTGTCACTATGGGGTCGACCCGCATGTAGTGGAACTGTTGCCGGCAACCCGTGAGGCTACAGCCGAGTTGCTCCATGCCGTCGGATATGTCGACCTGATTATCCCTCGCGGTAGCAGCAACCTTATTAATTATGTACGCGCGAATGCAACCATCCCTGTCATAGAGACCGGTGCCGGCATCTGTCATGCCTATTTCGACAAGGCAGGCGACCTCCCGATGGGAACAGCCATCATCAACAATGCCAAAACACGCCGTGTCAGCGTATGCAATGCCTTGGACTGTTTGGTCGTTCATGCCGACCGGTTGCAAGATTTGCCGGAACTGTGTCGCCCCTTGGCAGAGAGCAATGTGCTGATTTATGCCGACGAACCTGCGTTGGCTGCATTGGAGGGAGCCTATCCGGCTGCGTTGTTGAAACCGGCAACCACTGAGAGTTATGGTACTGAGTTTCTCTCTTACACCATGGCGGTGAAGACGGTGGCGTCGATTGACGAGGCTTTAGAACACATCCGGCTGAACAGTTCAAAGCATAGCGAATGCATCATCACGCAAGATGCAGCCCGTGCCGAACGTTTCCTGCGGATGGTGGATGCAGCTTGTGTCTACCACAATGTTCCGACCTCTTTCACCGATGGGGCACAATTCGGATTAGGGGCAGAGATTGGCATCAGCACGCAAAAGCTTCACGCGCGTGGTCCTATGGCATTGGAAGAGATTACCACCTATAAGTGGATTATAAAAGGGAATGGACAGATTAGAAAATGATATATATAATAAGGTATGAAGAATTTTACTTGTGTGCAGGATATTGGTGATTTGAACACCGCCTTGCAAGAGGCTTTTGAGATAAAGAAAGACCGCTTTAAGTATGTTGGGTTGGGACGCAACAAGACGTTGATGATGATATTCTTCAACTCCAGTCTGCGCACCCGCTTGAGTACACAGAAGGCGGCGCTCAACTTGGGAATGAATGTGATTGTGTTGGATATCAACCAGGGAGCATGGAAGTTAGGGACCGAGCGCGGGGTCATCATGGATGGCGACAAGCCCGAACACTTGTTGGAGGCTATCCCGGTAATGGGATGCTATTGCGATGTGATAGGGGTACGTTCGTTTGCCCGTTTTGAAAACCGCGATTATGACTACCAAGAGGTTATTCTCAATCAGTTCATCAAATATAGTGGACGTCCGGTCTTCTCTATGGAGGCTGCAACCCGTCATCCGTTGCAGAGTTTTGCCGATTTGATAACCATTGAAGAGTATAAGAAGACGGCTCGTCCTAAGGTGGTGTTGACTTGGGCACCCCATCCGCGTCCGTTGCCTCAGGCTGTACCCAACTCGTTTGCCGAATGGATGAATGCCGCTGATTATGATTTTGTCATCACCCATCCTCAAGGTTATGAGCTTGACCCCATGTTTGTGGGGAATGCCCGTGTCGAGTATGACCAGATGAAGGCTTTCGAGGGGGCAGATTTTGTCTATGCCAAAAACTGGGCTGCCTATACCGGCGACAACTATGGACAGATTCTCAGTAAAGACCGTGCCTGGACAGTGAGTGACCGCCAGATGGCTGTGACAAACAATGCCTATTTTATGCACTGCCTGCCGGTAAGACGCAACATGATTGTTACCGATGAAGTCATCGAAAGTCCGCAATCAATTGTGATTCCCGAGGCTGCCAACCGCGAGATTTCAGCAACCGTAGTGTTGAAGCGCTTGCTCGAAAGCTTGTCTTGAACAATGCCTGCTGAGTTTCCGTAGATACGGAAATGGGAATGCAAATTCCATCAGATTTTAAGGCTGTGTTAAAAATAAATTGGGCACGGATTTCACGGATTGACACTTGACTTTACGCCCGACTATACATTAATGAGAAAATCAAAAGAGCTTCTCAATAATCCGAAAGGCGAATAGCAGGTTTTATTTATCCGTGTCATCCGTGCCTAAAAAATGGATGGAGTCATTTTGACGCATCCTCCCGTTGCTTTCTCCTCTCCATATTCTCTCTATTTCTTTATTCACTCCTTTCGTTTCACCTGCATCTTATTGTTTCTTAGCCGGATACAGGTGAAGGGAGTCCCTTTCACTGCCCATTCACTCCTTTCATTGGCTGATTGCATTTCGCGCGGTTTATTGGTTGCAAAAAGTGTGTGCCATTAAAGAGGTTGAAGGGTGTGAAAGTAGGATGAAAGGGCTTTCTTTCACCCGTAACCGCTTGCAATACAGTTTGATAGGGGAGAAATGAAACGAACGGAATGAAGTGATGTGAATACAAGTATAGGAGGTGGAATGAGAATGTCAATTTTGTAGCAAACGATATAACAAATGTCTCATTTCACCTCTAACCGACATAGAATGAAGGGATTACAGAGTGTCTCTTTTTTGAGGTGGATTGGTTGCTTGAAAAGTTCAGTTATGTCCTTGAGATATTCAAAGATCTCCAGGACTCAGCTCCACCGGTTGCAGGACCCAGCCGCGTGGGTCCTGCAACCGGGCGGTCTGAGTCCTGCCACTTTTTTCATTGCATATACACTTTTTCACAAACTGTTTCGTATCGCTGGACCATCTGTTTGTTCCCATTGATTTTTCACAGAGTCTGTATTATCCGATGCAAAAGTTGGAGGCAAATTCGTATTAGATGAGTAAGTAGAAAAAAAAGATGGCGCGGAAGTTTGCTACATTGAGCAACTTCCGCGTCATTGTTTTATCAAATGTATACGCTTCAACTGTGCGAAGCACTTTATGCTTCAGGTAAATCAGAAGTAGAGACCGAAACCGATTTTCAATCCTAATTTGCTGTAGTCGCTGTCCTTGAAGCTGAGGTCGTAGTAGACCGATGGCTCGATGGTGACGGTGCGGCTGAGGAAGAAAGCATATCCCGCTTCGAGCGACCATAGCCCGTCGTTGAAGTCGGTGGTAATCTCTTCGTCGCCTTTGTACTCATAGTGCTTGAATTTGACACCGGTCCCCAAGAAGATGCCATTCTGTTGGAAGTAGTAGCGGGCACCCACTCCGAATGAAGCTGTGCGGTCTCCCTGTTTGTGATATACCCCTTCGGCATTGAGCAGCAACGCCAAGTTGTCGAACAAGAATGTTCCGGCAGAAGCCTGTACCCCCATGCGGAACTTTTCCGAACCGCTATAGGTCAGTCCCAATTCAGTGACGGCAGCGTTGAAATACCATTTGTTCTGTTCGAACTGTGCCCGTGCTGTCATTGAGGTGACAAGCAGGATGGCAAACATAGTCAGCAGTTTTCTCATTTCTTATTTTCGTTTTGTTTGTTAGTCCATTCTTCGTCCCGTTTGCGGGTGAAATCCTCTTTTTTCTTCAGTGTAAACCACAGCAGTCCGATGATGACATACGACGCTATGACGGTAACCCACTTCTCGGTGTCGCTCATCTCGTTGTTGCGTGGGATGAAATAGACCGCCATGGCTGTTGCGTAGATGAAGAGTGCCAGTGGCAGTGCGATAGATTTCTTTATTTTCTTCTTTTTCATAAAATCGGGTATAGGTTTTCGTTTATTCTTGCACACTCCTTTTCCAGGTGATGAATGCAATCAGCCCGGTGACGGTGCAGATGCCTCCTATAATATATGCCCACGTTTGTGAAAGGTTGAATCCCTCGGGAGCGATGCAGATGTAGGTCGAGCAGATGCAGGTCATGAACAAGGCGGGTAGGAGGGTGATGTAGAAGTTCTTTTTCTTCAGTGTCAGGTAGACCGTGATAGCCCAAAGGGTAAATACCGCCAGCGTCTGGTTGCACCAGGCGAAATAGCGCCAGATGATTTTAAACCCTTCGGCATCGCTGAGGCTGTATACCAAGATGGCTATTGTCACGGCAAAGAGCGGGATGCATATCAGCAGGCGGTTTTTGATGCTCTTCTGTTCGATATGCAAGGCATCGGCAACAATCAGACGTGCCGAGCGCAGCGCTGTGTCACCACTGGTGATGGGGGCAGCCACTATGCCCAGGATGGCAAGGAAACCGCCAAATGCTCCCAGCCAATCGTTGGAAATCATTGTTGCCACTTTGGCTCCAGAGTAAGCCACCGTGTCACCGGCTTCGTTGACATAAGTGATGCCATGTTCGCCAAAAAACCAAGTGGCGGCCGCAGCCCAGATGAGGGCTACCACTCCTTCGGTAATCATGGCACCGTAGAAGATGGGGCGGCCATGCTTTTCGTTTGCCATGCAACGTGCCATCAAGGGCGATTGGGTGGCATGGAAACCGCTGATGGCTCCACAGGCTATCGATATGAACATCATGGGGAAGATAGGGTTACTCTCGTATTTTGTGCCGAAGCCTTCCCACATCTCAGGCAGGTCGGGGCTTTTTATGTAGAGCGATACCAAGATACCCACCGCCATGAAGAGCAGTGCAAAAGCAAAAAACGGGTAGAACCTGCCGATGATCTTGTCTATCGGCATTAAAGTTGCCAGCACATAGTAGGCAAAGATGACGATTATCCAGAACATCCCGTCGTAGGCAGATGGTGTCATGTCGGCAAGCAGTTCTGCCGGACCGGATACAAACACGGCACCTACCAGCACCATCAAAACGATGGTGAATACTCCAAATACCTTTTGTGTAGGCTTTCCTAAATATTTTCCCACAATGTCAGGCAGGCTGGCACCGTCTTGTCGGAGGCTGAGCATCCCCGACAGGTAATCGTGTACGGCTCCGGCAAAGATGGTACCCAACACAATCCAGAGGTAGGAGGCTGTACCGAACTGTGCTCCCATGATGGCACCGAAGATAGGTCCCAATCCGGCAATGTTGAGAAATTGGATCATGAATATTTTCCAGTTGGGCAGCACCATGTAGTCGACTCCGTCGGCATGGGTGATGGCAGGAGTCTGGTTTTTCGGGTTCACGCCAAAGACGCGTTCCACAAAACGTCCGTAGACGAAATAGCCTGCAAGCAACAGCAACAGGGCAATGGTAAATGTAATCATATCTTAAACCTTTATATACAATATTCGATGTTCACTCTGACCGGAGGTGCCGGTCATGTGGTGTAAGCCCCCCCTGCGGTAAGTGAAGCCGGAGGAAGCGTGCCAAAACCGATGCAAAAGTACGAAATAAAAGGGCAGGTTGTCTATTAATCTGTAATTTTTTAGATTATTTAGAGTGAAATATGTATCTTTGCCTATCCAAAATAATGATGAAGTGATGAGAGTGAAAGTTGAATCCTATATACCTTTGACTAAATGGTTGTTTCTGTTGGTAGCCTGTGTGGTGGGATTGCCTCCGCTGTCTGCCGATCCTCCCGAACCCCTGTTCTTGCCCCGAAAGCACGAGGTGCGGGCTGTGTGGCTGACAACCGTGAAGGGGCTTGACTGGCCCAAGACACGGGCAGTCTCTGCCGAGTCGCGTAAACGCCAGCAGCAAGAGCTGATTGATATCCTCGATGATTTGCAGGCAGCGAATATAAATACCGTCATGTTGCAGACCCGCGTGCGTGGAAACCTAATTTATCCCTCGCAATATGAGACGTGGAGCGAAGTCTTTACCGGAAAGGCGGGTGAAGACCCCGGCTACGACCTGCTGGCATTTGCCGTGGAAGAGTGCCACAAGCGTGGAATGGAGCTGCATGCCTGGATAGTGACATTCCCTTTGGGGAGCAAAGAGGTGCAGCGCGACTTGCAAGGTAAATCGGTTGTCAAGAGGCAGCCCCGCCTGGTCAAGAGGTTTCGCGATAACTGGTACCTCAATCCGGGACATCCTGAAACAAAGTACTACTTGGCATCGTTGGTGCGTGAACTCATTTCCCGCTACGATGTCGATGGCGTGCATTTCGACTATATCCGCTATCCCGACCGTCCGCGTCGTTTTCCCGATGCGGCAGACTTCAAGAGATACCGGGAGCCGGGCGAAGAGTTGGCTGACTGGCGGCGACGGAACATTACCGAGATTGTGCGTCATCTCTATCACGAGGTCAAGCAGCTGAAACCTTGGGTGAAGGTGAGCAGTGCCCCTTTAGGCAAATACCGCGATACCAGGCGTTACCCCTCGCGGGGATGGAATGCCTACCATGCCGTCTACCAAGAGGCACAGGTGTGGATGAAAGAGGGGGTGCAGGACATGATATTCCCCATGCTCTACTATCGTGGAAACGATTTCTACCCTTTTGTGCTTGACTGGCAGGAGCAGTCCGAGGGACGTGTGGTGGTTCCCGGATTGGGCATCTATTTCTTAGACCCGTCGGAGGGCACCTGGACGCTGGCAGACGTAGAGCAGCAGCTCAACTTCATCCGTTGGGCGGGTGTGTCGGGTGAGGCACATTTCCGCTCCCAATTCCTCACCGACAGGCGGTTGGGACTGTACGACCGTGTGAAGAGAGACTACTACTATACCAAAGCCCTGTTGCCCGCCATGCCGTGGTTGGACAGTATAGCCCCCTCGACACCCTCATCGGGAGAGCTCGTCCGTTCGGCAGATGGGGTGACACTGCAGTGGGCAGCGGGCAGTGATGACACTCAAGGAGGAGTCTGCTATAACATCTATGCATCGGCTGTCTATCCCGTCGATACCGACAATCCTCACCACTTGCTTGCCGCCAGGTGGCGCGATACGCTATATACCCATATCCTCCCGCTACCGTCGTCGGCACCTTTGCACTACTATGCCGTCACCACAATGGACCGTTGTGGCAATGAGAGTGCCCCGCTGCAGTTGGGTGGGGGAGAGGCGGTTGGCGATGCACCCGCTGACGGAGCTTTCAATCTGTTGCCCGTGTGTGACGGAGTGGTAGAACTACCCCACATACCTGAAGCCGTGCAGGTCATTCTCGCTGATGGCTGCGGACGTAAGGTGGCACAGGTTCCCTATCACCGACGGCTGAAACTGACCAAGTTGCCTGCCGGATTCTATCGGGCTGTGGTGGTAGACAACAAGGGACGGACCTATGTGACGAATGCTTTTATCAACCGAAAAAAATAAGCGTACTATGGATGCATTGGCTATCATTGACAACTATTACCCCGAAGAGAATGAATTGAAACATATCTTGCTGACCCACAGCCGTTCGGTGGCTGACAAGGCATTGGACATCGCCCGTAGGCATCCCGAGTGGGAGCTCGACCTTGCCTTTATCGAAGAGGCGGCATTGCTTCACGACATCGGCATCTTCATGACCGATGCCGAAGGTATCGGCTGCAAGGGAACCTATCCGTACATCTGTCATGGCTATTTGGGAGCCGGCCTGATGCGTCGTGAAGGATATCCGCGCCATGCATTGGTTTGCGAGCGGCATACGGGTACCGGACTGTCGCTGGAAACTATCCGACAGCAAGGGCTGCCCATTCCCCAACGCGACATGCAACCCGTCACGTTGGAAGAGCAAATCATCTGTTTTGCTGATAAATTTTATTCAAAGACCAAGCTCGACCGCGAGAAGAGCATCGAGAAGGTGTTGAAGAGTCTGGAGCGTTACGGTGATGAAGGGATAGCCCGTTTTAATCGTTGGTGTGAACAGTTTTTATAGTTATTCATGCTTGCTTTAGCTACTTTAACTACCCGAAAGGGGGCTATGTCGCGATTAATGTGTATTTTTGCGGCTCGAAATTATAAGAAATTTGGATGAATTTATATAAAAAATACATACTTGTCTCACTTTCCATACTGTCGCTTCTGCTTACAGGCACGTTGGGGATGGAGGCATGTCGGGTGGGCATGCCGGAAGACGACCGCAAGCTGGTGATTCCTGCATCGTCTGCCGACTCGCTTGCCGTTGCCGACTCGTTGCTGCTGACACCCGAAGGAGCCGAACCGTTAGACAGCATCCCGGCTGACAGCGTGGCTTCGAAAGAGAAGGAAGATGTGTTGGAGGCACCGGTCTCTTATCAGGCTGACGACTCAATCGTTTGGATTATCGAGAACTCAAAGGCATACCTTTTCAAAAACAGTAAGGTGGACTACCAGAAAATCGGACTCACAGCCGAGCAGATTCAGGTGGACATCGACACCAAGACGGTCTATGCCCACGGAGTTACCGATTCGTTGGGGGTAGAGATAGGTCGTCCGGTCTTCAAGGATGGAGACACTCCCTATGAATCAGATACGATGAGCTATAATTTCAGCTCACGCAAAGGATACATCAGCAATGTGGTGACCCAACAGGGCGAAGGTTATATGACCAGCCGTGATGCCAAAAAGGGACCCGACAACGAAATCTATGTGATGGGCGGTAAATACACCACTTGCGACAATCACGAGCATCCCCACTTCTACATGGCATTGACACGTGGCAAGGTGCGCCCGGGGAAGAATGCCGTGTTTGGTCCTGCCTATCTGGTGGTAGAGGATGTGCCCTTGCCCCTTGCCATCCCCTTCGGCTTTTTCCCCTTCAGTAACGACAAGTATGCTTCCGGTTTCATCATGCCTACCTATGGCGATGAGCTGGAGCGCGGATTCTATCTGCGCGACGGCGGATACTATTTTGCCATCAGCGACTATATGGACCTCAAACTCACCGGTGAAATCTTCACCAAGGGGTCGTGGGGATTGAATGCCAGTTCGAGTTACAACAAGCGGTACAAGTATTCGGGTGCCGTAAACCTGAGTATGCTTACCACCAAGACGGGCGAGAAGAATATGCCCGACTATATGGTCTCGAAAGACTTCAAGGTGCAGTGGACCCACCGCCAAGATGCCAAGGCAAGCCCTAACAGCACCTTCTCGGCAAGTGTGAACTATGCTACCAGCAGCTACGAGCGCTCGAACCTCAACAGCCAGTATAACCTGCAGCTGAGCAGTCAGAGTACCCGTACCTCCAGCATCAGCTATTCGCGCTCGTTCCCCAATCAGAACCTCACCATCTCGGGAACATTCAACATTGCGCAGAACGTACGTGACTCGATGTTGTCGGTCTCTTTCCCTGACCTGAACATCTCGTTGAGCCGTATCTATCCCTTCCGACGCAAAAAGCGGATGGGCGAAGAGCGCTGGTACGAAAAGATAGCTCTCAGCTATACCGGCTATCTCAAAAACAGCATCAATGCCAAAGAGAATAAGGTGTTACACTCAAATCTGGTGAAAGACTGGAACAACGGTATGCAGCACCGCATCCCCATCAATGCTACCTTTACCCTCTTCAAATACCTCAACCTGACCGCCGGATTCAACTACACCGAGCGTTGGTATACCTACAAGCAGAAGCGCAATTGGGACGAGGATTTGGGACGTGTTGTCACTGACACCATCTATGGCTTCAACCGTGTCTACAACTACGATATGAGCATCGGGATGAACACCAAGATGTATGGATTCTATAAACCGTCACCTGCCATCTTCGGTGACAAGATAGAGATGGTGCGCCACGTCTTCACCCCTTCTGTTACGTTCAGCATGGCACCCGATTTTGGAGCACATCGTTACGGCTATTGGGACAGCTATAGCTATACCGATGAGCGGGGCAACCTCGTCACTCAAGAGTATTCGCCCTATCAGGGGGCTACCTTTGGTGTGCCGGGCAGGGGGCGTACGGGAAGTGTAAACTTCAGCATGTCAAACAACATTGAGATGAAGGTGAAGTCTGACTCGGACTCAACGGGCGTGAAGAAACTGAGCATCATCGACGATTTTGGGGCAAGCATCTCATACAACCTGGCAGCCGAACGCCAGCCATGGAGCAACCTCTCTATGCGCCTTCGCCTGAAGTTGGGTAAAAACAAGACCTTCAACATCAATGCCGTATTTGCCACCTATGCCTATGAGTTCAACGAGAAGGGACAAGTGGTGGTGGGCGACCGTACCGAGTGGTCGTATGGACGTTTCGGACGTTTCCAAGGCATGAGCGACGGCTTCTCTTATACCTTCAATAACGAGACGTTCAAAAAGTGGTTCGGACCGAAAGAAGAGGAGACTGCCGACGGAGAGACCGGCAATGATGATGAGTTGGCTTCAGCTGACGAAGAGAGAGCGGTAGAGCCCCAACGCAAGAAAGAGAAGGCAAAGTTGGATGCCGACGGATATATGCCTTTCAAAATTCCATGGTCGCTTACCGTATCGTGGAACTATACCCTTGCCGAGGACCGCAGCAAGAAGATTAACATCAAGTCTATGCGGTATCCCTATTCGTTCAGCCATCGCATGAACATTTCGGGTAACATCAAGCCTTCAAACAAGTGGAACATCTCATTCACTTCGGGTTACGACTTTGACACCAAGCGCATAGCGGCAACCACCTGCAACATCACACGCGACCTGCACTGCTTCACCATGTCGTGCGGCATCATATTGGCACCCTATACCTCTTATAATTTCAGTATCAGTGCCAATTCGAGCATGCTTGCCGATGCTTTGAAGTACGACAAGCGGAGCAGTTATAGTAGTAACATTGATTGGTATTGATTTTTCCTCCTATGAATGTACAGATAGAAGAGAGCTGGAAACAGCAGTTGGCTCACGAGTTTGAACAACCCTATTTTGTGCGGCTCACCGACTTTGTGCGCCGCGAATATGCGGTTACAACCATATATCCCCCCGGAAGGTTGATTTTCAATGCTTTCAACCTCTGTCCGTTTGACCGGGTGAAGGTGGTCATCATCGGGCAAGACCCCTATCATGGTCCGGGGCAGGCGCACGGACTCTGCTTCTCTGTCAACGATGGGGTAAAGTTCCCGCCCTCGTTGGTCAATATCTTCAAGGAATTGCAGGATGATTTGGGTGTGCCTCTCCCCCTTACGGGCAATCTCACCCGTTGGGCAGAGCAGGGAGTGCTGTTGCTCAATGCCACACTCACGGTACGTGCCCATCAGGCAGGTTCCCACCAGCGTCAAGGGTGGGAAGAGTTTACCGATGCCGCCATACGCCGCTTGGCTGAGGGGCGTGAAAATCTGGTATTTCTTTTGTGGGGAGCTTATGCACAAAAGAAGGGGGCATTCATCGACCGCAGTCGCCACTTGGTGCTTGCTTCTGCCCACCCTTCTCCACTTTCTGCCTACAACGGATTTTTTGGCAACCGTCATTTCAGTCGTGCCAACGAATATTTGGCAACCCATGGAAAAGAGCCGGTCAACTGGTGATACAAAACTCACGGAGGGAATCCTGCCTGACAGAAATGCTGCCTGACAAGATTTCCTCCGTGTCTGAAAAAATCAAGGCGTTAGTTACAATCTCCGCTTCAGATGAGCGGCATGCCTAATCGGGCACATTCGTTGCGCATCTCTTCGGGCCAGATGCTGGCTTGTATCTCCCCGATGTGTGCTTTGCGCAGGTAGACCATGCACAGGCGCGATTGTCCGATACCTCCACCTATCGACAGGGGGAGTGAACCTTCCAACAGCCGCTTGTGGAAATAAAGTTCTTTGCGCTCCTCCTTGCCCGATAACTTCAGTTGGTGCAGCAGTGCCTCTTTGTCTACACGGATGCCCATCGACGACAGTTCGACTGCCCGGTCTATCACGCTGTCCCAAATCAGCAGGTCGCCATTTAGTCCCGGCAGGTTGTTTTCGCCAATGGTGCTGTAGTCGTCGTAGTCGGGGGCACGTTGGTCGTGTACCTTGCCGTCGCTTAGCTTGCAGCCGATGCCGATGATGAATACCGCTCCATATTTTTGCGTGATGGCTGTTTCCCGCTCTTTGGGTGTTTTGTCGGGATACATGGCACGCAGCTCTTCGGCATGGATGATAAACAGCTCTTGTGGCAAGAACGGTTTGATTTGCGGATAAGTCTCACATACCATGAATTCGGTACGCAGCATGGCAGCGTAGATGCGTCTGACGATATCTTTCAAGAAAGCCACGTTCCGGTCGGCGGCAGTTATCACCCGCTCCCAGTCCCATTGGTCGACATAGAGCGAGTGCAGGTTGCCTAACTCTTCGTCGGCGCGGATGGCATTCATGTCGGTATAGATGCCATATCCCGGCTCGATATGGTAGTCGGCAAGTGTCAGCCGTTTCCATTTGGCAAGCGAGTGCACCACTTCTGCTTGTCGGTCGTTCAGGTCTTTTATGGGGAATGATACCGCACGTTCCACTCCATTCAGGTCGTCGTTGATACCCATCCCCTTCAATACGAATAGGGGAGCAGTCACCCGACGGAGGCGCAACTCGGTAGAAAGGTTCTCTTGAAAAAACTCTTTTATCTGCTTGATACCCTGCTCGGTCTGGTTCGGGTCGAGCAGCGGACGATAGTTTGCAGGCTTGATTAGATAGCTCATTGCTTGTTGTCTCTGATATATTGTTTGTCAAATTTGGGTGCAAATATACGAAATCTTTTTCAATAATAAAGCTATAATGGCTATAAAAAGTTCAAAATGCTACATTATTTGCTTGATTTCTTTCTTTTTGCCAACTTTATATGACGATTGGAAATGCTATGTTTTTTTCTTTCTCTCTTCCCTAAGGTTGTCACTGAAACGCCTTATACGCGCCACACATTAGATTATGGTTCCCAACGGAACGGGAGATGCAGGATTGTTGGCAATAGACAGGTTGGGGGAGTGAAGTGGCGTGCGAAGGACATACACTCTCTTCCCCCAACCGTGTGAGGCATCTTGTTTTTAAACTAAAATTAGTTGTGAAAATTAGGTGGGATGGCAAAAACTTTGTATCTTTGCAGCCGATTTGACATGTTGCACCCGTAGTTCAATGGATAGAATATTGGATTCCGGTTCCAACGATTGGGGTTCGACTCCCCACGGGTGTACGCTTGATAATGTATTCCATCCGCTGTTGAAGCGGATTTTTTTCTTTAGAGCGCACAGACTACACGGGAGGCGTTCCCCTCCTTGTTTTTTCGTAGAGTCAGTGATTAATGGGTTATCATTCTTTTGAGGTATTGTCCGGTATAGGATTGACTGTTGTCGGCAACCTCTTGTGGTGTGCCGCATGCTACTATATTTCCCCCCTTGTCACCCCCCTCAGGACCGAGGTCGATGAGGTAGTCGGCGCATTTGATGATGTCCATGTTATGTTCGATGATGACTACCGTGTGTCCCCGTTGGATGAGGGCATTGAAGACATCGAGCAACTTCTTGATATCGTGGAAGTGCAGACCTGTTGTGGGTTCGTCGAAGACAAAGATGGTTGGTTCGCTCTTTTCGATGCTGAGGTAGTAGGCGAGCTTGACCCGTTGGTTTTCACCACCGGACAGGGTAGATGACGATTGTCCCAGTTTGATGTATCCCAATCCCACTTCTTGTAAGGGGCGCAGGCGTTTGACTATCTTGTTGTTGCCATGAACCGTGAAAAATTCGATAGCCATATTGACCGTCATGTTGAGTATGTCGTGTATATTCACGTCGTGGTATTTCACTTCGAGCACCTCTTTTTTGAAACGTTTGCCGTGGCATGACTCGCATTCGAGCACAAGGTCTGCCATAAACTGCATCTCGATGGTGACGGTGCCTTCGCCCTTACACTCGTCGCAACGTCCGCCATCGGAATTGAAAGAGAAGTGACCGGCAGTGAATCCCAATTGCTTGGCAAGTGGCTGGTCTGCCATCACCTTGCGCACCTCGTCATAGGCTTTCACATAGGTGACGGGGTTGCTGCGGGTAGACTTGCCGATGGGGCTTTGGTCTATGAACTCGATGTTTTTTGCCATGTGAATGTCACCGCACAAGGCTGAGAATTGTCCCGGTCGCTCGTTGCTTTCTCCATATTCGCGCTTGAGTGCCAAATAGAAGATGTCACGCACGAGTGTGGATTTGCCTGAACCGCTGACACCGGTCACAACCGTCATGACATTGAGTGGGAAACGTACGTCGATGTTCTTGAGGTTGTGGTGTCTTGCCCCTTTTATCTCGATGTAGTTGTTCCAATAGCGTGTAGTGCGTGGCAGGGGGATGCGTTCTTCGCCCAACAAGTATCTGACCGTGTAGCTATGCGAACCCTTTTGCAGGTCTTTCATGTCCCCTTGATAGACAACGTTGCCACCATGGCGTCCGGCTTCAGGACCGATATCAATGATATAGTCGGCTTCACGGATTATCTCTTCGTCGTGTTCGACCACCACAACTGTGTTTCCCAATGCCTGCAATTGGCGCAATACCTTGATGAGACGTTCGGTGTCGCGACTGTGCAAGCCGATGCTGGGTTCGTCTAATATGTAGAGCGACCCCACCAGACTGCTGCCTAACGAAGTTGCCAGGTTGATGCGTTGGCTTTCACCCCCTGAAAGCGTGTTGCTGAGCCGATTGAGAGTGAGGTATCCGAGTCCGACATCGAGCAGAAACTGCAGGCGGTTATTTATCTCAAGCAGGATGCGACGTGCTATGGTTTGATCATGTTCGTCGAGTGTGAGGCTGTCGAAAAACTTTTTCAGTCGTACGATGGAGAGATCGACCAGTTCGGTGATGGCACGACCGCCCACCTTCACATAAGAGGCTTCAGGCTTCAGACGGCTTCCATGGCAATAGGGACAGATGGTTTTGCCACGATAGCGTGCCAACATCACGCAGTATTGAATCTTATATTGATTTTCGGTGAGCATCTGGAAGAATGAATCAATGCAGGCCTCGTTGCGCTTGCCATGCCACAGAAAATCTTTTTGTTTCGGGGTAAGTTGGTAGTAAGGGGTGAAGATAGGAAACTTGTGCTTTGATGCCCGTTGGATGAACTCGCGTTGCCATTCACTCATCTTCTCACCCCGCCAGCAGATGACGGCACCATCGTAGACACTCAATGCAGTGTTGGGTATCACCAACTCTTCGTCAATGCCTATGATGCGACCGAATCCCTCACATCTGGGACAAGCCCCGATGGGTGAGTTGAAAGAGAAGGTATGTTCGGTTGGTTCTTCAAACTTGATACCGTCAGCCTCGAAACTCTTGCTGAAGGTATAGAGCATGCCGGAAGGCAGGAAACGCAACATGCAAGTATTTTCGCCCTCGTAAAAGGCAGTCTCGGTAGAGTCGGTAAGTCGGCTGATAGTCTCGGTAGAGTCTTTGCAACTGAGCCGGTCAATCAACAGGTAGACGGTGTCTTTCTCGTCAGGAGTCTTGTAATCTTCGATACGCATAATTTCGCCATTCACCTCAATACGGGTGAAACCCTGCTGGAGGTCGATGGTGAGCTGCTCTGTCAATGTACGTCCCTCTCTGGGCTTAATAGGACTGAGCACCAAGAACTTTGTCCCTTCAGGAAAAGAGAGCATGCAGTTGACAATGTCTTCGGTAGTGTGTCTCTTTACCAACTCTCCGCTGACGGGCGAGTAGGTCTTGCCTATGCGGGCATAGAGTAGGCGCAAATAGTCGTATATCTCAGTAGAGGTGCCTACGGTAGAACGCGGATTGCGGCTGTTTACCTTCTGCTCGATGGCTATGGCAGGTGGAATGCCTTTAATGAAGTCGCACTCGGGCTTGCTCATACGTCCTAAAAATTGGCGGGCGTATGAAGAAAGGCTCTCTACATAACGGCGCTGTCCTTCAGCGTATAGGGTATCGAATGCCAAAGAAGACTTTCCGGAACCTGAAAGACCGGTGATAACAACCAACTTGCCACGTGGTATATCAAGGTTGATATTCTTCAGGTTGTTGACTCTGGCTCCTTTGATGGATATATATTTCTTTTCAGACATGATGCTGTTACTCTCCTTTTTTTGTTGAACGTGCAAATTTACAATTTTAATTTCAAACCCCACCTGTTCATTAAACAAAAATAAATATTAGTGCTGACTTTTTACTTCAGGTAAACGCTTTTGGCAAAAGTAGTGTAACTAAAAAACGTTAATGGTTGAAACAAGTTTATGGGCAATTAATTAATTTTGTGTTTTAAATGGGGTGGGGAAAGGTCTGTCATCCCTCTTCTTTACCCGGATAGCCAACTAATGGAGGATAAATTATGTTTGAATGGGATAGTCTCTTTGGTTTCGGATTTAACCTGTTGTACCTGTTTATGGTGATAGGTACCATAATAGTGGTTGTGCTTGACAACCGCCATCCGGTGAAGACGATTGCCTGGATTCTGGTCTTATTATTCCTTCCTTTAGTAGGGCTTATCTTTTACTTCTTTTTCGGACAGAATGTGCGTCGCAAACGTTTGATAAGCAAGCGCATTTACAACAATATAGTCCGTAGACCCTTACATGAATATTGGCGGAAGCCTCCGGCGGACTTTCCCAAAAAGGGAGAAGCGCTTGCCAATCTGTTTCGCCGTATGAACCGTTCGTTGCCTTACGGTGGCAATCAGGTGAAGTTCTTTACAGACGGGGCGGGCTTGTTGCATGCTTTGTTGCGGGCAATAGCCGATGCCCGTCATCATATCCACCTCGAGTATTACATTATAGAAGATGATGCGGTGGGACGCATGGTGCGTGATTCGCTTATAGACAAAGTTAAACAGGGAGTAAAGGTGCGTCTGCTCTATGACGATGTAGGATGTTGGCGCGTAGCCCAAAGATTTTTCAGAGAGATGATAAAAGCAGGCGTTGAGGTCTGTCCCTTTTTGGAAGTTCGTTTCCCTATCTTCTCGAATAAGGTGAATTACCGTAACCATCGGAAAGTAGTGGTAATAGATGGTGCCATAGGTTTTGTGGGAGGCATGAACTTGGCAGAACGCTATGTGCAGGGAGTCTCATGGGGAGTTTGGCGTGATACCTCTTGTATGATTCATGGTACAGCCGTGCATGGATTGCAGACCGTCTTTATGATGGATTGGTTTTTTGTGACAAGGCAAGAAGTAGATGCAGAAGTCTACTTTCCCCGATTGAAGCCGGTAGGCGACAGTTATGTACAGATTGTTACCTCGAAACCGGTAGGGCGTTGGCGCGATATTATGCAAGGATATCTGTGGGCGATATGCAATGCCAAACGTTACCTCTATATCCAGACACCTTACTTCATGCCCGACGAGCAGATACTGACAGCACTGCAGACGGCAGCCCTCTCGGGAGTGGATGTACGTATTATGCTGCCTCGGAAATCAGACAGCAGGGTGGTGCAGATGTGTTCGCTCTCGTTTTTGCGTGACTTGATGGAGGCAGGGGTGAAGTTTTATTTCTATGGAAAGGGGTTTCTACATGCCAAGATGATGGTGATGGATGACAGCTTGTCGACAGTGGGGTCTGCCAATATCGATTTTCGTAGTTTTGAACATAACTTTGAGGTGAATGCTTTCTTCTATGATACGAAGTCGGCAATCCGACTGCGCGAAGCATTTGAAAACGACCTGCTTGATTCGGAATTTGTATCATCGAAGCGGTGGAACCAACGTCCGTTCTGGCGGAAAGTAGAGGAGTCGATATTGAGGATGTTGGCACCTCTGCTGTAGCTTCTTTTACGGTAAGGGATAAATAAGACATTTTACTTCCTTTTTTGGACGGTTTATAGATGGCACTATTGGTGAAAAAGGAGAGGGGGTGAAGGATAATCCAATATTTTTTAGTAACTTTGCACCGATTTTTTCAAAAGAGTGAAATAACACCAGGAAAGAGAATATATAGATGAGTGAAAATAATAACCCGAAAACAGAGATAGAAAGACCAAGTCTCTGTTATCGGATTTTTAAATCATATTTGCGTTTTGTGCATGACAGACTGTACTATCGCAAGACATATAGCATCAATAGCCAAGTGATTCCTGCCGATGGAACACCGTTGTTGATTGTAAGTAACCACCAGAATTGTTTGAATGACCCCTTGGGAGTGTTGTTCACCATTCGCGACCGCAAACCCTATTTCATCACCCGTGCAAATGTTTTTGAGATTCATCCCTTGGCGGGTAAGTTCCTGCGTTCGATAGGTCTGTTGCCGGCTTTTCGCCTCGACTATGACGGAGAAGACTCGTTGAACAAGAATGGAGATACATTCAAGATGACAGAACAGGAACTGGTGAACGGGCGGACTATTGTAATGTATCCGGAAGCCGGACATCAGGACAAGCGTTGGTTGGGGACTTTCTCGTTTGGATATACCAAACTGGCTTTTGAAGCAGCCGAAATGGGGAATTTTGAAAAAGACATTCAGATTTTACCTTCGTGCAATCACTATAGCGACTACTTTGGCATACAGAATAAGTTTATGGTGAAGTTTGGAACCCCCATTTCACTTAAACCTTTCTACGAACTCTATAAGACGAAACCCCGTACAGCACAGCGCGAGGTGAATAAGTTGGTGCGTGCCCAAATAGAGGAGTTGATGCTTGATATCCGCGATTTGGACAATTACGAAGCTATCGACTTTTTGCGCTTGACCTATGGAACTGACTATGCTAAGAAAAACGGATTGAACCCCTCGTCTTTGCCCGATATGTTGGTCAGTGACCAGAAGTTAGTGGCGGACCTTGATGAAAGGAAAGAGCAACAACCGGAAGCAACGGCACAACTTTATGGCGAAGCGTTGGAACTGAAGCATGGGTTGGAAAAGTTGGGCATCAAACCCGCCCAGCTTGAAAAAGAGGTCTCTCCATTTTGGATTTCAATGGTGTTGCTGGTACAATTTATGTTGTTGCCCTTGTGGGTTGCTTCGCTATGCCCTGTAGGACTGTTTTATCTGATTCCGATGGCAATGTTCAAGAAGATTTGTGTTGACCCAATGTTTGAGGGTACATTCTTATATGCCATCAATGTGTTGTTCCTGATGCCTTTGTTGATGGTGTTGAGTTTCCTCTTTAATGGTTTGTTGGGCGGACTGATTTCAATCTTGTTGTGGCCGTTGCAGATACTGTTTGCCTGGTATTATGCAAAATGGGTAATCGGCTCTTATCGCTCAATCAGATACCTGATGGCTACGGGCGCACAGATACATGCATTGAGGGGACTCTACAACAAATTGAGAGAGAAAGTGATAAGAAAATAAATGTTCAATAGATAAAAGATTGATATGCAAAACAGAGTTGTAATTACCGGTATGGGCATCTACTCGTGTCTGGGCAAGAACCTTGAAGAGGTGCGCGATTCGCTCTACACCGGAAAATCGGGAATTATATTCGACCCTGTTCGTAAAGAGATGGGGTTCCGTTCAGCCTTGACAGCTAAACTGGATGTGCCTGATTTGAAGAAAGTGTTAAGTCGTTCGCAACGTGTCTATATGCCGGAACAGGCAAAATATGCTTATTGTGCAACAGTGGAGGCTTTGCAGAATGCGGGTATAGACCAAGACTATCTGAATAGCCACGAAGTGGGACTGTTGTACGGTAATGATTCGTCAGCCGAACCAACCGTGCTTGCAGTAGATAAGATGAGAGAGAAGAAAGATACAACGCTCTGTGGTTCGGGAGCCATCTTCCAGTCAATGAACTCGACTGTGACAATGAACTTGGGTTGTATCTTCAAGTTGCGTGGCATCAACCTGACCGTATCGGGAGCTTGTGCCAGTGGTTCTCATGCCATCGGATTAGGAGCCTTGCTCATTCAAAACGGTTTGCAGGAAATGATAGTATGTGGAGGAGCCCAAGAGGTGAATCCCTTCTCAATAGGCTCTTTCGATGGTATCTCGGCTTTCTCTATCCGTGAAGACGAACCGACACGTGCCAGTCGTCCGTTTGACCGCGACCGTGATGGACTGGTTCCGGGAGGTGGAGCAGCCACAGTCATTATAGAGAGTTATGAATCAGCAGTACGCAGAGGAGCACCTATTTTGGCAGAGATTCTCAGCTACGGATTCTCGTCAAATGGCGATCATATTTCTTCTCCGAATGTAGAGGGACCGAGCCGTTCGTTAGAGATGGCTATCCGTCGTGCAGGCATTGATATCAATGAGATAGGATACATCAATGCACATGCCACTTCGACCCATGTGGGAGATACCAACGAGGCAAAGGCTATCTATAACGTATTTGGAGACCGTCGTATAGAGGTGACAAGCACAAAGTCGCAGACCGGACATGAGATGTGGATGGCAGGAGCCAGTGAAATTATCTACTCGATGTTGATGATGAAGAACGGGTTCATTGCAGCCAACCTCAACTTTGAAAATCCGGATGAGGATTCAGCCAAACTGTTGATACCCGACAAGCGTATAGAAAAACATTTCGATACATTCTTGTCCAACTCGTTTGGCTTTGGTGGAACGAACTCAACCCTGATTGTAAGAAATCTGTAAAAGAGAGAAATGAAAAGGCAAGTACACCCTCCTGCATTATGATGACGATAAGCTCAGTCCAGGGCAGGAGAGGCTTGCAGTAATTAACTAACCGTGGGGAATCCCTCCCCTTATATTGTATTTTATAGAAAATGGAAAAACAAGAACTGATTGAAAAGATTAACGAAGTATTGGCTGAAGAGTTTGAAAAAGAAGTAGAGGAAATCACTCCCGATGCAGATATCAAATCAACGCTGGAGCTTGACAGCTTGAGTCTGGTGGATATGGTTGCGCTGATTGAATCGGAGTTCGGAGTGAAAATCAAGGGAACAGAGGTTGCAGAAGTAAAAACCTTCGGTGCCCTGTATGACTTTGTATATTCAAGAATGAACGCTTGACAATGAGTGACACACCATTGCTGAAAGGTCAAGAACTGTTTAAACTGATTCCCCAACGTGCCCCCATCGTGATGGTGGATGCTTTTTATGAGGCTGCTGAAGGAAAGGCACATACAGGACTAACGATTGCGGCAGACAATATGTTCTGCCGCAACGGCTTATTCACCGAGCCCGGTTTGATAGAACACATAGCTCAGTCGGCAGCTGCATTTGCCGGATATGGGAACTATTGTCAGGGAAAGCAACCCCAATTGGGCTTTATTGGTGAAGTGAAAAAACTGCGTATCCAACGGTTGCCT
Organism: Bacteroidaceae bacterium; assembly: GCA_017472635.1. Classification (GTDB taxonomy): domain Bacteria; phylum Bacteroidota; class Bacteroidia; order Bacteroidales; family Bacteroidaceae; genus Phocaeicola_A. The sequence continues at coordinate 32,815 of JAFUPU010000048.1, forward strand.
GAGGTAGGGAGTCAGTTACATACATTTTTGGAGGTAAAGGGAGAAGCTGCCGGAGTGACGCTGGTCGCTGCTGAAACCAAAGAAGGTGAAGAGGTTGTGGCAGCTTGTCAAATGAAGATATTTATAAAAGAATAAGAGATGCCGGTAAAAACCTTGTCGGAAACAGTGAACGTGCAGGTACGTTTCAGTGAAGTCGACTCCATCCGTATGGTATGGCATGGAAACTATGTCCAATACATGGAAGATGCCCGCGAAGCATTCGGACGCAAGTATGGATTGGAGTATATGCATATCTACAACAGTGGATATATGGCTCCGATGTACGACATGCATTTGCAATATAAAGAGGTGGCGACAGTCGACGACCGGTTGGCGGTGACCATAACATACCGTCCGGCACGGGGGGCGAAGCTCATTTTTGACTACGAGATACGCCGTCTTTCTGACAATGCCCTTATCCTATTAGCATCGACCACCCAACTCTTCACAACGCGGGAGGGAATATTTGAACCCTCTTCTCCTCCCTTTTTTGAAGAGTGGAAAGAAAAAAACGGGTTGGTCTGAGAATCGTTGGTGACAGCGACATCATGATTTCCTGTTCAGGTACAGCCTGCATGAATGCCTTTTTCGGACTCATGCAGGCTGTGCTTGAATAATATTCCAGTGAATCATTGAACTTTTTTAGTAAAAGTTTGAATTCCGATTAAACCTTTTTGTGTTTGCTTAGTCATAAGAACGTGAATTTTATAAAATACATGGATATTTCATGTAAAAAGTGCAATTAAAATAGAAGATGAGAAAATTAGTAGTATCACTTGTGATGATGTGTGTGTGCATTGCAAATGTGGCAATGGCACAAAAACAAGAAATAGTCGTATCGGGTCTTGTGGTTGACAAAGAGTCGGCAGAGCCTATCATTTCTGCCACTGTGCAATTGTTGAATCCCAAAGACAGTGCCATGGTTAAGGGAAATGTGAGTAACTTTGATGGAAAGTTCGAACTCCCTTCTGTAGGTGCAGGCAACTATTTGTTGAAAGTCTCATATACCGGATATGTGTCAGAGTGGAAAAACCTCAATCTTACCAAATCAGTAGATTTAGGAACCATCGGACTGACCTCTGATGCCATCTTGCTGAAACAAGCCACGGTGACAGCCGAGTTGGCAGAGGTACAGGTAGTAGAAGATACCGTTGTGTACAATGCCGGAGCATACCGTGTGCCCCAAGGCTCTATGCTTGAAGAGTTGGTAAAGAAACTTCCAGGTGCAGAGGTAGATGAAAGCGGAAAAATAACCATCAATGGTAAAGAAGTGAAGAAAATCATGTTGGACGGAAAAGAGTTCTTCAGTGGCGATACCGAGACTGCCATGAAAAATATCCCCGTTGATATGGTTGAAAAACTCAAAGCCTATGACAAACAGAGTGATTTGGCGCGTGTTACCGGTATCGACGATGGTGAGGAAGAGACCGTGCTTGACCTGACAGTCAAAAAAGGTATGAACCAAGGATGGTTCGGAAATGCCGACTTGGGATATGGAACCGAGAAAAGATATACCGGCAAGCTGATGTTGAACCATTTTAATGAAAGCATGCAGACATCATTGATAGGTTCGGCAAACAACGTAGGCGGACGCGGATTCCCTGGTGGAGGGGGCGGATTCCGTGGAGGAGGTAATGGCTTGAATGCCCATAAAGATGCCGGTTTCAATTTCGCTTTGGAGAAAGAGAAAATCGAATTGGGAGGTGATGTACGTTATCGCCATCGCGATTCAGATGCCAAATCAAAAAATGCCAGTGAAACATTCTTGCAGAGTGGAAACTCCTATTCAAACAGCAAGAATGTCAACTTGGGACATTCACAGAACTTTGAAGCCAACTTCCGTTTGGAATGGGAACCTGATACCATGACCAATATCATCTTCCGTCCGCGGTTTACCTACGATGAGTCAGAAAACTGGTCAGAGAACACCTCTGCCACATTCAACGAAGACCCCTATACACGTACCGATAATCCATTGGCAGAGATAGACAACCTGGACTTTTGGGGAGATACGTTGGTCAATACAAACAAAAGCAAGTCGTTGAGCAACAGCGAAAGCTGGACAGCAAGCGGTTCGTTGCAGTTCAATCGCAAGCTCAACAGTGAAGGACGTAACATCACGTTCCGTGGAACCTATAGCTACACCGATACTGACAGCAAATCCCTTTCAGCTTCAGACGTGAACTATGTATTGCGCGATTCATCTTATTCACGCAACCGTTACAACCTTACCCCCGGTAAAAGCTGGAATTACAGTGCACGACTGACTTATAGCGAGCCAATCTTCAAACAAACATTCTTGCAGTTCAGTTATAGGTATACCCAAAGCTATAATAAGAGTGACCGTTCCACCTATGATTTCAGCGAGGAACTTCCCAACTTCTATAGCGAGATCTTTCCTCGTGTTCCGGAAGACTATGAGCAATATCTTGATGCCGACCAAAGCAAGTTTGCCGAATATTACAACTATACACACGAGGCACAAGTTATGTTACGTATTATCCGTGAGAAGTACCACTTGAATGTAGGTTTCACAGCACTGCCCCAAACAACCAAGATGAATTATAAATACTTGGGAACCGACACCACCGTTACCCGTAATGTGGTCAACTTCACACCTATGGTTCGTTTCCGCTACCGTTGGACCAAGCAACATCAGGTAGATGTGAACTATCGCGGACGTAGCAGCCAACCCAGCATGACAGACCTGTTACCCATCACCGATGATAGCAATCCGTTGAACATCACCCGAGGTAACCCCGGTTTGAAACCCTCTTTCTCACACACCCTGCGTGCTCACTATCGCAACTATATAGTAGAACATCAGCGTGGCATCTTTGCTATGTTGTATGGTCAGTTGACACAAAACAGTGTGAGCAACATGGTGAAGTATAATACAGAAACCGGTGGACGCGAGACCAGACCTGAAAACATCAACGGCAACTGGAGTGCCAATGGTATGTTTGGCTTCAACACAGCCTTGAAGAACAAGAAGTTCACCATCAACACCTTCACCCGTGCAAGCTACAACAACAGTGTGCAGTATCTGGCACAAAATGGCATGGACAGTAAGAAGAACAACACACGCACAACCACTTTGAGTGAAAACCTGCGTGGAACCTACCGTAACGATTTTGAGACATGGCAGTTTGAAGTATCACTCAACGGACGCATCAACTACCAGCATGCAGAAAACAAGTTGCAGCCCGACCGCAATCTTGACACCTATACCTTTGCATACGGAGGAAGTACCAACATTACCTTCCCTTGGGGAACCAGCTTGTCTACAGATATCAGCATGAACAGCCGACGTGGCTATGAAGACCAAAGCATGAATACCAACGAACTCATTTGGAATGCCCAAGTGTCTCACAGTTTCCTCAAGAACAAAGCCGCCACCGTATCATTCCAGGTATATGATATCCTGCATGAACAGAGCAACATCAGCCGTACCATCAATGCTGCAATGCGCCAAGATACCGAATACAATGCCATCAACAGCTATTGCATGCTGCATTTCATCTACAAGCTCAATGTATTTGGCGGAGGAGAGATGCGTGGTAACTTGGGAGGTCGAGGCTTTGGTGGACCTGGTGGTGGACGTGGACCTCGTGGAGGATTCTAAAGAAGGAAATAATCAATTAGCTTAAAACTGTATACACACAATGTAATGCGACAATAAAATCATTAAGTTCAAAAATGAAGCGGACCGCACAGGGATGTGCGGTCCGCTTCTCTTTTTATTCCTTCCCAACAAATTGTCAGCAGGAGAATTTGTGCTCAGTTTACCAACTTGCTATTTTTTTATATAATCAAACTATTTCTCCCCAGTTCTTTTCCCTCTCAGATTTTTAATCATTGCATTTAAAAAGGAGAGGATGGGGTGCATGGGCAGGGACGCTTACTGCACGGAAAGAAAATAGCTCTGCCCAGTATGTATGAAAAATCAAATATGTTGGGAATGTATTTGGTAAAGTGTCAATACTACATCAGAAAGAAATCAATGTGAATCGTTTGTGGAAAGTTTTGGAGAAGAATATTTTTGGAGAGAATTACAAGAATGCACTTATGACCGCATTATGAACACGTACGCTATCCTTTTCTAGCTCTTTTAGAAAAGATTCCAAACGTACTCCTCCACCATCCTTAGTACAAATAAGTTGCATCTTATTCTGATTAAACAACAAATCTGTTTTCTTGTCGTTCATTTGACGAAGCTGTTCTAATATCTCAATTCGTGATTTTTCATCAAATGTGAATATCGTTATCCGTTTTCCATCCTTGCGCGTCATGTTATCTCGACATTGATTGCGAAAGAACATTTGAAAATAGTGATAATCATTGTCCCCTAAAGAGTGTCCAAAAAATACAACTTCGTCAGCTTCTAACATGTCATATTGAATAGCGTGTGACTCATAATGTTGATTATATGTTTTATACAAAAACTGGTATCCAGGAATCAGGTCAGATTTTTCCTCTACGCCCAAGATGATAGAGTTGTCTTTTAGCGAACCATGCACGTGTTCATAACTAAAATGCGAATCAATTCCCACCTTACGAGCAATTTTGTATAGATCCGTATAGTTGAAAGAGTAAATAGAAGAAAAATATCCATTGTCAATCACCGCTTTTAAAACTTTGGCTGCAACCGAATTGTTTTTAATGTCTTTTTTTTCCTCTTCACGAAGAAAATCAGTCAAACCACTTACTAAATTATTGTAAAAGCTTCGATTCTTTTCTACATGGCTTGCATGCAGATGTCGAATATTGAATCTCTTCTCTGCTTCTCTTGCGTACAAGAGTAGTTCTTTTTCCAAATCAAACCATTTACCAATATTTCTTTTAGCTTTTAAATAATGCGATAAGCAACTGTTCACATCAGAGTCTTGAGGCCAATTTTCACTTTTAGCAAAATCTGAATATCCGGTATTCATCCCTAAATCCAAATCAAAGCCATTACCTATTATAAAAACCTTCTTACTCATAAAAAGTATCTAAAAGGACATGGATTTCATCATTCCAAGACATAACCGTCAGGCAAAAATACCCCAAGAATACATTGAGGATTCCTAATACATATTTGAATATGATTTTTCTCACGAAATCCAGCTGTGTTATACAATTCTGTTCCTTCCCAAAAACCAGCTCTTACCGAATCATACTCTTCTTTACCATTTTCAGCATTGAATTCGTGCAAAGATTCAATCACAGCACAATCTAAAAAGCGCAACAACAAATCATCGGTGATTGCACCTGATGGGACTTTATTTGGTCTCACTTTACCAATTTCAAAAAGTTCCTTTACGAAAGATTCATAAGTGACTTTTAGCAGATCTACATTTTCTCTACATGTCAAATCCAAGCAATATCCCAAATCCAATACAGCACCTATAACAAAAGGTTCTTTACATCTCTTTATATCACGTGCAAATTCCTCGGCACGTAAAGGATCATTTTCCCAAAAATAGCACCCTTTCCCTAACCAATCATAAGAATTTTGACTAGGTTCCATATCACGTCTGCGATTCAAGAATTCTTTTGCTAAAGATTTTTCACAGCCATGAAAGCCTATATATAAATGTCTATTTGAGGAGTATTGCGACATTTGGATTGTTATTTTGTCATTTCTGTTGCATTAATTATAACACCTCTATTAGAAATTTCTAATCCAACAGAGCGCAGAAAATGCCTGGCTGTTCTCACATCCTTCCCTTTTCTTCTTGCATAAGCTAACATTTCTTCGCGCAAATAAACCATATTGTTCTTTCCGCCAACTTTGCAATCTTTCTTAGGCCATTCTATTGCAGTTCTTTTCATTTCATTTCCTGTTTTTTGCGCCCAAAGATAGCTATAATTTTTCTTTTGTGCAAAAAAATCAACTAAAAAATAGTGAATGGTCAATTATTGTATTCTCAGCAGATAAACATCTCAATTTGCTATATTACAAAAAACACAACCATCGGTTATGATTATCATTGAACCAATCAGTGAGAGCCTCTTCAAAAAGTAGCGGAACTTATATCCGCTTTCAGCCAGTCTCTTGCCACAGATGTTGGTGGATATTTGCAGTTTTCTCACACGTCATGTGTTCATCACCTCATTGAATAGCTTCACGTGTTGTTCAGCCACTCTCCGTACATCAAACTTTTCATGTACGCTCTTGGTTGCATTTTCCTTAAGCCTTGCAGCCAGTCCTTTATCCGTATAAACTCGCCATACGGCATCAGCCACCAGTGCTGGATTGTCCACCTCCACCAATACGCCATCTATGCCATCTTGTACTATTGTCGGGATAGCATCTACCCGTGTAGCAACGAAGTTCTTGCCTGCCGCCATATATTCAGCAATGACAAGTCCGAAACCTTCCCAACGTGAAAGGAGTAGCCCCACATCAAACATCTTCATATATCTATAAGGTGTCTCTGTCCATCCCGTGATGTGTAGCGGGATACTATTTTCCGTGGCATACTGTTCAATCTCCTTCCGTTGTTCACCGTCACCCACAATCATGAACCATGCTTCAGGGATACGTTCCTTTATCAATCGGGCAGCTTTGATGAATGTGTCCGGAGCCTTTTGTGGAGAGATACGTCCCACCATTCCTATAAGATATGCATCTTTAGGAATCCCCAACTGTTTTCTTTCCATAGGGACAGCCTTCTCAATGGCTTCGATATCTATACCATTCAATATCACATCCAGTTTTTCATCCCCAGTGATGCCATTACGCAAAGCCGAGTCACGCTCAGCCTCCGATATACAGACAATCCTATCCGTACACCGCGCCAATGCTTTCTCAATCCACAAGAAAAGGCGACTTTTCAGTTTACTCATAAGAATAATGATGTTGATTATTGCATATTGAACGCCCACCCATGCGGGTTATATATGATTTTTACAGGAAGTCCGATGCAAGCCAATCGGCCCATTCCACCTGCCATACTGCTATGGCAATAGACGATATCGGGATGATACCGCTTTATCAGCCGACGAATTTTAGCCACTATCCCCACAATGGTCAACGGATTGAGCGACTGTCCCATGTCCAGTTGTTCCACCTCATCCACCTTGTCGGTATATTCCTCGGTCTTATAGTCCTGTGAGCACACCAAAGTTTGGTGCAATTTCTGTTGGCGCAACAGCGGAAGCAGCATAGACAGATACCTGTCCACACCTCCTGCACATTGTGCGATGTGCATGATGTTCATTGTGATAAGTGATTATTGTCTCTGTATGATTTCAACAGAACCAAATAGAAAATTAACTATTCTTTATCTCCCAAGCAGTAATGCTATGAGTCCTTCGTTTCTCTATTGGAGGAAGTTGCATATAATTTCCATACATTTTAGATAAATACATATCGTAATTGGCAGGTATAGGGAATGAGTAACCTTCAAATTCAGTATAAATCGTATCTATTAAATCCTCTCGTCTCATCTTTTCTCTCATTATATAGATAGAAAATAGTACACATACATTTTCTGTATTCTTGGACTTATATTTTTGCATGCACCGAATCATATAATCTGCAATCTTATATCTTCCTATACAAACAGCCAATCCATTAAGCAACAGTTTTGTTATGAATTTGAAAGAAAATTTGGTTTTGACATTCGTAAAATCAGTGGTCATTGCTATCGTTAAAGCACGCAAGAATTTGCACCTTTTTAAATAGCCCTGACACTCCACTTCAGAATCAGGTACGTTGTCTAATGGGAAGATATCTATCCATAAACCATGTTCTGTAGTATTGTCTTCCATTCTTGCAATAGTTCGATTGTCTACTGCTTTTGCAAAAGGATAAAAGTATCCATCACATTGATAGTCGATTAATTTCAGCCATGAATAGACATTCTGAGAGCGTAGAATTCCTATTAATTTTTCATAATCTTTGCGCATCAATACAATGTCTATATCATCATCCCACGGAATAAAGCCTTTATGTCTTACAGCCCCCAATAATGTTCCATAAGCTAACTGATATTTTATATTATTCCGTTTACAGATATCATCTATGGCTACAAGAATGTCTAATAGTCTCTTTTTACATTCTTTTGTTGATAATAAAGTTCGATCGTTCATTATTTATAACTATATCCTCCATTAATTTCAATCAAACTTCCATTCACAAATGAATTGTCTATACAAAAGCGATAGGCATCTACGATTTCTTCTACGGATGCAAATCGGTGAATGGCTGTTTTTTTGTAAATGTTCTGCTTTATTTCTTCAGGCTTTTCTTTCTGCCAAGGTGTTTCTACAAAACCTGGAACAATGGCATTAACAGTAGTACCCGTTCCCTCGAATTCCTTTACCAAATTCTTTGCAAGGGCATGAACCGCAGCTTTGGTTACACCATAGCTCAATACCATTGCATGAGGCATCAGCCCCATCTGAGAACCGGTAAAGAGGATACGGCTACCTGCAGGTATTATGGGGAATAGTTCTCGAATCAGGATATAATGTGAATTGACTGCCACTTCCATCATCCTGTCCCAATCAGTATCTGTTGTTTCCGTAAACGACTTGCGGATTGACATACCTGCATTGCATACGATACAATCTATCTGTGGGCAACGGTTCTTTATGTAGGAAATGAACTTATAAACCTCTTCCCGGGAAGTCTGGTCTATCTTTATGGCTTCAAAGTTCTCCATTTCTTCAGTAAAATCATCCCCTACATAAGTAGAAAACACATAATACCCTTTTGCTATCAACATTTGGGCTACTCCCCATCCTATACCGGATGTTCCACCCGTTACAACTGCATATTTCATATCTCCATGAAGTTTTTACGTTCAGTAAATTGTTGCATTACCCCAGCCATCGCTATGCTTTCAGTCCTGCGAAGACGTGCAGAACTGAAACGTTTGTTCAAGACACAGGAAATAAACTCCTGTATTTCATATCTCAATCCTTCACCGTCCCACTTATAAAAGAACTTCTTGTTTTCATTCTGGTCTTCATAGCGTAGTTCAAAGTAATCCGTTTTCCACCATGGAGCAGGCACATAGGCATAGCCTTTTGTTCCAGAAATGACCAAATTACCCTCTGTCTTCACTCCGACACCTACCTTGAAAGAGCATACAGCTTTTGGAAAACGCATCACTCCTTTCGTGTAAATATCCACTCCGTTTGACATACGGCTATAGATATTCAGATTGTCATAATGAACGCCTAAAAGCTTAAAGATAGGCAGCAATGGATAAGATGCTGATTCGTACAGCGCACCACCGGCTTGTAAAGGGTCAAACTCACGTGAAGTCTTGTCAGAAAGCAAACGGGACAGAGAAGCCTCTATATCCACCACTTCACCGATGACACCGCTCTTTATCATCACCATCAAGTGATTGAATGCTGGACAATGGGCTGTTTTATTAGCCTCCATCAACACTATACCTTTTTCTTCAGCAAGAGCATACAATTCACGTGCTTCATCTCCATTGAACACGATTGGAATTTCACAAAGCACATGCTTTCCTGCCAAAAGTGAACGTTTGATATATTCGTAATGAGTCAGATGAGGAGTGGAAATATAGACAGCATCCACTTTTTCACTCAATTCTTCATACGTCTGACATATTTCAGGAATTTGGTGCTTGATTCCCACTGTTGCAGCCTTGCCTGAATCAATGTCATATACGGCTTCAACATTCACTCCACTGACAAATTCCGCTTCAGGTATAAACCGTTGAGCGATGCGTCCACAACCGATGATACCAACTTTCACAACGTCTTGCGACTCATTCCTCAGCATTGTAGAAGAGATGCCTTCTGTACGGGGTAGATACACGACTTGGCAGAACTCATTCAGATAATCAAACTTACCCTCCCAATCAGAGCCTATGGCAAAAATATCGACATTGTATTTCTGTATATCATCAATCTTTTGTCCCACATAATCCTCTATGATTATTTGGTCTGCCAATCCTGTTGCTTTCACAGCCTCCACCCGTTCAAGTACATTGTTACGTACATTCAACTTGCCACGCTCACGGTCAAAGTTGTCATTGGTTACACCTACTATAAGGTAATCTCCTAATTCTTTAGCTCTACGCAACAGATTGATATGACCTTGGTGGAGTAGGTCATAGGTACCGTATGTGATTACTTTGCTCATAGATTATTTATTAAATCCCAATCTCAATATTAAAGAATACAGCATGTCAACTCCCATAATTCTGATTGTGAAGCCAAGTAAGAATTGCTATCTTTTTCATATATAAAATGGTTTTAAGACAATCCTGCTTTTTCCTTCAGTTTGGTAGGGTCAATGCGTAACGCCAACAACAATCTTTTGGTCATTTGCATTATGTGATGATATGCCTGAGTAATCATCACATCCCAAGTTGAAGCACCATATCTCTTCATGATAACTTTACGTTCATAGTTTCTACGTTTTACTCCTGAAGTAGAAATACCTCCGCGACGGAAAAAACCACAATTGGCATCAATATATTTATATTTAGCTCCCTTGGCCGTAAATCGGCAAAGCAGATCTGTATCCATCTGAATGTGTAAATCCACGTCATACATTCCAAACCGTTCATAAGCAGCCTTTGATACGAAACACCCCATGTGACAAGTATAATGATTCATGAGACGATGTCCATATACCAACGTCGGTTTAGTCAGAAACTCTTCACCTGTCTCAAAGTTCTTAACGACCTCATTCATGCGATAGATATCCACCTCTTCCTCATAATTATTTGCAAGAATCTGCATACAATCTAAAGCCAACTGGTCATCGGCATTGCAGATACCTATCAAATCACCCGTTGCAGCCTTTATACCTTTATTGAAAGCGTCACTGATACCTTTGTCCGGCTCACTGACAAAATAAGCGATTCTGTCACGGTATTTATTTACTATGTCAAGAGTTCCGTCCGTAGAGCCACCATCAATAATAATATATTCCTTATTTTCATATGGTTGGTTGATTACACTCAATATCGCTTCCTCTAAGTGCTTTTCACTGTTGTAAGTGATTGTAATTATTGAAATCTTGGGATTTTTCATTTTTTATTATTCGTCTATACAATTCCACATATTTCATATACTGCCTCTCCTTTTCATACTGGCTGACAGCCTTTTCACGGCAATGGCTTTGGTAATGTGCCTTTCCTCTGTCTAATATCTTTCTCATGGCATCAAGCATTGCATCTAAGTCGCCTTGTTCAACCACAAAGCTAATATATTGTAAGTGCCAATTATTTCAAAACAGTCTATCCCTCGTCCAAGTGACTCCTGTTTTAACGATCTTTGCAGGAGCACCTACTGCCAAACAATTTGATGGTATTTCTTTCGAAACCATAGTGTTGGAACCGATGATGGTGTTATCACCAATTTTTGCTCCTTTCATGATTTTGGTATGGGGGGCAATCCATACATGATTGCCGATTGTAACATTCTTGGCAGGATTGATTCTTTGTTTGCTTTCTATATCAATAATGGGATGAGAATCGGAAGTACGAACAATAATTGTATTGGCAAACATACAATCATTTCCTACAATAATGGAGGTGTTGTCTTCTTGAGCACAGAAATGAACGGTATGAGTAAATGTAGTATTGTCACCAATGATAATCGTGATGTTATTTCCCTCCATCCAAAAGCTACACATTTTCCCGACTCGGACTCCGCTTTTGAAAATAATTGTATTATTGTTCCCTACAATCCGGATTTTGCAATCATCCAAGAAACAGCTAGAACCAATTTCCATATAATTGCCTTTTCCTTTTATATATTTAGAAAAAACTCCCCCCCCCATATTTTTTATTTTCAATTGCTTATGGAACAAATCTCTTCTTGGGAATTCCTTGAAAAAATTTCGTGCTCTATAAATGAGGGGAATTTTTAATGCAATCTTTTTTATTACAGTTTTCATAGATGTAATGAGATATTTATTTATTAAAAATCTTCTTGAATGCAACTTTGGGCCTATTGGTGAAAAATTTGCTCAACAAATCTTTTAATCTCCACCATCGGTATGGTATATTGTAAGGAAACAAAGGTTCATCCCGCATTTCAAACGATATTGTATCCAAATCAAATGAGAGTTTTTCTAACATCTGATCGGAAATGGCACGTCCTCTAATCCATCCGCCACGACGAAATGTGTTCAATTGTCTTGTTTTATACAGATTGGGATAATATGTCATGACGTACGTTCCATACGTTTCGAATTCGGAAAAAGACGGATTGGGATGATTATAATCTCCTGCTCTCATAATTTTTTCAAACCATGTATTACCTTCTACAGGACAAGTCTCGATTTTTTTTAAAAGTTCTCTAACAATATCCGAATCAAATAACATATGTTCTGCTATAAAGGAATATGGTTCAACCTTGTTTAATCCGATAATTTTTTCTATTGTCGCAAAATAGTTCTCATTATATTCATTTTTGCGTGTAAATAGAGGTTGAGATTCTTCAAAGAAAGAAATATCTGACACAGGAATTGTATCGGCATCCCATGAAAGATAATATTTCTTTGCATGTTTAGTTAGAGAAAATCCTAATTTCAAGAATTGTTGATAAAACCATCCTGGTGATGTGCAATTTGTGTATCGTCGCGCGATATTTTTTATATGGTTTATTGTCAATCCATCAATCAACAGATTCTCGTCCATTATGAATATGTTATCTAAACAATTTATGGATTTTGAAATTTTCTTTATATTTTTTTTGTTGGTTATAATATAAATGCATTCGATATCAATTAAGTGTTTCTGTACATATTTAACCACTCGATGTATAAATCCGACATCTTTTCCTGCAACAGGAATTATCACATCATATTTTTGCATAATGAATCACTTCTTTTATGGCTGTTAAATACTTTGTTCCATATTCTGTGTCAGGCTCTAAATAAGCTCCTTCTCCCCATTCATTCCATGCCGTTAAAAAGATGTATGGTTTATGATGTTGTATAGCTATTTTATAGAATTCGCCAAAATAGTGCCTGAATTTGTCAGGTGTTGCCCCTGTTATAATCTTAGAACCATTATTCCCCCTTCTTGGTGAATCATCATAGCTGACAAAAGAACCTTGTATGACATTACTATGATCTTGCTTATCGATATAGGTTAGAAGACGTTGCCAAACCTTATCATAATCATAATACATGATTCCTTTTTTCCTATTTATATGCATCAATGCCGAAATTTTATTTATAATCCGTTGTGGCCAAGTTTTTATAATCGTTTCGAATGACGGATGAACCCATCCGACATAGTGTGGCTCATAATTGTATAAAAAGGAATCTTGAAATTTAAAATCTGATGGAGTGTTTTGAAAAATAAAACATATTCCATCAAATCCATCTTCTTTTGCCCAACGATTCCAACACTCGCACATATTTATAATTTCCTCAGAAAACACTATTATACTGAATAAAGGTCTATTGTTCCACTTTTCGTAATTGGGAGATAGGAAATGTGTGCGTACATAATCATAATGATTTCTCCAATCAGTTTCTGTACCGAGTATATAAGGTATCAAGATTTGAGGTCCAACATGTTTCTTTTTAGGGTCGTCCGCTATTGGAGCCCAATCATTTCCTTTAACATTACTCCAACTACGTTTCCAATTGGCATTATCCCATGAAAAGAAGTATTTCACATACCCATTAGTACTATCACGAAGGATTTCTGCGGGACGAGTCAATATGTTTGTCTCATTGTTGAACCAATAATGATATACACCAAAACCATATATACCATGTTTTTGAGCCAACTTTGCCTGCCATTCTACATGCTCTACTTTTGAAAGATCATAGTACTTCTTATTTTGCGGAATACGTGGTTGCTTATGTCCGTTAAAAAGTGGTTTGGCATTTTTAACAGTCACCCAGTCGGTGAATCCTTTACCCCAAAATTTGTCATTCTCTGGTATGCAATGGTATTGAGGAAGATACATTGCAAATATTTTTGGTCTATTTGTCATATAATAAAAATAAAATATATTTAATCAAGAGTGAAAGTCAATCTGAAAGCTATTCCATATGTCTAAGATATACATCATACACGTTTAGATATTCTGCACCATCTTTATCCCAAACATATAGATATTGTTTTTCATTTGTCATAAAAGGAGTGAACAATATAACTCTTCCATAATTTAAGAAAGATACTAAAAAGAAAATTTTTAGGAAAGCATTCACTTTGAATAGATGTTTGATGTAATAATATCTGAGTATATATCCCATGATTATAAATTGGAATATTAGGAACAGATTATTATAACGATACAGCAACTCTATCGGGCGGGTAATAGGAAGTGAAATACACCCAAATAGGAATAAGTTGTATGCAAAAATATACGCATTATCATTGGGGGTACGCTTATATATCAAATACCCTAAATAAACCAATGAAATTACGAACATATTGATATAGTATACACCAGAAGCTGAACCTCCACCATGTCCGCTGGTCACCCAGTAATCAATATTATTTGAGTAGCCTGAAAAAACTTCAAAATTGGTGATAAATTCAGTGTATGGAATAAGCGACAACATCACATTTGTATCAAAAATCAGACACAATAGTATATATATACTAATTGATACCCAAGGAGAAAAGAATGGTTTCTTAAATTTCAAGATGAAATAATATGATACAGGTACTACAAGTAACCCATAATGCGTCTGAAATCCAATAAACGAAAACAGAATGAATAGAATAAGATTTATTTTTTTCTTCCCTTTTTGGGAATAGTCATACAAGTTTCTCAAGGCTATCAAGATGAATGAGAAGCCTAAGAACCATCTCATCAGGTTTTCTGCTGCAAGAGAAAACAGAGGGAATAGGGGTAATATATACTTTATGTTTTCTCTATAATTCTCCAAGAAGTAAATAACGGAAATAATCAGTATAAAACTCATTAACATAACATAGGCTTGCCATTCTCCCTCCAATAAAGCAACCGTTCTTCCTAACCAATAGAAGACAGGTTCCAAATCTCCTTGATTTCCTTTTGCTATTTCTTGAAATGTATGGTAATAGTAATTGTAATCCAATCCTCTTCCAAAACGCAATCCCTCATTCAATGTAAAAGCAGAAATTGCAGGAATTGCAGATTTCCAATAGCTATTGTTAGGATTTTGCATACTTCTTCCGGATATGTACAAAATCCAAATGGTTAAAGCTAACAATAGAGTGTAAATAATAGCAATCATAGTTTTCTACGTTCAAAACGATGTGTAATGATATTAGGGAGTTTCTCAACAGCAAGCTCTATACAGGCAAAAAAGGCATATAAACACATACAGCCATTTATTCTCAGTCCTTTATTCAGCCGTTCTTTATATCCAATTCTATAGTAATGTATTGCATCTTTGAAATAATTTATCTTAACCCGATTAAGTTGTTTGGGTGATAGTCTTATTTCTTTTTTAGAGAGTAAAGTAAAGACATAAATCGCTGCTTGTGTACAACTGCTATCTACAGAGCTTTTTGATGTGCACATTAATCCTTTAGGATTTATTCTGTACGCACTTGTTGCTTCTGGTATATATACAACATTTCCTAATGCAGCAGCAATCAAAAAATAGAGATAATCTATATGACAAGGAGCCATATCTATATACTTATTTATTAGCACGTCTCTGCGAAAACATACAGTTACAGTTTGTATATAATTCCCTCTCATTATTTTTTTCAGGATGTCTCCAGAACCCGATTTGTACATATTTTGAGAATGGACTTCTGAACTGTATTCATTGGATGACATATTTACGGTGCGGAATCCCGTATATACCATTGTTACGTGAGGGCTTTTTTCTAATATATCCACCTGCTTCTGCAATTTCAACGGGTCAATCCAATAGTCATCACCTTCACACAGAGCGATATATTTTCCTTGTGCTCTTGGATAACAGAATGTTGCGAACATACCTCTTACCCCCTTTAAATATTGGTTTTCATCATGAAATATAGGCTTAATTATATCAGGGTACTTCTCCGCATACTCTTGTATAATTTCAGTAGTACCATCTGTGGAGCAATCGTCATTGATGATAATCTCAAAAGGGAAAGATGTCTTTTGCATCAAAAAGCCTTCTAGGCATTGGCGAATGTATGGGGCATGATTATAGGTTATACTACAAATACTTACTAATGGTTGCATATATTTCTGAATTAAAAGGTAACAGGAACCAAATCCTTACAACTTTTCACACCTACTTGAGGCGTTATATAATTAGTATTTGTAAGAGCTCCCTCAAGCCATGAAATTATTTGTTTGGGGAAATCTACACCTGCATTATGAGAAAAAGGATATTGACCTCCAAAACGGCAATTCATTTCCAAAACATAAACACGTCCGTCTTCAGTAACAAAACAATCTACATCCAAATTCGCGACATGCTTAAGTGATTGGGATATTTTCTTTGCCAAATCCAAGAAAGGGGTGTTGTCTACTATTTCTGCAACATCCGTTTCGCCTGAACGCATGGCTATTTTCTTCTTTGCGACACATGTCACAAAATTGCCATCCAAATCATTCAAGATTTCAATGCCATATTCCTGTCCTTTTATTATTTCTTGAATGATGATACTGTTATCTACATCTTCCGCCGATTCGTATTTAAGGTAGGTGTCAAATATTTCAGTATGCAACTTTTTATATAGGACATTCAATTCTTCTGTATTACAAACTTTATAAACGCCAATAGACCCCATGCCCCAACGGGGTTTGATTATTAAGGGGAATTTTATTGCACCACTCTGAAGAGCTGCTTCAGTTTCAGCCAAATTCAAAAAGGAAGGAGTTTGTTTAACTCCTATCTGGACCAAGAATTCATAGGTCAGCCATTTGTCATTACAGATTTTTGTCACGTTCATATCTGATACAATAACCTTTATTCCTTCTTGTTGAAACCGCGCCTTATTTTCAGCTAAAATATGTAAATCAATATCGAACAAAGATATTATGGCTGAAATATTATGCTTTTTGCAATATGTGATTAGAAAATCAATATAACCTTCATCATAAATACTTGGAGTTATCACATATTTATCTGCGCACCCCAAAGTGTAAGTGTATATACTATTGGAAGCATGGACTAATCCGGAATCTCCTAAAGCGTTTTTGAAGTACTGGACCATATAAGTCCGACGACCTGCTGATGTCAATAAAATGTTCATATTTCTTTTTCTAAAAAATAACGGTTTAAATTATATTCAGGTAAAAACGTGGTTTCAATAAGTTTAAAATCATTTCTCAGATAGCATCTATAAGCTACCTCATTGTTTGTATCAATTTTGATTTTATACATTTCGTTTTCGGAAGATACCTTGGACGCTTTCTCCAATAGTAATGATGCAATCTTGTGTCCTCTATATGCAGACAAAACAGCAATAAATGTGACGTATGCAGTTCTTGTTTTTATGTCATTGCAATAAAAGGCGATTAATCCGACAAGTTTACCATCATGTAAACATATGATTATTTCTGCGTTTTCATACAACTTATAATAATAATCGGATACATCTATTCTTGAGCAAAGAGTAAGTGTCCAATTTTGACATCCCCCCAGCTGGAGATGCTTCAAGACACCTCTAAAGGAAGAGTTCAAAAGTATTGGGATTGCAATTTTAACGTTTGTTGTTTGCCTTGATACCGATGGTTGCAGGCATGAGGTTCTCA
>JAFUPU010000049.1 GCA_017472635.1 Bacteroidaceae bacterium
GATGATGGCAATATCCGTAGCCTTGGCACCACGGGCACGCATGGCGGTAAACGCTTCGTGACCGGGGGTATCCAGGAAGGTAATGTTTCGTCCGTCATCCAACGTCACGTGGTAAGCACCGATGTGCTGGGTGATACCTCCGGCCTCGCCGGCAATCACATTTGCCTTGCGGATATAGTCGAGCAACGAAGTTTTACCGTGGTCAACGTGTCCCATCACCGTCACAATCGGAGCACGGGGCTGAAGGTCTTCTTCACGGTCTTCCTCTTCTGTGATAGCTTCTGCCACTTCGGCGCTCACATATTCTGTTTGGAAACCGAACTCCTCTGCCACCATATCAATAGTCTCTGCATCGAGACGTTGATTAATAGACACCATGATACCGATGCTCATGCAGGTACCGATAACCTTTGTCACGGGCACGTCCATCATATTGGCAAGCTCATTGGCGGTCACAAACTCGGTGAGTTTGAGCACCTTGCTTTCCAATTCCTCCAATGTCTCCAACTCTTGCTGGCGGTTAAAGGCGTTTTCACGCTTCTCCTTACGGTATTTGGCTCCCTTGTTTTTTCCCTTGGAAGTCAAGCGTGCCAACGTCTCTTTTACCTGTTTGGCTACATCTTCTTCATTAACCTCTTGCTTGATGATGTTCTTTTTGTTACGCTCTTTTCGTCCGGATTTCTCGAACCCGTTATCCTTATTATTGGCATTAGCATACGGATTAGGCGAGAAGTTTTTCTTGCCACCGCCCGATTGGTTGCTTTGTGGTGAATTTCCCACCTTGGCAATATCCACCTTCTCCTTATTGATGCGGTTTCTCTTTTTCTTCTTTTTACCCTCTTCACTGGCTATGCCTCCATCTTTATCCTCGGGTTTCCGTATCTCACGGATTATAGAGTCTTTAATCTGGCGACGCTGTTCCTGACGCTGACGATCTTTCTCTTCGCGTTCTTTCTTCCGCTCTTCTTTACTCTTCTTTTTGGGACGAGTTGACTGGTTGATTGCCGACAAATCGATTTGACCTATCACATTAATTTTTGAGACGAACTCGGGCTTACGCAATTTGAAGACCGACTTTTCCTCAGCCTCAACATCTTCGTCACTCTCTTTCTCAGCAATATCAGTGGGATTAACCACTTCGTTGACTTGAGGTTGCTCAACAGTATGAGGCTGTTCCTCTTTCACGACGGGAGCCTCTTCCTCTTTCGGTTCTTCGATTTCAACTACAACAGGAACCGGTGTCTCGACACCCCCCTTTACTTCAACGGGCTCAACAACCTCTACAACAGAAACTTGAGGAGCCGAAACCGATTCAGGTTCTTCAGCAGCAACAGGTTGCACCGGTGTCTCTTTTTTCTCTACTACCTTTTCAGTCTTTCTATTCAGATTTTCCAAATCGATTTTACCCACAGCTTTCACCTTAGGCTTCATCTCCTCGCTGACGGTAATTGTAACCAGATTTTCTTCAGGTTGTTCTGTATTCTTTGGCTTTTCGTCTTGGGTTTTCTTCGTCCAATCACGCACAGGTTTTGTGGGTCTTCCCTTCAATGCGTCATCTTTACCGAATTTCTCGACCAATGCCTCATATTGCTCATCTGTCAGTTTTACATTCAGATCAGCTTCTATTGTCTCATATCCTTTTTCCTGCAAATATCCGACTGCGGTCGAAACCCCAATGTTCAATTCCCGAATTGCTTTACTTAATCTTACTGCCATATTCTCCTTTTTCGTCCTTAAGTTTTTTTAGATTACCAAGTTTGCAAACCACATTATCTTTTACAAGTCACCAATTTTTAAGTTTACAAACTTATAAACTGACAAACTTACAAACTCTTTTTCTTATTTTTCGCCATTGTCGGGCAATTCATCTTCAAATTCAGATCTTAATACTCTCAGAAGTTCATCTACCGTATCTTCTTCCAAGTCAGCTTTCTCTATCAACATTTCACGCGGAGCATCTAACACACTCTTGGCTGTGTCGTAACCCAACTGTTTGATAGCATCGATAATCCATTCGTCGATTTCATCTTTGAATTCATCCAACATGATGTCTTCAACGCCTTCACCCTCTTCAAGTTCACGGAATACATCAATTGTATATTCGGTAAGCATACTCGCCAATTTGATATTCATACCTTGCTTACCTATTGCCAATGAAACTTCTTCGGGTTTCAAGTAAACCTCAGCTTTACGCAACTCTGAATCTAACTCTACCGATGCCACCTTGGCAGGACTAAGAGCACGTTTAATGAAAAGTTCTATATTTGAAGTATAGTTAATAACATCAATATTCTCGCCATGCAACTCGCGTACAATGCCATGTATACGAGAGCCCTTCACTCCCACACAAGCTCCTACGGGGTCAATGCGGTCATCGTAAGACTCTACGGCAATTTTGGCTCTTTCTCCAGGAATGCGTGCGATACGCTTGACAGTAATCAGACCATCAGCAATTTCAGGCACTTCATTCTCCAACAGACGTTGCAAAAAGACAGGCGAAGTACGGCTAAGTATAATCTTAGGATTGTTGTTCTGATTGTCAACACGAGCAATCACCGCACGTACAGTTTCTCCCTTCCGGTAGAAGTCTGAAGGAATCTGTTCGTTCTTCGGAAGCAAGAGTTCATTGTTCTCTTCATCAAGCAACAAAATTTCTTTTTTCCAAATCTGATAGACCTCCGCACTGATAATCGTACCTACTCGATCGATATATTTGTTGTAGAGACTGTCTTTCTCCAACTCCAATATTTTTGCGGCTAATGTTTGTCTCAAGTTCAAGATGGCACGTCGTCCGAACTTCTCAAATTGGATTTCATCAGAAACTTCTTCACCCACCTCGTATGACTCATCGATTTTCCGGGCTTCACTCAACGTAATTTGCATATTAGGATTGGTGATATCTTCGTCCCTCACCACCTCGCGGTTACGCCAAATCTCAAAATCCCCTTTATCGGGATTTACAACTACATCATAGATATCTTCCGTTCCGAACATTTTAGCAATCACGCTGCGGAAACTCTCTTCCAATACGCGTATCAATGTCGTTCTATCAATATTCTTGGTTTCCTTAAAATCCGAGAATGTATCAATCAAGCTGACAATTTCTGCTTTCTTAGCCATAGCTTACTTAAAATTTATTAGGTATTTAGTATATTTTATTTCGTTATATGCGAAAGTCAAGTCTTCCTCCACCATCTTTGGACGTTTCTCGCCTTCCAATTTCACTTTCTTAGCAACGGTCAACACAAAGTTTTCTTCGTTCACTTCTTTTAACAGCCCTATATATTTTTTGCCATCAGCCGCCAACACTTCCACCTCACATCCGATGTGGTTTTTGTATTGCTGCAGCACCTTAAAGGGTTGTCCTATACCAGCAGACCCTACTTCCAACTCATAATCTTCTACTTCTCGATCCAATTTTGATTCGATGTAGCGACTCAGTTCTACACAATCTTCAATCCATACCCCCTCTGCGTGGTCAATCTCTACAGCAATCTTATTATCTGTACTGACTGTCACATCCACAAGGAAGTAATCTTTTCCTTCAAGCCATTCTTCAACTAAATGGCAAACCTTACTTTTTTCAATCATTGCAAATTTCAAAAAATAAAAAAGGGGCTTGTGTAAGCCCCGCACATTTTCATCCTTTTCGACTGCAAAGATACAAATAACTGCTACAACTACAAAGATTTATCAAAAAAAAGAGTACTTTTGCACTTTATTTAGATTAATTATGAGCAAAAAAGCACAAAAAAGCAACAAGCAGTTCCTTTACGGAACAGGTGCATTGGCTTTCGGGGTCATCTGCATCGTATTTCTTTTCATCTACCTTACCACCAATTTAAGTAAGGCAAAGGTCAACAACGAAGCCTATGGTGATATCTATCAGATTGAGTTCTCAAAAAACTTCATCGGAGACTCAACAACCGTCTACATCAACGACAGCCTATTGTGGAGTGCGAAAGTAAACACAGACACGATAAAGATTCGTGTCAACCGTTTTTCAGAACAAAACATGCTGATGGTAAGCGACCACGAGAAAGAAATCACCTCTTCATTCAACCTGGCAAACCAAGGAGCCCGTTTAATACTCGACAAGCAAGCCGGGTTCATATCTGTCACTACTATTACTTGGGAATAATTCTACAAAATAAACTTTATGAAGTTACGTATTTTAGTCAATCTCTTCTTAGCCGGGATTTTCATACAAGCCTCCGCAGAAGATGATGCACAATATTGGATATTGTCAGCCGGTACAAACGAGGCAAGTACCGAACTTTCCATCGGTGAAATCAAATCACTCAGAAGTATCACGTTCAACCAAGGTTCCGACAACAGCGATGAATCTTTCATGCAGGTAAATTTCCGCAGCGGATTACAGCAGAACTATCCGCTGTCCCTACTGAACAGCCTGTATTTTTCGCTACAGTCAACGGGAGTAGAAGAAATATCCATTCCATCCCCCATCTTTATTAAAGGGAACCAACTATTTGCCAATGACATCCCCTCAGGCACCATCGTACAAATCTATTCTATCGATGGGCGGCTTTGCCAACAATTGGCTATCACCTCCTCTTTTACACCTATCAAACCGATAGCCCCCGGCATATATATAATAAAAGTACAAGACAAAACGATAAAAACCATTATCCGATGAAAATCACACACTACATTTTTCTGTTTTTTGTGTCATTGCTTTGTTGCTATCAGGTACAAGCCCAAGACTCGCCCCGTCTTTACATCATCCAACAAAATAAATTCGGCACAACATCCCAATTTTCAGGAAGTAACATCGACCATATAGAGATTCGCCACGGAGCAACTTCTCAAGAAGATTCGTTAGCAGTCATTCCTAAGGGCGATTACCCGACCACTGATACTTTCCGACTGAGCGAAATAGACAGTCTTACCTTTGAAGAGCCAACAGCACTTCTCCTTCAACAGTTGGCAGACTATGACAACAAGAAAGAGAGCATCAAGCCTACCTACTCTGACGATTATACAACCATGAACATAGGTTGGAACAATCATAAGAACTGGAATCTGGCAAATGTGCACGACCCTTCTGTGGTAAAAGCCGACGACGGATACTATTACATGTATCAAACAGATGCCTCTTACGGGAATGCACATATGCAAGCTGGAGGACATTTCATGGCACGTCGTTCAAAAGACCTTGTCAACTGGACGGTATTAGGACCAGCCATGAAGGGTGACGCTCCCGCCTGGGTTGCCGACTCTTGTAATGCCTTACGTTCACGCATGGGACTGCCTCTCCTTGGTTCAACCCCTGAGACACAGCCAGGTTATGGATACTGGGCACCATCAGTTGTCCGCGTACACGCCAATCTCTACCGACTCTATTACTGTATTGTTATCCTCAACTACATCAAGACCGGTACCCTCCCTGAAAAAAGCAGCTTTGATGGCAGTTGGACAGAGCGCGCGTATATCGGAATGATGGAAACTAATGATCCGGCAAAGAACATATGGACAGACAAAGGCTGTGTCATCTGCAGCAGTTCCGACAAAGCCATGAACGGATACGCCCGTAGCAGCACCGATGATTGGACTTCAGCCTATTTCCGTTGGAATGCCATTGACCCTTCGGTAGTTATCACCCCTGAAGGGAAACATTGGATGATTTATGGTTCTTGGCATTCTGGTTTATGTGCCATCGAATTGGATGCCACAACCGGCAAACTGCCCCAATGGCCGGGCGAACCTTGGCGAATAGGGTTTACCAACCAAACGACTTACGGGAAAAAGATAGCAACCCGCACCTCAGGCAGTCGTTGGCAAGGTTCCGAAGGTCCCGAAATCATTTACAATCCCGAAACCGGGTACTACTATCTGTTCATGGCATACGACGAACTATCTGTCGCATACAACACCCGTGTCGCACGCTCTAAAAACCCCGATGGTCCTTATTACGGAATGGATGGACGAAGCATTATTGATGGAGGCGAATGCTACCCAATAGTCACCCACCCCTACAAGTTCAACCCTGCCAACCCTTCACAAGCCATCAGCGGCTGGGTCGGATTCTCGCATTGCGGTGTCTTTACTGACGGTTTGGGAAATTGGTTCTACAGTTCGCAAGCACGCCTGCCGGCAAACTACAATAACAACCCTTATTCAAATGCCGTCATGATGGGACACGTAAGATCCATTCGTTGGACAGAAAGCGGGTGGCCCGTAGTAATGCCCGAACGTTATGGAGCCGTACCACAACCCACCATCACTCCTCAAGAGTTAGCCGGCACATGGGAGTGCATAAACCTGACTTACCAATATGCCAAACAAAATGTCTCAACCACATTGACCCTTAATGCCGACGGCACACTCTCAGGCACCTTTGTAGGCACTTGGGAATACGACCCGGTCGGACAATACCTGCAACTTCGTTGTACGAGTGGGGCACACGTCGGGAAATTGTCACTCTGTGTACAACGCGAGCTCGATTGGGAAGCATCTCCACGCAAAGCTACCATTGTTTTTGCCGGATACTCTTCAAACGGAAAGAAGACCTTCTGGGGAAAGAAAACAAATTAATACCTCCCAAACTCTCACTGCCTATATGCTTCGTGAATATGCAGTGAGAGTTTTTTTGTACAATTGACTCCCACCCTTTCTTTCTTCCCTCCAACAAGCTTACCCCCCTCCCTGACTCCTCTATTCTCTTTTACAAAAAGAGCTTTTTACGATTGAATCCTCCCCATACTTGAATAAAAAGGAGCCTCAAATTCAAATTATGAATAAAAAACGAGAAAAGACGGAACAAATTCAGTACCTTTGCACTTTACAAAAGCAAAAATCGTATGTATAATATATATAAGGTAAGAGAAGATTTCCCCATATTAGGACGCGAAGTGTATGGCAAACCATTAATCTACCTTGACAATGGAGCCACCACACAGAAGCCCCGCACGGTGGTAGATGCAATGGTTGACGAATACTACAGCGTGAACGCTAACGTACACCGAGGCGTTCACTTTTTGTCGCAACAGGCTACAGAGTTACACGAAGCAAGCCGCGAAACGGTACGCCGCTTTATCAATGCCCGTACAACCAATGAGATAATCTTCACCCGCGGAACCACCGAAAGCATCAACCTGCTGGCTTTCTCTTTTGGCGAGGAGTTTATGGAAGAAGGCGACGAGGTTATCATCTCTACCATGGAGCACCACAGTAACATTGTACCTTGGCAATTGTTGGCTGCCCGAAAAGGGATTGCCATCAAAGTCATCCCCATGAATGACCAAGGCGAATTGCTTTTAGACGAATACAGAAAACTTTTCAGCAAGCGTACCAAACTGGTAAGCGTCACTCATGTAAGTAATGTGTTGGGCACTATAAACCCTATAAAGCAGCTCATCTCTATAGCGCACGAGCAAGGGGTACCGGTCATGGTCGACGGTGCGCAAGGAGTCCCTCATTGCACTGTAGACGTACAAGACCTGGATGCCGACTTTTATGCATTCAGCGGACACAAGGTGTATGGTCCCACCGGAGTAGGTGTACTTTATGGCAAAGAGGAATGGCTCGACCGCATGCCCCCCTATCAAGGAGGAGGCGAGATGATTCAGACCGTCACTTTTGAGAAAACAACTTTCAACGAACTGCCTTTCAAGTTTGAAGCAGGAACCCCCGATTACATCGCCACTACCGCCTTGGCACGCGCACTCGATTATGTGACAGACTTAGGCATGGAACATATTGCAGCACACGAGCTCAGTCTCACCCAATATGCCATGGAACGTTTAAAGGAGATTCCCGGCATGCGCCTCATTGGCGAAGCAGCCCACAAGAGCAGTGTTGTCTCTTTCCTCGTGGGCGATATCCATCATTTCGATATGGGTACTTTGTTAGACCGACTCGGCATTGCTGTACGCACCGGACACCATTGCGCTCAGCCCCTTATGCAACGATTGGGTATAGAAGGGACAGTACGTGCTTCATTCGGTTTGTACAATACAAAAGAAGAAGTTGACAAGTTGGTTGCCGGTGTAGAACGAGTCAGCCAGATGTTCTGACGCCTCTCCCTCTCTCTTTATTTCATCCCTGCTCCATAGGAGACAATGGCTTCACACACCTTATCCTGCCAGCCTCTGACCGGACGCAGCCTCAGTTCGTTCTGATTAATGATAACAAAAGCCAAGGTATGCCCGTTCAACGCATCGGCATATCCTGCCAACGAACAGACTCCGGTGAGTGTGCCTGTTTTTGCATGCACCCTCCGATAGGCTTTCCCCTTCTTCATGCGGTTACGCAACGTACCATCGACACCGGAAACCGGTAACGACTGCCTCAATTTCTTATATATGGTGGGATTTTGATAGGCATATTCCAGTACGCTCACCAACAATTGCGGTGACAAGTAGTTATAGAGCGACAATCCGCTTCCATCTGCAATATTATATCGTTTCGGATTGTACCCCAACACTTTTATCAAGCTATCCATCACGTCACGCCCCTCTTCCAATCCGGCATAAGGACGATGCGCGTGAGCTGCCAAGTGGTAAAAGAGGGCTTCGGCATACAGGTTATCGCTCTTTTTCATCATACGGTCAAGCAGCAAATCCAACGGACGTTCCAACACAGCAATGCGGGTCATCACCGAATCGGGAGCAGCCACGACAAACCGCATCACCGAGTCGCCCACCGTCACGCCCTGCTCTGCCAAGTAGTGCAACAGGTAGAGGTGGAAACTGTCTGTCTGCTCACACAACAGCGGATATAGAGGCGGCATCTCATCGTCCCAACACCAACCGGCTCCCCACTTCAGACTATCTTTCATACTGACGTTGCCGATGATTCCACCCTCCACATATTTGATTCCTGCCTCCTTTACATTTCGGGCAAAGAGCTGCACATCTCTTTTCGATAAGGTGGGGTCAAAACCGCCCACCGCATAGAGGTATCCTTTCAGCGTACTGTCAGGCAATAAGGTGCCGGTATAATAAAGTTCGGTCGTCATCTGCGCCTCGTTGCCCAGCCTTTCCATAGCCGTCACAGCCGTCAGCACCTTCATGACTGATGCCGGACGATAGAGTTTCTCTGCCTGATAGGCATAAAGCACCTCACTGGTTGTCAGGTCATAGACCATGACTCCCACCTCCGAGTCGGACAGCAAGGTATCAGCCAATAGGCGGTCTATCTTTTTCTCCATCGTTTGTGCCGGCAACGAAGAAAGCCCCATCCACCACAACAAGACAAACAACCAGGTCCGCACTCCACCACTGCAAGCAGGTTTCATCCCGCCCGGAACAAACTTTCTTATTTTCATCTCTCGGTTATTTTATTCTATATTCAGTTCGTTTTTCAAAGGAGGAGACCTTTTCCTACAAGCCTGCCCTCCGTCAACTTATCGCCTCCCACAGCAATTTCAGGTTGAGCACCGTCACCACCGTAGCAATGGCATACAACAGAAGCGTTGTGCCGCGACTGTTCACATATTTCCCCATGACAGTCTTTGAAGAGGTCAGTCCCACTTGCAAAAACACCGTAATGGGCAGTTGTATGCTGAGAATCATCTGCGAAACCAGCAATCCTTTGAATGGGTCGCCTATAAAAAAAATGACCAGTAAAGCCAATCCCAACGAAAGCAGTACTCCCACGCGCGACTCTCTTTCCTTTATATTATAGGCTTTCCCGAAAATGCCTGCATAGATTGAACCTGCCGCAATGCCACTGGTCACCGTCGATGAGATTCCAGCCAACAGCAAGGCTACAGCAAAGACCACACCGGCAGCTTTACCCAACAGCGGGGTGAGCAGCGACTGTGCCTGCCCCAACTCTTCCACTACAATTCCCGAATGGAAAAATGTTGCTGCCGCCAACACTATCATGGCACTGTTTATCGCCCAACCGATGGTCATGGCAAGCAATGTGTCGAAAAACTCATACTTCAGCGCCTTCCGTATGTTCGACTCATCTTGCAGATTCACTTGACGGCTTTGAATCACTTCAGAATGCAGAAAAAGGTTGTGCGGCATCACCACAGCACCCAGCACACTCATCACTATCAGCATACTGCCTTCAGGTATGGAAGGCTTGACTGCCGACACCAAGACGGTTTCCCACTCGATATCAACCAGAAACAGTTCATATAAGAAAGAGAGTCCTATCAGCGAAACAAAGGCAATGATTCCCTTTTCAACCCTCCGATAGGAGTTTGTAAACAACATGATAGAGACAAATACGGCAGTCAAAACCGCTCCCACGGCTATGGGCACATCAAACAAAAGCTGCAGTGCAATGGCACCGCCCAAAATCTCAGCCAACGAAGTTGAAATCGAAGCCATGACCGCACTGAGCAGAACAGGCACCGACAGTTTACGCGGAAGATAGCGGGTTGTCGCTTCAGAAAGGCAGAGTCCGGTGACAATGCCCAAGTGAGCCACATTGTGCTGCAGCACAATCAGCATCACGGTAGACAAGGTTACTACCCACAACAAGGTATAACCGAATGTAGAACCGGCAGCAAAGTTACTTGCCCAGTTCCCCGGGTCGATGAATCCTACTGTCACCAACAATCCGGGTCCCACATAGCGGAAAAACTCTGCCGCACTGAACTTTTGCCTCTCCGACGGACGAATCGTCTCTTTCTTGTCTGCATCCATAACGTAACATTTAAATTTTCCACAAAGATAAAACTTCTCTGAATAACAAACAATACCTACAAAAGATTAAAAAAGCGCAACTTTTCACTCCTTCCGCGGATAGTCAATGGTATAGTGCAGCCCCCGACTTTCCTTGCGCTCCATCGCCTGACGGGTGATGAGGTATCCCACGTTAATCATGTTGCGCAATTCACACAACTCGCGGGTAGCCTTGCTGCTCTTGAAGAGTTTCTCGGTCTCTTCATACAAGATGTCCAAGCGGTTCCATGCACGGGTGAGACGGGTGTTGCTACGCACGATACCCACATACGACTCCATGATTTGGTTGACCTCCTTCATGCTTTGCGTTATCAGCACGCGTTCTTCGTTTGAGATGGTTCCCTCGTCATTCCATTCGGGGATATCTTCATTAAAGTCATAGCGTTCAAACACGCTCAAGGCATGACGGGCTGCCGCATCGGCATAGACCACAGCCTCTATCAACGAATTGGACGCCAAACGGTTTCCACCGTGCAGTCCCGTACACGAGCACTCTCCTATGGCATACAGGCGGCGGATACTGCTCTGCCCGTCCAAGTCGACTTTTATACCTCCGCAGAGATAGTGGGCTGCAGGGGCTACGGGAATATATTGCTTGGTAATATCGATACCTATAGAGAGACATTTTTTGTAGATGTTCGGGAAATGTGCCTTGGTCTCTTCTGCATCTTTGTGCGTCACATCCAGGTAGACATGCTCTTCACCCCGTTGTTTCATCTCATTATCTATTGCCCGTGCCACAATGTCGCGTGGAGCCAGCGAAAGGCGTTCGTCATACTTTTGCATGAATTCCTTTCCATCTTTGGTGCGCAACACACCTCCATATCCACGCATGGCTTCGGTGATAAGGAACGAGGGACGGTCGCCCGGATTGTACAAGGCCGTCGGATGGAACTGGATGAACTCCATATCTTTCACCGCCCCTTTTGCCCGATAGACCATAGCTATGCCATCGCCCGTTGCCACCAGCGGATTGGTGGTCTGCCTGTAGACAGCCTCACACCCACCCGTAGCCATAATGGTAACACGTGAAAGGAAGGTATCTACCTCGCCCGTCTCTTCGTTGAGCACATAAGCGCCAAAACACTTGATGCCGGGAGTGTAGCGGGTAACAATAATCCCCAAATGGTGCTGGGTAATAATCTCTACTGCAAAGAAATTCGGAAAAATGGTGATATTGGGATGCCGCTTTACCGCCTCGATAAGCGAGATCTGTATCTCAGCTCCCGTATTGTCCTTGTGGTGAAGGATGCGGAACTCAGAGTGCCCCCCCTCTTTGTGCAAATCAAACTCCCCGTCTTCACGCTTGTCGAAGTTGACTCCCCACTTGATGAGTTCTTCAATCTGCTTGGGTGCTTCACACACCACCTTCTCCACTGCCGCACGGTCGTTGATGTGGTCTCCGGCTACCAACGTATCCTCGATATGTTTGTCGAAATTATCCACTTCAAGGTCTGTCACTGCGGCTATCCCTCCTTGCGCGAAGTAGGTATTTGCCTCTTCCAAACCCGCTTTACAAATAAGTGCCACGCTGCCTTTATGGGCAACTTTCAAGGCAAAACTCATGCCTGCAAGCCCTGAGCCAATTACAAGAAAATCGAATTTCCGTACCATGTTTTTCCCTTTTTTCAGCCTGTTTGCCGACATTTGCCGCATGCAGACTTTAAATTCATGACGCAAAACTACAAATAATCTGACAAAAAGAGTTATCTTTGCCCAAAAATATCACTCATGAACCGAATATTTCACGCCCGCATCACTTGGTATACGCTATTTTTCCTCGCCATATTGACACTTATAACCGTGTGGGCATGGTGGTTCAAGCATGTTTTCACCGGAATAGCCGGCACTGCCCTGCTGATTCTTTTCATCGAACGCACTATACACACCACCTACACCCTCACTGACGACGGCTTTTTGTTGGTATATAAAGGACGATTCGGGGGAGCACAGCGCATTGCATTGAGAGAGATAGATAATGTCGAACGGATGCGAAGCACCAACTTCGGCAATTTTCACCTGCTCGACTACATCACCGTCTGCTATGGCAAAGGAAAGATGGTCAGCCTCATCCCCGAAAAGGAGGAAGAGTTCGTCCGGTGCATCAAAGCGCGCATGCAGTCTCTGAAAGAAAACAGCTGAAATGACTATACACCTTATGAAGATACGACACACCCTATTGACCCTGTTGATACTGTTTCTTCCCACCGCCTTGTGGGCACAGAAGAACGGTAAAGAGCCCCTGTTCGGAAAACAACATGCCACCTTCTCCATCCAATCGAAACAGTTGGCAGGAGCCGAGTTTTATCTGGTGAGCGGGCATGGCGGTCCCGACCCCGGTGCTATAGGCATCTATCAGGGAAGACCGCTACACGAAGATGAGTATGCTTACGACATCATCCTGCGTCTGGCACGCGAACTGAGGGCAAGGGGTGCCAAAGCACACATCATTATCCAAGACAAGAAAGACGGAATACGCGACGGACGGATATTGGGGAGCAGCAAACGTGAAACCTGCATGGGAGAGGCTATTCCACTCGACCAGGTTGCCCGACTGAAACAGCGTTGCGTGAAAATAGACCAGTTGGCACGCAAAAGCAAGAGCAACTACAAGCGTGCCGTATTCATCCACGTAGACAGCCGGAGTGCCGGGAAACAAACGGATGTCTATTTCTACCATGCACCCGGAAGCAGCAAGGGGAAACGGCTTGCCAATCACGTGCGAAAGACCTTTGCTGCCAAATATGCCAAGCACCAACCCGGGCGGGGCTTCAATGGCACTGTCAGCGAGCGGGGATTGTATGTCTTACGCAACACCTCACCCGTAGGACTCTTTATCGAGGTGGGCAACATCCGAAACAAGCGCGACCAGAAGCGGTTGGTAGAATCGAACAACCGACAGGCACTGGCACGATGGATAGCCGATGGCATTGCCGCTGACCATGCAGCGGGCAGATAAAGTCCACTTTTTTCCACAGCAGAAAGATTTCATACATCTCATCTTTTTACCATCAGAATCCCTCTAAAAAAAAATCGCACAGGTTGTTTTTGCCCTTATCAGAGTCCGACCGCAACAAAATAATGCGCCAGAAAGGCTAAAAAGGGGCTGTTTTGAAAACCGAGTTGAGGGAACATCTTAAAAATGTTCTGATTTGACATACTTTTTTACGATTTCCCGTTTTTTGCCCTTCTTTTACCCTGCTTACTGTTCAAATAGGACCAAACAGGGGAATATCCCCTCTTTTTCTGACAAGCCCCAGGACTCAGCGTCCTCAGTGGCAGGACTCACCGCCGTAAGTCCCGGGACTCAAGGAAAAATCTCCAGCACTTATGCTGTTTTTATCCTGGACTTTTTGGCAAAAATCAACGCAAAAATCTCTCTTACCCCTCCTTCAAACCGCATTTTTCGCCCGTATTTCAACTATGATAAAGTTTCCTTATCCCCTTTTTTCTATATAAATAAGGTATGCGATGTACGCCTTTTTCTTCACCTGCAGGTTACAGAGCGACAAACCCTTAAAAAATGCTAAAGAAGAGTGGATTTATAGTACTTTGTATTGCATAGTACTGTTTTTATGCATACTTTTGCAGCGTTGATCAACTCATTATGGTCCGTAAGGACAAGTAACAAAACATATAAATGCCTATGAATGTGGATAATGTGAAATCACAAATGCGCAAGGGGATGCTTGAATATTGCGTCTTGCTGCTGCTTGGCAAGGGGGAATATTACACGACTGACATCATCGAACAGCTGAAAGAAGCCAACCTGATTGTAGTAGAAGGAACCCTCTACCCCTTACTGACACGCCTGAAGAAAGAGGGTGTAGTGACCTACCGGTGGTGCGAATCGACCCAAGGTCCCCCACGCAAATACTACAAACTGTCACCCGAAGGTGATGAGGTATTGAAGGAATTGAATAAAGCATGGAACGAACTTGCCACGACGGTCGTTCACCTGACTGCGGAAAAAGTTAGCGAATAACGAGTTTTAAACCCAAAAGAAAGAAAAGACAAATGAAAAAGAACATAACCATCAACCTGTACGGCAATCTCTATGCCATCGACGAAGATGCATACGAACTGCTGAACAACTATCTGGAGAACATGAAACGCCACTTCGCACAGAAGGAAGACGGCGAAGAGATAGCCAACGACATCGAATGCCGCATAGCCGAACTGATGCAAGAGCTGAAAGAGAGCGGTGTGGAAGCGGTGAACATCGACCACGTGAAAGAGATTGTGGCACGTGTGGGAAACCCCGAAGAGGTGGATGAAGAGAAAGCTGAACCGACAACCGACCACCAACCTTACGGACACAAAGGAGCCGCATGGTTCGACAAAAAGGTCAGGGACTTCAAAAACAACCTGCGCGGGAAATCGCTCTACCGCAACCCCGACAACATGGTGCTGGGCGGAGTGTTATCGGGATTGGCACAATACCTCGGTGTGGATGTGACCCTCTTGCGCCTGCTCACCGTATTGCTCACACTTGTCTACGGAACGGGATTGTTCATCTACCTCATCTGCTGGATTGTCATACCGGTAGCCAACAAGCCCGAAGACCGCCTGAAGATGCGTGGCGAGGAGGTGAACCTTGAAAACTTGACCGAAGAGATGATAAAAGAGCCGGAGAGCAATACCCGAGAGGGGAAAGTGAAGCACGAGCAATATGGCTGCTCGAACTTTCTGTTCCGGGGAGTGGTCATGTTGATGAAGTGGACTCTGGTATGCCTGCTCAGCCTCATCGCATTGACGGGGTGCGGTCTGCTCATTGCCGGATTGGTGATAGCTGCCATGACCTTGTTTGAAGGCGACCCCATAGTGAACTCTTCGTTAAATTCAACCTTTACCACACTCACCGGACACTCTTCTTTCTGGATGATATTAGGAGTGGTTGTCATTTCATCGGTCTCTGCCATCTGGGCTGCGAGCTATCTGATAGTACGACTCATCTCAGCCAACAAAGAGGGGAAAGAGAAGAACATGTTGTTTGCCGCGATAGCCATGCTCGTATCCATGGCTGTCTGCATTGCTGGGATTGCCGCCATGGGCATGCAGTTCGGTGAGATTTCAAAGACAGAACGGAAACTCAACCAGCAGACCCGGAAGCAAAAGGATATAGACGAACAGTTGGCATGGCTGGAAGAACAGGGATGGAACGTGCTCAAACACGAGCACATCCGCGAAGACCGGTATGTGAGAAGGGGCTCCCACTATTCGGGCGACAGGAACAAGAGGTACATCGACGCCACTTCAGAACATCCTGACATGGACTATACACTTGAACGCACCGTCAAACTTTCACCGGGCATCTACCGTCTGAAGGCTGTCGGACGTACCAATGGAAGCGGACCGGGCATCTATATAATCAACAACGGACGGCGCTATGAGGTTGCTATCCCGAACTACGGAAACAAAGGAGGTGAGATTTGGGAGAATGCCCAAAAAGAGTTGGCTACAGCCGTCAAAGGCTCGCCACAGCAACAGGAATGGGAAAAGCAAGCGGCGGCCAACAAAGGAAAAGGCTTCGGATGGTCACGCGTGGTCATCGACAATATAGCCGTAACCGACAGTATCCTGCGCTACGGAGTGAGCAACCGATGCATGTCCAACACCATTTGGAACGGCACCTACATTTGCGCCACCGACTTCAAACTTGAGAGAGTGAAATAAAAAAAACGCCCTTTTCTTTCCCGAATAAGAGGAGACTTGCCTATACTTTTCAGAGGCAGACGGTGCGGATAAGGCAGATTGTCTTAATGATTATACCCGACAGGTTACCATTTAGCTGCATCATCCGCACCATCTGCCTCTGAAGAATAAAACAGTGGAATGTTGAAACTGCCTCACGTTTTTATCTCTTCCTCCAAAATCCCGGAGTGAACAGAAGCAATACGCTGAACAGCTCCAACCGCCCAATCAGCATCAGTGCCGAAGCAACCCATTTTGCCGCCATAGGCAACGATGACCAGGAATAATCTGCCCCATAGTTGCCCAAAGCCGGACCAATGTTGCCCAAGCTGGAGATGACAACCCCATAAGCATCCATAAAGTCGACACCCAATGCCAACATGATGCCCCACCCCAACAGAATGACACCGACGTACACTACGACAAAAGCCAGCAAGGTGATTTTCGTCTTGGGGGCTATCACCTCTTTGTTGACCCGCAACGGAATGACGGCATTGGGATGAATGATGCGCTTGAACTCATTTTGTGCCACCTTGAAAAGCATGGATATGCGGATGCACTTCACCGCCCCGCTGGTCGACCCGGCACAAGCTCCCGTGAACATGAGCAACATCAACAAGAACCACAAGAGCGGATGCCACAAGGTATAGTCGGCAGAGACGTATCCGGTGGTGGTCATAATCGATACAACCTGGAAAAGCGAATGGCGGAACGAAGTCTCCACGTCTCCACTGCCGGCAAGCAGCAACCCCATGGTGATAAAGAGAGAGAAACCGACAACAATGGCTGTATAGAGGCGGAATTCGGTATCACCGAACAACTTGCCTATACGCCCCTTGAAGAGAGAATAGAACAACAGGGTGAAATTGATGCCGGAAAGAAACATAAAAAGCGTCACCACATACTCAATGTAAGGCGACTGGTAGGCTGCAATGCTTGCCTGCCGGGTAGAATATCCGCCCGTAGCCGTAGTTGTCAGGGAGTGGCAGATGCTGTCAAACCACTCCATTCCTCCGAACGAGAGCAACAGGGTTTCTGCCAAGGTGAGTCCCAGATAGATGCTCCAAATCCACTTGGCTGTCACCTCTATGCGAGGATGCACCTTATCGTGTTTGGGACCGGTAGCCTCAGCCGCAAAGAGTTGGACTCCGCCAACTCCAAAAACCGGAAGTACTGCAATGGTAAAGAAGACGATGCCTAATCCGCCAATCCACTGCGTCATGCTCCGCCAAAAGAGCAGGCTGTGCGGCATCGACTCGATATGGTCGAGTATGGAAGCACCGGTTGTGGTGAACCCCGACATAGTCTCAAAAAAGGCATCCGTCACGTCGGGGATATAGCCACTAATATAATAAGGTAACATTCCGAAAAGCGAAAAGACTATCCACGAGACCGTAACAACGATATAACCTTCGCGCCGATTGAACCGTTTCTCTGCCCCACGCCCCAAGAAAAGCAGCAGCAAGCCGACGCCCATAGCTGCTCCTGCCGAGATAAGGAATGCCGCCAAATCGTCTTCACGATAATAGAGCGAGAATACGGAACTGAGCAACATCAGCCCCGACTCGATGCAGAGTAAGACACCCAGAATCCGCAGAATCATCTTTTTGTTTATAATCGCCCTCATCAGTTGAACAGCTTTTCTATCTTTTTAATCATCAGTCCTAAGCAAAATACCACCACATGGTCACCGGGACGGATGACCGTGTTACCGGTAATCAACGACCCTTCTTCATCGCGGATAAGACCTCCCAACGTGACTCCCTTAGGCAATCCCAAATCTTTTACCGGCTTCTTGGTGACTGCTGCCCCCTCTTTCACCGTAAACTCTGCCACATCGGCATTGGCAAGCGTCAAGCACTTCACATTGGTCACGTCGGCATCCAGCATCATCTGATAAATATGGCTTGCCGCTATCACCTTCTTGTTGATGATGGTACCTATATCCAGACTCTCCGCCATCGTTATATAATCCATGTTCTCAACCTTTGCCACCGTCTTGCGCACTCCCATGCGCTTGGCTGCCAGACACGCCAAGATGTTTGTTTCAGAGTTTTCAGTCAAAGCTACAAACGCCTCGGTCGTCTCCAACCCTTCGTCTTGCAACAGACTGAGGTCGCGACCGTCGCCATTGATGACAAGCACTTTGCTGCTGACAAGTTCTGTCAAGCGGTTACAGCGGCTCATGTCATTCTCTATGATGGTCATGCTCATATAGTCAGGGATAATCTGAGACATACGCACGGCTATGCGCCCTCCACCCATCACCATCACGTTACGCACGTCGGGATACTCCTCTTTTCCGGCAATCTTGCGGATATAAGGAATATACTTCTTGGTGGTCATGAAATAGACGATGTCATTTTCGTGGATAGAGTCATCACCTCGGGGAATAATCGTATCATTGCCACGTTTGATGGCAACGACATGGTAGGGAAGGTCGGTACCTCCCAACTGATAAAGGGGGATATTCAAGATTTCTGCCCCTGCACGCAACTTGACACCTATCAACACCAAGGCTCCGCCACGCACCTCCCACCACTGACGAATCCAACTCATCTTGATGGCATCGGCAATCTCTTTGGCTGCCAGCATCTCAGGGAAAATCAACGAGTCTACCCCCAATTGTCTGAAGAACTCCTGATGCTTGGGGAGCAGGTATTCATAATTATCGATACGTGCCACCGTCTTGGCTGCTCCCAAATTATGGGCAAGCATACAAGCGGTCATGTTGCGGCTTTCATCCGGAGTAACGGCAATAAAGAGGTCGGCATCAGCAACTCCGGCATCTTTCAGACTGGCAATCGACGATGGCGAAGCCTCTACAGTCATCAAGTCAAAATCGTTGTCGAGTTTGCTCAAACGCTCTTCGCTCTCATCCATCAGCACGATGTCTTGCCTCTCACGAGACAACAGTGTCGCCAAATGAGTGCCTACCGCACCGGCTCCGGCAATGATTATCTTCATATAAGAATTATATATTGGTTTTATTATGCATTCGTAGCCTTGGCTTGTTTTAAAAGGGTACGGCAGATACCCTCTTCATCCAATCCGCAAAGGCGGTAGAGTTCTTTCACCGGTCCATGCTCAACAAACTTGTCCGGTAACCCGATGCGACAGACGTCCGGATGGTATCCCTCGTCGGTCAGCCATTCAAGTACGGCCGTTCCCATGCCTCCCTTCAGTGTTCCGTCTTCAATCGTCACAATCTGTTGGAAGCGAAGGGCCACTTCGCGTAACAAGTCGGTATCGAGCGGACGCACAAAGCGCATGTCATAGTGAGCAAAACTCTTACCAGACTCCGTTTCTGCCCGCTTTATAGCTGATGCTGCAACATTTCCTAACGGACCAATGGTAAGTACAGCCACATCTGTACCCTCTTTCAAAAGGCGACCTTTACCTACGGGCACCTCTTCCAACGGGCATGCCCAATCAACCTTCACCCCTCTGCCACGTGGGTAGCGAATGACAAAAGCCCCCTTATCCGGCAATTGCGCCGTATACATCAGCCTACGCAACTCGTGCTCATCCATTGGGGAAGCTACCGTCAGGTTAGGTATAGCCCGCAAGTATGCCAAATCAAAGACTCCGTGATGGGTAGGACCGTCTTCACCGACCAGTCCGGCACGGTCGAGACAGAGCACTACCGACAATCCTAAGATGGCTACGTCGTGAATAAGATTGTCGTAAGCCCGTTGCATAAAAGAAGAATAGATGTTACAGAAAGGCAAGAGACCATCTTTTGCCATACCTGCCGAGAATGTCACGGCATGTCCTTCGGCTATGCCCACATCGAAATCCCTATCGGGCATTGCTTTCATCAAAATATTCATAGAGCAGCCGGATGGCATGGCAGGTGTTACCCCTACAATCCGCGGATTCTGACGGGCAAGCTCCAATAACGTGCGTCCGAACACATCCTGATACAATGGAGGCATTCCTTCGGTATCGGTGACGATGCGTTCGCCGGTCTCCTTATCGAAAATGCCGGGAGCGTGCCACACGGTAGCCGCCTGTTCTGCCGGTTTGAAACCTTTCCCCTTGACGGTGTGTATATGTAATAGCTTGGGACCCTCCATATCTTTGATGGCACGCAACACCCTGACCAGTTTCTTCACGTCATGTCCGTCTACCGGTCCGAAATATCGGATATCCATACCCTCAAACATATTCTGTTGGTTGGAAAAAAGTGATTTCAAGCTGTTGTTGAATCGCAAAATACGCTTCTTCATGGAGGTGGTCAACCATCCCCACTCCATAAACTTCTGAGAAACTTCATAACGGAAGCGGTTATACCACGACGAGGTGTTCAATGCCACCAGCAACTGCTTCATTCCACCGACACTGCGGTCTATCGCCATGTCGTTGTCATTGAGAATAATCAGCAGGTTGTTTGGGGTAGACGATGCATTGTTCAATC
This sequence comes from Bacteroidaceae bacterium, assembly GCA_017472635.1. GTDB lineage: Bacteria > Bacteroidota > Bacteroidia > Bacteroidales > Bacteroidaceae > Phocaeicola_A. The sequence goes on from JAFUPU010000049.1 coordinate 20,779, forward strand.
CTTCAAAAGCAAGTCCACCGCTCATGGCTCCATCACCTATCACCGCTACAACGCGCCGCGACTTGTCGCCACATTTCTCGGCAGCGACTGACATTCCCAATGCCACAGAAATGGAGTTGGAGGCATGACCGCACACAAAAGCGTCATATTCACTCTCTTCGGGGGATGGGAAAGGACGTATCCCACCCAACTTCCGATTGGTAGAGAAAGCCTCACGCCGTCCGGTCAATATCTTATGTCCATAAGCTTGATGCCCCACATCCCAGACGATGCGATCTTCGGGTGTATTGAACACATAATGCAATGCAACGGTCAATTCCACCACTCCCAGGCTGGAGCCAAAATGTCCCGGATTACGCGAAACTTCATCTATGATATCCTGCCGCAACTCTGCACACAACTCGGGCAATTGTCCCGGCTGTAATTTGCGCAAGTCTGCTGGATTATCAATGCTTTTCAACAAGCTATATCTCGTATTTTCTTGCATCATATTTAGAAATAATAGTGCAAAAATAACATAAATAACACTAATATGACTATTTTTGCAGTAAATTTTTCATTTTAGCTTATGCAAAACGGATTTATCACACCTATAGAGCGACCTAAAAGTCTGACAGAATTCTGTCATGCCCACACAATCATGCTGTTTGGGTCGTGCTTTGCCGAGCACATAGGAGCCCGACTGGCAGATGGCAAGTTTGCCTGCGACATCAATCCCTTTGGTGTGCTGTACAACCCGATGTCTATTGCCGAAGCACTGAAACAAATCGGACAAGGACGAAGCTATTCGCCCGATTCACCTGAATTGGTAGAGCACAACGGGTGGCACAGCCTGATGCATCACAGCAGTTTTTCGGCACCATCGGTCAACCATTGCATAGATTCGATAAACTTGCGGCTAAACAGAGCTACTGAAAATTGGGAAAAGACCGACAGGCTGATATTGACATTCGGAAGTGCTTATGTCTATCACTACAATGCCACCGGCTGTATCGTGGGAAACTGCCACAAGATACCCGAAAGGGAGTTTACCCGACGACGACTGACATGCGATGAGATTGTAGATGCGTATGAATCGCTTATCCAAAGTTGGATTTCAGAACGTCCGTCACTGAAGATTCTTTTCACCGTCAGCCCCATCCGCCACCAGAAAGACGGACTCCATGCCAACCAGTTGAGCAAGGCTGTGTTGCTGCTTGCCGTCGATGCACTGGTCAAACGGTTTCCCGCCCATTGCTTCTACTTTCCTGCCTACGAAATCATGATGGACGAGTTGCGAGACTACCGCTTCTACAACGACGACATGCTGCACCCCACCCCTTTGGCCATCAACTACATTTGGGAACGATTCAAGAGCTATTACCTCAGCAAACAGACCCAAAAGACGTTGCAGGAGTGGGAGGTCATACAGAAAGCACTGAACCACCGTCCCTCAAATCCTGCATCCGAAGCATACAACGAGTTCGTGAACCAACTGATAACCAAACTTGAACATTTCAGCCAAACGCATCCTGAAATCAACATCCAAAACGAATTGACATCATGCCATACACGATTAAAGAAATAGCCGCCCTGTTAAATACGACCTGCTGCGGAGAAGAGCAGAACTCCATCACACGCCTCTTGACAGACAGCCGTTCTGTCTGCTTTCCCGAAGAGACCCTATTCTTTGCACTGAAAAGCAACCGCAATGACGGACACCGCTACATCAGTGAACTTTATGACAAAGGGGTACGTGCCTTTGTCGTGAGCGAACTGCCCCCCAAGGCTGATACGCTGAAAGGAGCCTCTTTCTTGAAGGTAGCCTCTCCACTCAAGGCGCTGCAACTGTTGGCTGAAAGACATAGAGACAAATTCAACATGCCCCTTATCGGCATCACCGGCAGTAATGGCAAGACCATCGTTAAAGAATGGATATACAAACTGACGAACAAAGAACGGACGGTCACCCGCTCGCCACGCAGCTACAACTCGCAAATAGGTGTGCCGCTCTCGGTTTGGCAATTGAACGAACAGACCGAACTGGCTGTCATTGAGGTCGGCATCTCTGAACCCCTTGAGATGCAACGGCTGCAACCGATAGTAAAGCCCACCATCGGAATCATGACCAACTTAGGAGGTAGCCATCAAGAGAATTTCAGCACATTACAAGAAAAATGTATAGAAAAACTAAAGCTTTTCAAGGAGTGCGAGGTCATCATCTACAACGCTGACAGCCACATCATCCACGACTGCATAAGCAACGGGGAATTTCAGGCAAAGACCATCGCTTGGTCTGCAGCAGACGAACAAAGCGAACTGTACATCAGCGCAATCGAGAAAGCCGAACAAGAGACACTTGTCCGCTATCGGTACTTCTCAACAGGAGGAGAATACCGGATTCCATTCATCGACAATGCTGCCATAGAGAATTCAATCAATGCCCTTGCCGCTTGCCTCTATCTGGGCATGGCACCCGCCACCATAGCCGAACGGATGAGGAGCTTAGAACCCGTTGCCATGAGAATGGAGGTCAAAGAGGGTAAACAAGGGTGTACACTTATCAACGACAGTTACAACTCAGACCCAGCCTCGTTGGAGATAGCACTCGACTTCATGGCACGCCGCCCCGAAAAAGAGGGCAGGAAAAGAACGCTCATCCTCTCGGATATGATGGAGACAGGAGTACCGGCACGGGAACTCTACTGCCATGTGGCAGAAATGATGAAACAAAAAGGCATAGAGAAATTTATCGGGGTAGGAAAAGAGATTGCAAAAGTGGCAGATGTCTTCCCCTTTGAGAAATATTTCTTTGCAACTACCAGCGAGCTTCTTGCATCGGAGGTATTTGACTCATTGCGAAGCGAAATGATACTAATAAAAGGGGCACGATGCTTTCATTTCGACGACCTGACAGAACAACTGGAGCTGAAGGTGCATGAGACCATACTGGAAATAGACTTGAACGCCGTCATTGACAACTACAACTACTATCGCGGCATGACGAAGCCCGGAACTAAAATGATTTGTATGGTAAAAGCCGCTGCATACGGAGCCGGTTCATACGAAATAGCCAAGACCCTGCAAGACCATCGCGTAGACTATCTTGCCGTTGCCGTTGCCGACGAGGGGGTAGAACTACGCAAAGCCGGCATCACCTGTCCTATCATCATCATGAATCCTGAGGTTACAGCATTCAAACATATGTTCGACTACCACCTCGAGCCTGAGGTGTACAGCTTCAGACTGCTTGACAAACTGATAGAGGCGGCTGAAAAAGAGGGTATCGACAATCATCCTATCCACATAAAGGTTGACAGCGGAATGCACCGGTTAGGATTCTTGCCCGAAGAAATGCCTGCATTGGTGGAACGGCTGAAAAGACAAAATGCCGCAACCCCACGCTCAGTCTTTTCTCACTTTGTTGGCAGTGACAGCAACCAGTTTGATGCATTCAGCGAATTACAGTGGGAGCGTTTCCGCCGGGCAGCTGAGACATTGCAAGAGGCTTTCAGTCACAAAATCCTACGACACATCTGCAACTCTGCAGGCATTGAGCGCTTTCCTGAATACCACCTCGACATGGTACGTCTGGGATTAGGACTTTATGGAGTAGACCCCATCGACAACAGATTGTTAAACCCGGTAAGCACGCTGAAGACAACCATCCTGCAAATTCACGATGTACAACCGGGAGAGACCATCGGATATAGCCGCAGGGGAGAGGTAAAACAGCCCTCACGCATAGCCGCCCTGCCGATTGGATATGCCGACGGACTGAACCGGAAGTTAGGGAACGGGAATGCTTACTGCATTGTCAACGGGAAAAAGGCTCCCTACATCGGCAACATCTGCATGGATGTCTGCATGATAGATGTAACCGGCATTGAATGCAACGAAGGAGATACAGCCATCATCTTCGGAAAAGAGTTGCCCGTAACGGTTTTAAGTGACACCTTGCAGACCATCCCCTATGAGGTGCTGACCGGAGTCAGCAATCGCGTAAAACGTATCTATTTCCAGGATTAATGAAACGCTTGTTCCTCTCTCTCATCGCATTGTGTTGGGGCTCGTACATACACTGCCAGGATGTACCCGATACCCTGCGGATTATGTGGTACAATGTAGAAAACCTCTTCGACTGCCGGGATGACTCCTTGACAGACGACCAACAGTTTCTACCCGACGGCAACATGAGATGGACCTACAAGCGTTATCAGAAGAAGCTTGTCAACATCAGCAGGGTAGTTGCTGCTGTCGGCAATGGACATCTACCCGATTTGATAGGTTTATGTGAGGTAGAAAACGAACGGGTTCTTTACGACCTCACCCGCCGCTCTCCCCTAAAGACGGCTGGTTATCATTTCTATGTCACCCAGTCACTTGACGAACGGGGCATCGACGTTGCCCTCCTCTATCGCCCCGAACGATTTACACCTATAAACAGAAAGGATATTCGCATCGAACCTACCGACAATCCCACACGCGACATCTTGCACCTTACAGGAAAGGTCAGTGGGAAAGATACCCTCAGCCTCTTCCTTTGCCATTTCCCCTCACGCTCAGCAGGACGCAAAGAGACTGAGCCTTACCGGATGCAGGCAGCCAGCCTACTCAAGCAACACATCGACTCCCTGCAATCAACATCTCCCAATGCTTCCATCATCGTCATGGGAGACTTTAACGATCATCCTACAAATCGTTCGCTCAGCCAAGTTCTTCAGAGCAAGCCCGTCACTCCAGATTCTACCATCACACCCCAAAATCTGTACAACCTTATATATAATAAGGAGAAAGGCAGTTACTTCTTTCAAGGAAACTGGGAAAAGCTCGACCAAATCATTGTTTCCGGTTCGATGCTCATCCCCCAAAGTCCTTTATACACCAACGAATCTCATACCCGCATCGCAAGTTTCCCATTCCTCCTCGAGTACAACGAACGGTATGGAGAGTATGTACCATCACGCACCCTGCAAGGTCCCCTATACAAAGGAGGTTACAGCGACCATCTACCACTGGTCATAGACCTTATTATCAAAGATTGAGATTTGGGTATTTCTTCTTGGGTCATGGTTTACCTGTTTATGTAATCATTACTCCTCCTGTTCGTAATAATAGGAATAGTCAATACCCTTCATAAAGGTTTCGCGGTCGTTGATTTTATCGGTCAATGCCTCTTTCAGAAGTGCGCGGATGCGACTGCTATCTGAGATGCTCTGCCAGACAAAACAGCGTATTACCCTTGGCTATCGTCTTTGTACGTATTTTGCCTGCAAAGTCATAAAGGCCACCGAAAAGATAAGCATGAATTTGTTGTAGCGATTTCACCTTACCCACATCTTTATCTGCCACAAGGTCGCTTTCCCACAGAGTATATGCCTTCTTTCGGCTTTGGCCATCTATGGTGTTGTCGCTATAGGTGAACCAATCGAGAAAAGCATTAGCCCTATTGTTGGGATAGC
>JAFUPU010000050.1 GCA_017472635.1 Bacteroidaceae bacterium
AAGCGCTTCGCGGTCGCCAGTCCCATTGACTGCCGTTACGGAAAGTGTATGTCTGGCATCGGTTTTTGCTTCCATATAACCTCCTTATTTTTGTATATCTCCTGGTAGGAGATGTACCGTTTATGGTGCAAAGATACGGCTTTTTTCTTATTATCAGCGCTTTTCAGTCAGAAATTTCAATAAAAATGGCTGTTTTTTTGAAACATTTCAACCATTTGTTTAACAAATCTTCTTTTTCAAAACAATAACCTCTTATCAATCAGCTCGATACAAAGACCGGTACATCTCCTACCAGGAGATGTACCGTTTTTTAAAACATTAAAAGGGGTGATGCGCTTCGCGCTATTAAGAAAATGAATGGTTGAAAAGCTTCAACCATTCATCTCGCCTAACTCAAACCAACGGAGGGTTTTTGCCTCCAACTCTTCTTCAAGTTGAGGTAGGCGTTTTGACTTTTCAGTCAGTTCATCTATTGAAAGGGTACCACTACAGAGCGAGGTCTCTATCTCATGTTTTTCTTCTTCTAAGGCAGCAATCTCTTGTTCCAATTGTTCGAATTCCCGTTTCTCTTTAAAGCTGAGACGCTTTTTCTCTGTACGGACTGTTGTATTTCGGGGTTTTTCATCTTGTTTAGGCTTGGTAGCCTCGCGCTCTTGCTGCTTGCGGGCTTCTTTCCACTCGCGATAATCGGAATAGTTTCCGGGAAAATCGCGTATATCGCCTTGCCCTTGGAAGACCATCAGGTGATCGACCACCTTATCCATGAAGTAACGGTCGTGAGAGACAACTATGACACACCCTTTGAAATGTTGCAAGTACTCTTCGAGTATCTGTAAGGTGACAATATCCAAATCGTTTGTCGGCTCATCTAAGACCAAAAAATTGGGATTGCGCATCAAGACGGTACACAGATAGAGTCTACGACGTTCGCCTCCGCTAAGTTTATAGACATAGCTATGCTGGGTCTCGGGAGTAAAAAGGAAGTGTTGCAGGAACTGGGATGCCGTAAGCCGTTGTCCGCCTCCTAACTCTATCACTTCGGCAATGTCGCGCACGACATCTATGACTTTCATCTGTTCGTCGAACTGCATTCCTGCTTGCGAATAATAGCCAAAGCGGACGGTTTCACCGATTTCCAACCTGCCACTATCGGGTTGCACCTCGCCCATCAATATCTTGATGAAGGTTGACTTTCCGGTACCGTTCTCACCTACAATACCCATTTTCTCGTATCGCGAAAAGATGTATGAAAAGTCATCAAGTATCTTGAGTTGTCCATCGTCAAAACTCTTGCAGAGATTTTCTGCCTCAAAGATTTTAGAGCCTATATAAGATGCCTTGACATCGAGTTTTACCCGTTGCTCGGTGATGCGACTTTTGGCTATCTTCTCCAGTTCGTAGAATGCCTCTTCGCGATAGCGTGCTTTGTGCCCACGTGCCTGGGGTTGCCTGCGCATCCACTCCAACTCGGTACGGTAGAGATTGTTGGCACGGGCTATCTCGGCATTGGTTGCCTCGATGCGCTCTTGGCGTTTCTCAAGGTAGTAGCTGTAGTTACCCTTGTAAGAGTAGAGTGTACGGTTGTCTATTTCTATAATCTCTGAACAGACCCTATCCAAGAAATAACGGTCGTGGGTAACCATCAGCAGGGTGAGATGGCTCCGCTTCAAGAAATCTTCAAGCCATTCGGTCATCTCCATATCAAGATGATTGGTCGGTTCATCCAATATCAAGAATTCGGGTTCAGTAATCAACACATTTGCCAATGCCACACGCTTGAGCTGTCCGCCCGAGAGTTGCCCGACCGGCTGATTCATATCAAAAATCTTGAGTTGATACAATATCTGCTTGATTTTCCGCTCATAGTCCCAAGCCTTCTCTTGCTCCATCCGTGCCATAAGTTCCTCTATGCCCGGATGACCCTCGGTATCCATGCAACGTTCATACTCTTTGACGAGTTGTGCCACAGGAGAACCCTGATAGAAGCATGCCTCCATGACGGTGAGTTCAGCCGGATAGACGGGTGCCTGCTGCAAATAGCCGACACGTACATCGCGCCGATAGACGATGGAGCCTTCATCGTACCCCTCTTTACCGGTGAGTATGTCAAGCAGCGTGCTTTTACCACTTCCATTCTTGGCTATCAGCCCTACATGTTGCCCTTGAGAGAGTCCCATGGAGAGGTGCTCAAACAAGACCAAATCGCCATACGATTTGGTCAGATTTTCGACCTGTAATATCGGATTTACTACCGCCATCTGTCTTTTCCTCCATCTTAAAGCAACCGTCCCAACAACTCCTCATACAGCTGTGCCAGCGTACGTGTGTCATCTTCTGCCCACAATTTCGCCACCACCTTGACAGGTTCTACCACGCTGTTGCCTGCCTGCTTGAGAGACATGGGAGAGAATTTTCCCCCTCCACGGCTATAGTAGAGTGCAGGCACTTCAGTCTTTCCATCAACCAGTGTCACCCACTCCACTCCCTCGACCTCATCTATCAGGAAACAACCGAGCACCAGCCCTACCCGCGTCTGGGTATCGCGCTGGTGTTTGCTTCCATCTTCGTCAATCAACTGATCCAGATAGGTGATGCTGTCAGCGGTTTTTGCCGAGAAATCTTTCTTCAACCGTTTTTTCACCGACTTTGATGCCCAATCAAAGGCTTCGTTGATGGCTGCCACCTCCATCAGGCGGACTCCAACTACCTCGCGACATGCCGGTTGCATGGGATTGTAGAGTTTCAACGATGCCAACACATTATTCACATCGGTTATCGGCTGGTCTTTAGCCACAGTGAAGGTACAATAGAGAGCCATGTTGGCTGCACCTGTCACCCAAAAATGGGAGGTGTACCAACTGCCACCCTCTTCAAAGGTTTCGCGGCTATAGACATATTCACGCCCGCCAAACTTCACCAAGGTGGCATCGGTGTATTGCTCCAACTCATCCTGCATGGTCTCTGCAGCAAAATCGGGCGATGCATCCAACGATGCCGAGATACGGAAATTGCCACTCCATACATCGGGATTATAAAAAAGGAAACTGCCTGCTTCGTCTTCAAACTCATGCCAACTTTCGGGATATTCAAAAGAGAACCATGACCCCGGAGATATGTATTTTTTCATCTTATACCTTATTATATATAGTAACATAATTGCTCTACCGTACAAGCCGGTCATACACCGATGACAGGATATACCATGTGAGCGGATGCAAAATTAACGAATCCCGAAACAATACACAAACATTCACCTGAAAAAACGACCTGCATGAGAGTGAGAAAAGAGTAAAGCTTTCTAAAAAAGCAAAAAATGTGTTTTATAACATACTTTTTTTGTAGGCTGTTTTAAAAGAATTGCGTTACTTTGTAGCCGAAAATAAAAAATATGCATCATTAACATTTAAATAGAACTATGATTAATAGATTTGTATTGAACGAAGTTTCATACTTCGGTCCGGGAGCACGTGAGGTACTTCCCCAAGAAATCAAGAGATTAGGTTTGAACAAGGCTTTCGTTGCCACCGACAAAGACCTGCTGAAATTTGGTGTTGCCGACAAGGTGCTGAAGGTGCTTGAAGCTGCCAACATCCCTTATGTCGTGTTCAGTGAAATCAAACCCAACCCTACCGTAAGCAATGTGAATGCCGGTGTGAAAGCTTTTGCTGAATCAGGTGCTGACTTTATCCTTGCCATCGGTGGCGGTTCGTCTATCGACACCTCAAAGGCTATCGGTATCATCACCAACAACCCTGAGTTTGCTGATGTTGTTTCACTGGAGGGTGTTGCCCCGACAAAGAAGAAATCAGTGCCCATCATTGCACTGCCAACCACAGCCGGTACGGCTGCCGAGGTTACCATCAACTATGTTATCACCGACGAAGAGAATGAAAAGAAGATGGTATGCGTTGACCCCAACGACATCCCCGCCATCGCCATTGTCGATGCAGAGTTGATGTATACCCTGCCCAAGAGCCTTACCGCATCAACCGGTCTTGATGCGTTGACTCATGCCATTGAAGGCCTCATCACCAAGGGTGCATGGGAAATGAGTGACATGTTTGAAATCAAAGCTATCGAAATGATTGCACGCTACCTCGAGACTGCTGTTAACGAGCCCAACAATGCTGAGGCACGCAACGGTATGGCTGTAGCACAATACATTGCCGGTATGGCTTTCTCAAACGTAGGTCTGGGTGTTGTTCACGGTATGGCTCACCCGTTGGGTGCCATCTTTGATATTCCTCACGGTGTGGCTAATGCGCTGCTGTTGCCCACCATCATGGAGTTCAACGCACCTGCCGCACTCGACAAGTATACTGACATTGCCAAGGCTATGAACGTATATAAAGAGGGTATGACAAAAGAAGAAGCTGCCAAAGCTGCATGCGATGCTGTACGCCAACTCTCTATCCGCGTAGGTATTCCGCAACACTTGTCTGAGATTGGCATCAAGGAAGGTGACCTGCCCAAGTTGGCAAAATCTGCCTTCGCTGATGTATGTACTCCCGGAAACCCACGTGAGGTTACCGAAGAGATCATTCTCGACCTCTATAAGAAAGTTCTGTAAGAAACATTGTTTTTGCAAGTTTTCATAAGAGTTGAAGGTGCATTTCCGCATGGGGATGCACCTTTTTTTCAGATTTCTTGCACCCGCGATACGTTAACTCACGTTAATATCTCGTTATTTTTAGCTATATTCCTTACATTTGCACGTTAATTTATAAACTAACGAATAAACATACCTATATGTGTGCTTCAGACAGTCTTGTCATTATACCGACATACAACGAGAAAGAGAACATCGAGCAGATTATCCGCACCGTATTCGGATTGGAAAAAAGTTTCCATATCTTAATCATTGAAGACGGGTCACCCGATGGGACGGCAGAGATTGTACGCACCCTGCAAAAGGAGTTTCCTGAACAACTGTTCATGGTTGAACGTACCGGCAAACTGGGGTTAGGAACTGCCTATATAGCAGGTTTCAAATGGGCTATTGCCCATCAGTACGACTATATCTTTGAGATGGATGCCGACTTCTCACATAACCCCAACGACCTGCCCCGCCTCTATGCAGCCTGCGCCGAAGAGGGGTATGACGTAGCGATTGGTTCACGCTATGTAAGTGGTGTGAACGTAGTGAACTGGCCTATGGGGCGGGTATTGATGAGCTACTTTGCATCGAAATATGTACGCCTCATCACAGGCATCAGCATCAACGATACGACCGCCGGATTCAAGTGTTACCGACGCCGGGTGTTGGAGACTATCAACCTCGATGAAATCAGGTTCAAGGGGTATGCCTTCCAGATTGAGATGAAATACACTGCCTACAAATGTGGATTCAAGATTAAAGAGGTGCCTGTCATCTTCATCAACCGCGAACTGGGAGAATCGAAAATGAGCGGAGGTATCTTCAGTGAAGCGGTATTCGGAGTGATGAGACTCAGATGGGACGGATGGTTCAAAAAATACCCTACATGCAAAGAGAAGCCATGAAAGCGATTATCAGAAACGCCACCCTCGTCAACGAGGGGAAACAATTCCAAGGGAACCTGGTCATCAATGGCAGTTATATAGAATCGGTCTTCACCACCGATGAAGAGATGCCCGAAGAGAACTATGACTACGAGTTTGATGCTACCGGACTCTACCTGCTACCCGGAGTGATAGATGACCATGTACACTTCCGCGACCCGGGACTTACCCACAAGGCTGATATTGCCAGCGAAAGCCGGGCTGCAGCTGCAGGAGGAGTGACATCTTATATGGACATGCCCAACACGCAACCACAGACCACAACCTTAGAGGCTCTTGAAGAGAAATTCAACCAAGCTGCCAAAGAGAGCAGGGTCAACTACACATTTTTCTTCGGAGCCACTAACGACAATGCCCATTTGCTTGCGCAACTTGACACCGATAAGGTTTGTGGCATCAAACTGTTTATGGGTTCAAGTACGGGCAACATGCTTGTCGACGACGAGCAGACACTCAAGCAGCTGTTTGCACAAGCCCCCATGCTGATAATGGCGCATTGTGAAGACCAACAGATTATTAAAGAGAATAGCGAAAACGTACGCAAACTTTGGGGAGAAGACCCTGATGTTTCGTACCACCCACTCATACGCTCAAGAGAAGCTTGCCGCCAATCGACCCAAAAAGCGGTTGAACTTGCACGCGAAACCGGAGCACGTCTGCATATTGCCCATGTAAGTACGGCTGACGAACTTACACTTTTCGACAATGCTCCATTAGATATAAACAAAAAGATTACCGCCGAAGCGTGTGTCGCCCATCTCTATTTCAGCCAAGATGACTACCAGAGATTGGGTACACGCATCAAATGCAACCCTGCCATAAAGAGTAAAGCAGACCGACAAGCCCTCAGAGAGGCTTTAAACGACAACCGCATTGACTTGATTGGCACTGACCATGCCCCGCACCTGCTTACCGAAAAAGAGGGAGGAGCCTTGAAGGCAGTATCAGGCATGCCCATGCTGCAATTCTCACTGGTTGCCATGTTGGAACTGGCAGACGAAGGGGTGCTATCGATTGCGCAAGTGGTAGATAAGATGTGTCATGCCCCTGCCCGACTCTTCCAAATCAAAGAGCGCGGATTTCTGCGTCCGGGATATCGTGCCGATTTAGTGCTTGTGCGCCCACAAACGCCTTGGGAAGTAACCCCTGAACGCATACTCAGCAAATGTGGATGGAGTCCGCTGGAAGGACATACATTCAACTGGAAAGTAGAACAGACCTTCGTAAACGGACAATCAGTATATGCCAACGGATATGTAAACGACAACATCCGGGGAGAGGCACTTGAGTTTAACCGCTCATGACCCTTATGAGGAGAAGGATATTCACATACGCTATAAGTGAGCTGGTGCCTTACATCAATTGGCTCTATTTTTTTCATGCATGGGGTATCAACACACGCTACAGTTCTATCAGCCACATCCACGGATGTGATGCCTGTAAAGCCGGTTGGCTGGCTTCTTTCCCCGAGAAAGAACGAGCAGAAGCAGCACAAGCCATGCAATTGCACAAAGAGGCAAACAACATGCTTGCCCAACTTGAAGGAAGATACAAAGCCTATGGCATCTGCCGATTGTGTGAAGCAAATGCCGATGGAGATGACCTGTTGCTTGATGATATTTCTTTCCCCCTGCTACGCCAACAAAGCGAAAAAGAGAACGGATATTACCTCTGCCTAAGCGATTTTGTTGCCCCCAAAGAGAGCGGAAAGAGAGATTGTGTAGGTGTGTTTGCCACTTGTGCCGACAACCGTATTGAACAGCTATACCCTAACGACCCATACCTGCACATGATGGCACAGACACTTGCCGACCGATTAGCCGAAGCATGTGCCGAACGCATGCACCAACAGGTGCGGATATCATTCTGGGGATATGCACCCGACGAACAGCTATCCATCAGCCAGCTACATGCCGAGAAATTTACGGGGATACGTCCTGCCGTAGGGTATCCTTCGCTGCCAGACTTGTCGGTCAACTTTTTGATTGACGAACTATTGGACATTGAAGAGATTGGCATCCGACTGACATCGCATGGTGCCATGCAACCCCATGCTTCGGTAAGCGGATTGATGATCAGCCACCCACAAGCATGCTATTTCACCATCAGCGCCATCAGCCAACAACAACTTGCCGACTATGCCACCCGACGCAATATGCCGGTAGAAGTGCTTACCGCCTATCTGCGCCCATACCTATTATAATATATATATAACGAAACAACGATATACCAAACAGACGAAAATGATACGACGTGTTTACCTATTCCTTATACTTTTGTTGGTTTTACCTGACTTATATATCGACCGCAATTACCTCAGGCATGCCAAACGCCAATGGCTCAGATGGCTCTATTGGATGCCAACCCTTATACTCGGACTAAGTGCGACCCTACTGCTTTTAGGAGACAACTTCACCCAATGGCGCACGCAAGCTACCGCATTATTCTTTATCGCCTACCTCACGCTCACCATCCCCAAGTGCCTTTTCACGCTTTGCAGTTTGTTGGGATGGTGTGTCACTCCCATCGTTCCACATAGAAACCGGACAGGTCTCAAGAAAGTAACAAATGCCATGGCACTGCTTGTAGCTTTCCTTGGAGCATACATCATACTCTATGGAAGCATTTGGGGATGGAGGGCATTTCAAGTAAACGAGCTAACTTTCAGCCATAGCCAAATACCGACCTCGTTTGACGGATACCGCATTGTACAACTGTCTGACCTGCACATAGGAACCATCAAACATTACCCGCAAGAGGTGAAGCGGATGGTGGAGATAATAAATTCACTCGATCCCGACCTGATTGTCTTTACCGGAGACTTGGTAAACAATGAAGCCAGCGAGCTTGATGGCACCGACACCCTCTTGTCGCGCCTGAGAGCTACTGATGGGGTTTTCTCGGTATTGGGGAACCACGACTATGGACTCTATCGCCACTGGAGAAATGAAGAAGAGAAGCGAGCAAACCTGCAAGCATTGAAGCTACGCCAACAAGAGATGGGATGGAGACTCTTGCTCAACGAGTCACATACAATCCGGCATGGCAACGACAGCATAACCTTGATAGGAGTTGAAAACAGCGGTGAGCCTCCATTTCCCGCTTATGGAGATCTGCCCAAAGCCATGCAAGAAGCAGAAGCGGCATTCAAAATATTGCTCAGCCACGACCCTACCCATTGGCGTAGAGAGGTAATTCCTGATACTGACATTCAGCTTACCTTGTCAGGACACACCCATGCCATGCAATTCAAGATAGGCAACTTCTCCCCCTCGGCTTGGATATATCCCGAATGGGGAGGTGCATACAACCAAGACGGGCAAACACTCTATATAAATCAAGGAATAGGTTCGGTGATGATACCTTACCGTTTTGGAGCCTGGCCCGAAATAACGTTGTTGACACTGAAAGCCTATTCAGGAAAATAACCACATGTACTCCTTTATGCAAGTAAAATAGAATATTCTTTGCCAAACTAATGTATAATTGAAAGATTTTTTTTAAATTTGCGGCAAAATGCATTTTTGACCTATGATACTGTTTTATTGGATTTACCAACTGTTCATTGCCCTTCCCCTATTGCTCGTGCTCAGTATACTGACAGCATTGGTCACGTCTGTGGGGTGTCTTTTAGGGAATGCTCACTTTTGGGGATATTACCCTGCACACATTTGGGGATGGCTCTTTTGCCGCATCATGCTACTCCCCGTAAAAGTTGAAGGTCGCCAACATCTGAAAGAGAACACCTCTTATGTGTTCGTAGCCAATCACCAGGGGGCTTTCGACATCTTTCTGATATTGGGTTTCCTCGGACGTCATTTCAAGTGGATGATGAAACAATCGTTACGGAAAATCCCTTTGATAGGTCGCGCCTGCTATGATGCCGGATACATCTTTGTAGACAAATCGGGTCCGAAAAAGATAAAAGCCACCATCGACCGGGCACGCTCTATCTTACAAGACGGCACTTCAATGGTTGTATTTCCCGAAGGGTCACGCACCCATACTGGGCATATGAATAAGTTCAAGAAAGGAGCTTTCCAACTTGCCCACCAATTGCAGCTACCCATTGCACCGGTAGCCATCACCGGTTCATTTGAAGTACTTCCACGTACACGCAAGTTCGGATTCATCACTTGGCACCGGCTCACACTCACCATCCTTCCTCCTATCCCACCCAAAGGTGAAGAGCCGGAAAAAATGATGCAGATGATGGAAGAGGCATTCCAAGCTATCAATCAGGCACTGCCCGAACGCTACAAGGCAATCACCGAATCGTAATTAAAAGACCTATCAGAAACAATGGACAAGATACACACTATATGGAACTTCATACGCCGCCACAAATACCTGGTGGTAACACTGATATTCCTGCTCATTGTGGGAGTACTCGACGAAAACTCATGGCTACGTCGCTTGTCACACCAGCGTGAGATAGCCGAACTCAAAGCTGAAATAGAGAAATATACCCGCCAATACGAAGAGGATTCACGCATGTTGGAAGAACTGAACAACAATCCGGAAGCTATCGAAAAGATTGCCCGCGAGAAATACTTGATGAAGAGACCCAACGAAGATATCTACATCATCAAGGAATAACCCCTTTCAACTCCCGAAAAAAAGAAAAGACCCATGACAAAGAAACAATGGACAACCGGAGGATTCTACCTCGGAGGTATCCTGCTACTGATTGGTGCCATCACTTTCATTACCGGGTGGAAACCTGCTCCCTATCTCTATAGCATCGGAGCATTGCTATTTGCCACCATGCAATTTATTACCTGCTACCGAGGCAATGACTGGTTGATGAAGCGCCTGCGCAACCAACAACTTTTAGGAGCCATCTTACTGGTTGTGACAGGCATACTCATGTTTGTCACCCGCCACAACGAATGGATTATCTGCCTCACGATAGCCACCATATTCGAGGTATACACCATCTTCAGGATGCCAGACAATCCATAAAACGATAAAACAGAAACACTGATGAACAGTTATATAGGAAAATACCGCCCTTCTGACCGGATGGCAGACCTTATCAACGACAACTACCGCTTGTTGCAAGTGATGAGTCGTTTTGGTCTTCCCTTGGGATTCGGGGAGAAAAGTGTGCAAGAGGTGTGCAAGCTACATCAGGTAGACACACATACGTTTCTTGCCGTGGTCAACTTTTTGCAAGATGACCACGAACTGATGCACGACGATGTTGAAAACATCTCTATCGAGAGTTTGCTACACTACCTGAAAAGAGCGCACAACTATTTTCTCGACTTCTCGTTGCCTTCTATCCGCCAAAAGTTGTTTGAAGCCATCAGCGATGACTCTACCTCCAAAGAGATTGTAATCCTCATCCTCAAGTTCTTCGACGAATTTGTAGCTGAGGTACACCAACACATGGAGTTTGAAAACCTCTATGAGTTCACCTATGTAAACCATTTGATAAGAAAAGAGATAGACAAGGCAGAAGAAGTCATTCACCAAGTATGTCCCCTCGACCAATATCCCGCACACACCGATACTCCACAAGAGAACATCTACCAATCGGGCGAAAAAAGCAACATATTGCTATTCACCCACAAGCACTCGTTGCAACACGAGCAGATTGACGAGAAACTATCTGAATTGAAAAAGATACTCATCAAATATTATCCGGCACGTACAGAAAACCTCTTGTTGAACGCTGTTTTGTTTGACATATTCAATTGTGAGCAAGACTTGATCTTCCATTGCAAGGTAGAGGACTATCTGTTTGTGCCTGCCGTAAACTACTTGGAAAAACAATGCGGCATATGAAACAAGACACACAACCCATCAATCTGGTGATAGCCGAGGCCTCACCCATTGTGCGTTGCGGGTTAGCAACCCTGCTCAAGCACTTGCCAAGCCTCCATGTCAATGCCATAGAGGCGACCTCACCCAATGGGTTGGAGAATTGCCTGCATACACACACACCCTCTCTGCTACTTGTCAACCCCACCTTTGGAGGATGGTTTAACATCGAACAGCTCAAAAGCGACCCCGTACACAACAAGCTCAAGTGCATAGCCATTAACAGCAACATCATCGACACCTCCATCTTGCAGACTTACGATGCCAGCATCACTCTCTACGACGATGTCGAGCAGATTGAGGAGAAAATAAAAGATGCCCTCAACCTACACCAACAAGAGGCAAGCGACAAAGAGGTAAACCTGAGCGAACGCGAAAACGAGATTGTCATCTGCGT
>JAFUPU010000051.1 GCA_017472635.1 Bacteroidaceae bacterium
ACTCCCATTTTTTATTACATGTCTTCCAGTCCCCAAAGACCTTTTATTCAACAGAGAAGCGTGGAACTGCAATGCCACGTTCGTTCTTGGAGGTCGTAGGAAAACCCGTATAAGTCGAGGGATGGTAATAGCAGCCCACGCCATATGCGTGAGAACCACTATGCTTCTCTTGTACTACATTGAAAATTTCCTACGTTTTCGATTTACAAGACAGCATAACGCTTCTTTTTTCTTTCCAACAATGTCTTTTGGACCGAGTTTCCTCAATCCGCTGCAAATATATCAATAATATGAATAAGTCGGATAAGAAAACTGGAAAATGTTGCGAATCGCGATGAAAAAGTCCGTCCGACAATACTTGTTTGTCTGTCCGTCTATGGCTATTTCTCCGTACAACTCCTTCGATAAATGGGGCATCCCCTCTCCAAAGAGTGGACGTAACCTCCAATCTGTTTCTCCGAAACATTCCTGTTTGTCCGATTAGAATTCATCTCCGGTGATAAGTGTGCGGGCATCCAAGCCCGTCATGGCTCCGTGCAGACCGATGTCGAGCGTGTAGAGCTTGAATGCATCGGCATCCTCAAAGCCTCCGTAGCTTGTTTCTTTTAGTACTCACGGAGGAAGTTTGAAGTTTAATCGAAAACGCTTAGTACAATAAACGATTTACAAGTAAAATCGCTTAGTAGAGTAACCTTTTTCGGGATAAATTTGGTTATTTCACTAAGTCTTTTTATTTTTGCGCACAAATGAAATAAGGGAATAAGTTATGGAAACTCTTTACAACAAACACAGGTTGTTGATGTCAAATACAAGTCTTGATATTGTCCGGGAGACGATGGATACTATCTCGTGGGACAGGCAGCTTGTAGGTATCCGTGGCTCACGCGGAGTGGGAAAGACGACCCTTATGCGGCAATACATCAAGCAAAAATATGGTACACGTGCAGGCGAAGCACTCTATTGCGTTATGGACAGTATCTATTTTACCAATCACACCTTGCTTGACCTTGCAGAGCGCTTTCATCAGATGGGAGGCAAACACCTCTTTCTTGACGAAGTCCATAAATATCCTACGTGGAGCAGGGAACTGAAAGAAATCATTGACCTATGGCCCGACATGAAAGTGACCTTTACGGGCTCTTCGCTTCTACAGATTCTTAATGCAGATGCAGACCTATCGCGCCGCGTGCTCAGCTATAACATGGCAGGACTCTCTTTCCGCGAATATCTGCATTTCTACAAAGGGATAAAGTTCCCTTCATATTCATTGCAGGAAATTCTGACGGATGCGGATGCCATTTGTGATGACGTATGTAAGGTATGCTCTCCTTTGGCCTTGTTCAATGAATACCTCCGTGTGGGCTATTACCCCTTCTACGACGGCAATGATGTGGAGTATTACAGCAGGATTGAAAATGTGATAAACTTTATCATTGACCAGGAAATGACGCTGTTCTGTGGCGTGGAACCTGCCTATACACGTAAACTGAAGGCTATGTTGCTCTACCTTTCGGACAATTTGCCCTATGAAGTGAACATTGCTAAACTCTCCTCGTATTTGGAGATAAACAAGACGACGGTGCTTAGTTATCTTTCCTTCATGTACAGGGCTGAGCTGGTCAACCTGCTTTACACAGACAACAAGTCTGTCACTAAGATGCAGAAGCCTGATAAAATCTATATCCATAACCCCAATATGCTCTGTACACTCTGTACACAAATGAACATTGGGACGTTGCGTGAATGTTTCGTTGTAAACCAGCTCTCCCACAATCACACGGTTGAATACAGCAAGGCTAATGGTGACTTCAAGGTTGACGGAAAGATAACGTTTGAAGTCGGCGGAAAGGAGAAGACCTTTGAGCAGATAGCCGACATACCCGATTCGTACATCCTGGCCGACTCTATGGAATATCCCATCGGCAAGAAACTCCCCTTATGGTTAGTTGGATTCCTGTATTAGATTATAACATTCATCACGCTTTTTCTGCTCTTTGGTCGGTTCATTGGGGCTTTTGCTCGCGAATTTTCTATTTCATTTGAAAATGCAAACAAAGAGAAGTAGGGTTATAGGGTTGATAGTTAGTAGAATAAGTGCCAAATTGACGCAAAATCCTTGCGATATTTCTGTCTTTCCGGGGGAGGGGGACGGAAATTCGCGATTCTCATGAGGGCTAAAGATTGGTATTCTTCATCGGATAAGAATACTAATCTTGCGGGCATAAGAATGCTATTCTTTCAGTCCTTCGATGAGAGCCTTGGCCTTGGCCTGTCCGATGACGGAGGCAAGTTCCTCTTCCGAGGCTTCGCGGATGCGCTTTACGCTCTTGAAGTGTTTCAGCAGGGCGGACTTTGTTTTTTCGCCGATGCCCTTGATGGTGTCGAGGGCGGAGGCTGTCTGTCGTTTGCTGCGCTTGTCGCGGTGGAAGGTGATGGCGAAACGGTGCACCTCGTCCTGTATCTGCTCCAGCAGGTGGAAGAGGGGAGTGTTCTGCTTCAGCCCGATGGTGAGTGGTGGAAAACCGAAGAGCAGTTCGCGGGTGCGGTGGCGGTCGTCTTTGGCCAGTCCGGCGATGGGGATGCTGAGGTGCAGTTCGTCCTCCACCACTTGGCGTACCACCTCCATTTGTCCCTTTCCACCGTCGGTGATGATGAGGTCGGGTAGGGGAGTGCCCTCTTCGATGGCACGGCTGTAGCGGCGACGCACCACCTCCTGCATCGAGGCGTAGTCGTCGGGTCCTTCGACCGTTTTGATGTTGTATTTCCGATAGTCCTGCTTGCTGGGCTTGGCCTTTTTGAAGACCACGCAAGCCGCCACAGCATCGGAGCCGGAGATGTTGGAGTTGTCGAAACATTCTATCTGATAGGGCATCTTTTCCATGCCCAAGGCGGTCTGTATCTCTTTCATCAGGCGCACGCTCTTCTGCTCGGGATTGAGCTTTTCGGCTTGCTTCATGCGGTCGGCACGATATTGCTTCACGTTGAGAATGGAGAGGTCGAGCAACTTCTTTTTCTCGCCCCGTTGGGGAATAGAAAATGTCACATCTGAAAGTTCCAAATCCAATTCAAAGGGAACAATAATCTCTCGAGAACGGCTCTTATACCGTTCACGCATCTCTATAATGCCCAACTGCAGCAGTTCTTCTTGACTCTCCTCCAACCGTCTTTTATATTCAAAAGTAAAAGCCTGATTCACACACCCGTTAGCGATATGCAAATAATTAATAAAGGCATCATTTTCATCTATTTCGATAGAAAAGACATCTATATTATGTAGGACACTGCTCACGACTTCACTTTTTGCACGGTAACTCTCCAACAACAGATAGCGTTCTTTGATAGCTTGTGCCTCTTCAAACCGCATCTCGGCAGCCAGATGTTGCATCTCTTCCAACATTTGTTTAGCCAATCCGTGCGTATTACCTTTCAATATCTCTTTGACTTCGCGGATATCCTGCATATATTCCTCATGCGTTTGGCGCGCAACACAAGGAGCTTTGCAATTGTTGATGTGATATTCCAAACACACATTAAACTTTCCGCTCCGTATATTCTCGGGAGTTAACGCCAAACGACACCTACGCAACGGATAGAGTTTCTTGATGAGGTCCAACAGACTATACATGGTGGGTACATGACTGTAAGGACCATAGTATGCAGAACCATCTCTCACGATACGACGGGTAGAAAATACACGTGGAAAATATTCGTTGCTGACACAAATAGAAGGATAGGTCTTATCGTCTTTCAGCAACACGTTATATCGTGGTTTGTATTTCTTGATGAGGTTGTTTTCGAGCAAAAGAGCATCCTCCTCGGTGTTGACCACTACGTAGCGTATGTCTGCAATCTTATTCACCAAGACTCGTGTCTTTCCTGCTGTATGTTCTTTGCTGAAATAGGAGTAAACACGGCGCTTTAAGTTTTTAGCTTTCCCCACATAAATAATCGTCCCTTCTCTATCTAAATACTGATAGCAGCCAGGCGATTCAGGCAGATTCATAACTATTCCGCGCAAATATTCGTTTGTATGTAAAGAAGGCTCAACCATTGGCGGTATACTTTCGATATATATACTTAAAACCAGCTATTTACACAGTTTTTCTCATCTTTTTGTTTCACGTGGAACATTTAATCGTTCATCGTCCCATCAAAACCAATAGCACATTGATATCACTGGGCGATATACCCGGAATCCGACTGGCTTGAGCCAACGTTTCAGGGTCTATCTTCTCCAATTTCTGCCGGGCTTCGGTTGACAGAGACTGAAGGCTGCTATAGTCAAACTTTCCTTTGATGCGAATATTCTCGAGCCGTTGCATTTTGTCAGCTATCAATTGTTCGCGCTCAATATATCCTCTATATTTGATTTTAATTTCTGCCGCTTCAATAATCTCTTCTCTACGACTCGGCAGCTTATCCAACAATTGTTTGAAAGCCGCAATATGCGGTGCAATATTATGGATATTAACTTCAGGACGATCTATCAAGTCTATCAGCTTGCACCCTCCACGCAAAGGAGTAGTCCCTATTTGTTGCAAAGCATCGTTGATATAGGCTGCTTTTATTGAGAACTTTTGGCAGAAATCGATAATCATGTCTATATGTTCGCGTTTCTCTTGCAGAATGTCATACCGATTGCGTTTGGCAAGCCCCAACCGATACGAGCGTTCAGTCAAACGCATATCAGCGTCATCCTGACGTAACAGAATGCGATATTCTGCACGCGAAGTAAACATACGGTAAGGTTCGTCTACACCTTTTGTCACTAAATCATCAATAAGCACACCTATATACGCCTCATTCCGTCCTAAGACAAAAGGTGTACCTCCATGACAATTAATGTGCGCATTGACACCGGCTATCAGCCCTTGTCCACCCGCCTCCTCATACCCGGTCGTACCGTTTACCTGCCCGGCAAAGAAAAGGTTTTTAACCACCTTCGACTCCAACGTATGTTTCAGCTGGGTCGGGTCGAAATAATCATATTCAATCGCGTAGCCCGGTCGGTAAATCACCAAATCGCGAAATGCCGGAATTTTCTTTAGCGCCTCAATCTGAATCTGCATAGGCAATGACGACGAAAAGCCATTCAAGTAAAGCTCCTGCGTGGTTTCACCTTCCGGCTCCAAGAAGAGTTGGTGCTGACCCTTATCAGGAAATGTAACGATTTTCGTTTCGATGCTCGGACAATAACGCGGTCCGATACTTTTGATTTGCCCATTGTAAAGCGGCGATTCAGCCAAACCGCCCTCTAAAATCCTATGAACATCGGGATTAGTGAAACAAGTCCAACAATTAAGTTGCTTTAACGGACGACTGTCGCTGATGAATGAGAAGCGATGAAAATCCGATTCGCCCTCTTGCTTGTCCATCTCTTCATAATGCACACTTCTTCCGTCTATACGCACAGGAGTACCTGTTTTCATACGCCCGGTCTTTATGCCATGCCGCATGATAGATTCGGTAAGCAGGTATGAGGCAGGCTCGGCCATACGTCCGCCAGGTATTTGTACGGCTCCTATATGCAACAAGCCATTAAGGAATGTACCGGCAGTAACAATGACACAGCGGGCACAGAATGTAACCTCCAACATCGTCTTTACGCCCGTAACTTCCCCATTTTCAACGAGTAACTCCTTTACAGTGTCTTGCCAGATATGCAGATTCTCAGTATTCTCCAATACCTCGCGCCAAGCCCAAATAAACTTTCCTCTATCACACTGGGCGCGCGGACTCCACATGGCAGGACCCTTCGAACGGTTAAGCATGCGGAATTGTATAGCCGTTTGATCGGTCACCAGCCCCATGAATCCACCCAACGCGTCAATCTCCCTCACTATTTGCCCTTTAGCAATGCCTCCCACGGCCGGGTTGCAGCTCATCTGCCCGATTTTGTTCATGTCCATAGTGATAAGACACGTTTTTGAGCCCATGTTAGCTGCAGCCGCGGCAGCCTCACACCCGGCATGACCGGCACCTATAACAACGACGTCGTACTTAAATTCCATCATATTTTGATATCAACAATTTTGTTCGATCGAAAATTGGGGCAAAGTTAGACATAAAAGTTGAATCAGACAATTACTCTTGCTTTTTTTCAGACTTTCCTGCCATTTTGCCTAAAAGAGGAGGCTTTATATCTATTTGCCCACCAATACCTGCTACTTTACAAACCGCCAAACAGATGCATTCCAAGCATCATTTTGACAGAATCACACCCTATTTTCACATCACGCTCTTTACAAATGGCAAAAACTCAGCCATATTGCTTTCTTTTTGTACTTTACAGCAAAACGCGAGATTCGAAAAAAAAGAATCAAGCCGCATATAGCTCTTGATTTTTCGATTCTCGCCGGCTTTACAGATGCTTTACCACTTTTTTTACCTCGGTGTATTCAGCGTCTTTCAATATTACCCGCTTTTCTTTGTCGAGCAGATAAATCACCGGCATAGCTTTCAAGTCATAGAGCGAATGGTCTTTTATTTTGCTCCGATCGTTCCCGACTTTCCACTGTTTGGGCATCTCTGTCAGTCGGCTTCGCCACACGGCCTCTTCTCCTTCAGTATATATAGCGAGCATCGAAACTCGCCCATTTCCCAGTTCTGCATTCAGCCAAGGGTCAGTTTTCATCGTTTCCAATGTTTCATGACATTGTTCACATTCGGGGTCGTAGAATAACAAAATCAAATATTCTCCAGCAACATCGGTTGCCGACAACCGATACGCAACATTGTCGGGGGTATAATAAGTAAAGTCTGTAGCCAACTCTCCCGGCCGGTTCCGCTCAATCAGCTTCAACAGATAGTTCATGCGATGTCGGTTGGCTGTGTCCAGCTCTTTCCTCTGAGTCATCTCACGCAGGAACAAGACATACCTTTGTTCGTCATACATAGGCGAACGTGTATCAAACAGATAGCTTTCAGCCATAGCTATGAAAGTCTGGCTTGCCTGCTGAGACGCAATGATACCATTACAAAAGTTCCTCATAGCAGCAGTTGCCAGTCCACTTGGCGTATTCGGGTCGGCAAGCAAGGCAATGAAGTTTACGAATCCTTGCTCTGCCACATCCCTGTTGTTCACCAAGGCGCGGTTGTTGAAATCAAACTCGTCCCAATAATGTTTGAGCAAGTAATCGCGGCGGCTTTCTGCATCCCGCAGTGTGGCGGGAAGGGCAGGGAAAGGAAATTGAGCCTCATCCATCGACGGCTGTTTCTGCTCTGTTCCTACAGGCACACTTATGTCCGTACCGTATGGCAGATTCTGTGCCAAAGAGAGAATACCGCTTCCTACAGCTGCCACCACCAATGCATTTAAAAGTCTTTTTTTCATTGCTGTCTTTTCGTAAATTCTCTACAAAGTTACTCTATTTTTTTGTTTTTCTACCATCATCATCCATTCTTTTCAAAAATCTTATCTACTTTTTCATCAATCCGGCGAAATATGAAACCAAAGCCCCCCAAAAAAATAAAGGACAACAAATGAAAAAAAAATCATTCGCCACCCAAGTTCGCAAAAGAAACGACCCTGACACAAAAAGAAGATTCACCCCACAACAAACATTCACCCTCCACATCACCACAAATCTTCATCCAACCATCCCATTTCACCCATAACAAACTATACAACAACCACTTAAAGGTGAAATCACAGATGAAATGAGTGAAAGATGGATGAAAGAGAGTCGTTCCACCCACAAAATACAGTTTCACAAAGACTTATGGGTGAAATGAAAGGAATGAAGATAGATCATGGAAAGAACAGACAGATGGTACTGACGGTGACGTTTCACCCACAAAACGCATTCATTTTTTCTTTTTTAACCTTTAGCTTTCTATTCCTTAAATCACCATTCAAAGTGGCAGGACTTGGTCCGCCCGGTCGCAGGACTTGAAGCCATGAGTCCCAGGATAAAACAGGGTGAGTCCTGGAGATTTTTTTGTTTATCCTACCTTTTTTGCCCGTTTTGCAGGGTGTTAATGGAAAAGTTTTGTGAGTTTACAAAAAAAGTGTATCTTTGCAGCCATTCAAAGAAACAACTTTAATAAAGAAAAAGGATATGAAATATAGTTTTGATGGACCGCTCAGTGGTATCATCCCTCCGCTGGTGACCCCACTGAAAGACAATGAGACATTGGATGTAGAGAGTCTGGAACACTTGATAGAACATCTGATTACAGGAGGAGTACATGGTTTGTTCATCTTGGGAACAACCGGTGAAGAACAAAGTTTAAGCTATCGCATCCGTAAACAGATGATAGAAGAGACATGCCGCATAAACAAAGGACGATTGCCCGTACTGGTGTGTGTAACCGATACCAGCATTGTAGAGAGCATCAACCTGGCACATATTGCAGCAGACTGTGGTGCATCGGGGGTAGTAAGTGCACCACCTTATTATTTCGCAACCGGTCAACCGGAACTTGCCCAATTCTATGAAGAACTGGTTCCCCAATTGCCGTTGCCTGTATTCCTTTATAATATGCCATCACATGTCAAGGTCAGTTTTGCACCACAAACAGTTCACCGCATTGCTCAGAATCCCCAGGTGAAGGGATTCAAAGACTCATCTGCCAATGCCGTTTACTTCCAGTCAGTGATGTACACAATGAAAGACCGCCCGGATTTTGCCATGCTGATGGGACCCGAAGAGATTACGGGCGAAAGCGTACTGCTGGGAGGTCATGGCGGCATCAATGGAGGCGCCAACATGTTTCCCGAATTGTATGTAAACATGTACAATGCTGCCAAAAGCGGCAATTTGAAAGAAGTGCTCAGGTTGCAGCAATACATCATGCAGATAAGTAGCACCATCTACACGGTGGGTCAGCATGGCTCCAGCTACCTGAAAGGTTTGAAGTGCGCCCTTTCGCTGTTAGGAGTCATCAAAGACGATTTTGTAGCCTCGCCCTTCTATAAGTTCAATGCACCCGAGCGCGAGAAAATCCGTCTGGCATTGGAAGCCTTGCCCATAGAGAATGGAAAACTGATGTTGTAATTCAAATATTGGAAAACCATGCATATCATTGACCTGATTGTTTTTTTCATCTTTACAGGCGGCATTGTACTGTTCGGCTGCTCATTCTTTAACAAAAAAACCTCTTCAGATGAATTCACATCCGGAGGACGCAGCCTGCCCGGATGGGTGGTAGGAATGTCTATCTTTGCCACCTATGTGAGCAGCATCAGCTACCTGGGCAACCCGGGCAAAGCTTATGCCGGTGATTGGAATCCCTTTGTATTCAGCCTTTCAATTCCTATAGCCTCCTATTTTGCAGCCAAGTATTTCGTCCCTTTTTACCGTAGCCAAGGCAGCGTTTCGGCATATACGTTTCTCGAAGAGCGATTTGGCGTGTGGGCACGCTTGTATGCTTCGGCATGTTACCTGTTGACCCAAATAGCCCGCATGGGGTCTATCCTCTATCTGTTGGCAGTGCCGATGAATGTACTGATGGGATGGAACATCCAACTTGTCATAGTCGTCACCAGCATTGCAATTATTCTCTATTCGATGATGGGAGGCGTGAAGGCTGTCATATGGACCGAAGCAATTCAGGGATTCATCCTCATTGGTGGAGCACTGGTATGCCTGGCGGTACTGATGTTCGGCATGCCTGAAGGACCATTACAGACATTTGAAATCGGCATCCGCGACCATAAGTTTGACTTGGGAAGCTTTGACTGGGGGATAGGAACCTCAACTTTCTGGGTATGCCTGATATATGGTATCTTCATCAATCTGCAGAATTACGGCATTGACCAGAACTATGTGCAGCGCTACCATGCGGCAAAAAGCGAAAAAGAGGCGAAATTCTCAGCTCTCTTTGGCGGATATCTTTACATCCCCATGTCGGCAGTCTTCTTCCTGATAGGTACAGCACTTTACGCCTATTATCAAGTCTACCCCGACCTGCTGCCTGCTGAAGGAGTGAAAGCCGACTATGTGTTCCCTTATTTCATCGCCAACCAACTGCCGGTAGGATTAACCGGCTTACTTATAGCCTCCATCTTTGCCGCCGGAATGAGCACGGTAGCGACCAGTGTCACCAGTTCGTCTACCATCATTCTTGCCGACTATTATAAACGCATACGCAAACAAGCAGGCGAACGTGAAAGCTTGTATGTGCTGAAGTTATCCAGCCTGATTGTAGGAGTTTTGGGTATCATTGTAGCACTGGCACTGTTGAATGTCGACAGCATATTGGATGCCTGGTGGAAGCTTTCAAGCATTTTCAGCGGTGGCATGTTAGGACTCTTCTTGTTGGGCTACATTGCACGCAAAGCACGCAATGTAGACGCAGTGATTGGTACCGCATGCGGAGTCATTGTCATTGCTTGGATTTCAGCCTCTGAGTTTCTGCATTTGCCCGATTCTGGAATACATGAATACATGGCAATCGTACTTGGCACCATCGTTATATTCCTTGTCGGTTTCTTGACAGCCAACCTGTTCCACCACCGTAAAAAGTAATTGCCGACCGGCAAACTTTTATATATGGCTTCTTCCGTCCTGCCTCTGTGTTTTGCAAACAGGGTTACAGGACGGAAGAAGCGTTTATGTATATATTTGAATAAATTTGCAGCCTATAGGGTACAGAGTGCCACTTTCTCTTTTTGCAATGAATAGCATATCAGGAACTCTTTCTTCGTTATATCAGTCCTATTTAATTCGTTATATCAGTCCTATTTAAATGGATAAAATAGAGATTCTGCAGCAGAAACTTTCAAATAGTTTATTTTTCTTTTCTTTTTTTTGCCTCTTTCCTTTAAAAACCTTATCTTTGCCGAATCTGTGGCGTATACTCTCGCTTCAAAGAAGTATATCCACACCATAAAACGGAAATAATAAAACTAACTAAAAACAATTAAATTCAAAAACTCTATGTGGTTAAGTAATTCATCTGTAGGAAGGAAAGTGGTAATGTCGGTTACCGGCGCTGCCCTTGTCCTGTTTCTGACGTTTCACATGGCAATGAACTTGGTGGCACTGATTTCTGCCGAGGGCTACAACATGATTTGTGAGTTCTTGGGTGCCAACTGGTATGCATTGGTGGCAACAGCTGGTCTTGCAGCGTTGTTTGTGATTCACATCATTTATGCTTTCTGGCTGACAATCCAAAACCGTAAAGCACGTGGAACAGAACGTTATGCTGTGACCGAACGTCGTAAAAACAAAGTAGAGTGGGCATCACAGAACATGCTCGTTCTGGGTCTTATCGTCATTTTGGGTCTTGCCCTGCACCTTGTTCACTTTTGGGCAAAGATGCAGTTGCCCGAAATTATGCACATGACAGGTGCTCACGTGGATGCCGAAACTATGGCAAACGTTACCAATGGTGTATATCACATTCAGGCTACTTTCAGCTGTTGGGTGAATGTGGTACTTTATTTGGTATGGTTGGGTGCTCTTTGGTTCCATTTGAACCACGGATTCTGGAGTGCCATGCAAACGTTGGGATGGAACAATCAAGTATGGTTGAACCGTTGGATTTGCATCTCTAAGATTTATACAACCATTGTGGTATTAGGCTTTGCTGCCGTTGTGATAGCTTTCTATGTAAAGAGCCTTTGCTGCGGTGCTTGCTGCTAAAAGAGTGATGAGTGACAAACTACGAGCTACGAGTGAGACAGTTACAAGTTGTCAGCTACGAGTTACGAGTTGTCCCTATTTAAATAAATAAAATAACTTAATAGCTATAGCTTGCAGCTGACAACCAAAAATTTTATAGCTCGTGCTTGTAGCTAACAACCGAAAAGAATATGTCAACAATCGATTCTAAAATTCCTGCCGGTCCCGTGGCAGAGAAATGGACAAACTATAAGGCTCACCAAAAGTTGGTGAACCCCGCAAACAAACGCCGCCTCGACGTTATCGTCGTAGGTACAGGTTTGGCCGGTGCTTCGGCTGCCGCTTCGTTGGGCGAAATGGGATTCAACGTGCTGAACTTCTGTATTCAGGACTCTCCCCGTCGTGCACACTCTATTGCGGCACAGGGTGGTATTAATGCCGCCAAGAACTATCAGAACGACGGAGACTCTGTTTATCGTCTGTTTTACGACACTGTAAAAGGTGGTGACTATCGTGCCCGCGAAGCCAACGTATACCGGTTAGCAGAGGTGTCAAACAGCATCATTGACCAGTGCGTGGCACAGGGTGTTCCCTTCGCTCGCGAATATGGTGGTATGTTGGACAACCGCTCATTCGGTGGTGCTCAGGTATCACGTACATTCTATGCGAAAGGTCAGACAGGTCAACAACTTCTGCTTGGAGCCTACTCAGCATTGAGCCGCCAGGTAAATGCCGGCACCGTAAAACTATACACCCGCTATGAGATGCAGGATGTAGTGATGGTAGACGGACGTGCACGTGGTATCATTGCAAAAAATCTGGTTACCGGAAAACTCGAACGCTTTGCAGCGCATGCTGTAGTAATAGCTACGGGTGGATACGGAAATACCTATTTCCTCTCAACTAATGCGATGGGATGTAACTGTACTGCTGCCATGGCTTGTTATCGCAAAGGAGCCTACATGGCAAATCCGGCTTACGTACAGATTCACCCCACTTGTATCCCTATTCATGGTGACAAGCAGTCAAAACTGACATTGATGTCTGAGTCTTTACGTAACGATGGACGCATATGGGTTCCCAAGAAATTGGAAGATGCCAAAGCATTACAGGCAGGAACCAAGCGTGGCTGTGACATCCCTGATGAAGATCGTGACTTCTACTTGGAACGTCGGTATCCGGCATTCGGTAACCTCGTACCCCGCGATGTGGCAAGCCGTGCAGCTAAAGAGCGTTGCGATGCAGGCTTCGGTGTAAATAACACCGGATTGGCTGTATTCTTGGACTTCAAGTATGCCATCGAACGTTTAGGCAAAGATGTGGTTGCACAACGCTATGGAAACTTGTTTGACATGTACGAAGAGATTACTGACGTTAGCCCTTATGAAGAACCGATGATGATTTATCCTGCCATTCACTATACGATGGGTGGTATATGGGTAGACTATGAATTGCAAACCTCTATCAAGGGACTTTTCGCTATAGGTGAATGTAACTTCTCTGACCATGGTGCAAACCGATTGGGAGCTTCTGCTTTGATGCAGGGATTGGCTGATGGTTATTTTGTATTGCCTTATACAATACAGAACTATTTGGCTGATCAGATTACCGTACCCCGTTTCTCTAAAGATTTGCCGGAATTTGTGGAGGCAGAAAAAGCGGTACAGGCAAAGATTGACAAGCTGATGAACATCAAGGGTAAGCGTTCGGTTGACTCAATACACAAAGAATTGGGACGAGTAATGTGGGACTACGTAGGTATGGCACGCACGGCTGAAGGCTTGAAAGAGGGTATCGAAAAGATGAAGGCTCTCCGCAAAGAATTTGATACGAACCTGTTTATCCCTGGTACAACTGATGGCATGAATGTAGAATTGGACAAGGCTATCAGACTGGATGACTTTATCACCATGGGACAGCTCATCGCCTACGACGCATTGAGCCGAAATGAAAGTTGCGGTGGTCACTTCCGTGAAGAATACCAAACCGAAGAGGGTGAAGCCAAACGTGACGATGAGAACTGTTTCTACGTATCATGCTGGGAATATCAAGGCAGCGATGAGAAAGAGCCCGTCCTTCACAAGGAAAACCTCGAGTACGAAGCAATTAAGGTGCAGACGAGAAATTATAAGAATTAAGGAATAGACCCACCTAAATTCTCCCTGCGAGGGAGGACTTTAAATAAGTTGAGCCGTTGAGGCTCCCTCCCTCACAGGGAGGGTTGGGGTGGATCTCTAATTATTAAAAGAATATGGATAAGAATATATCATTCACACTTAAAGTGTGGCGTCAAGCAGGTCCTAAGGCCAAAGGCGCATTTGAAACATATCAGATGAAGGATATTCCCGGTGACACTTCTTTTCTGGAAATGTTGGATATCCTAAACGAACAGCTCATTGAGCAAGGTAAGGAACCCGTAGTGTTTGACCACGACTGCCGCGAAGGTATTTGCGGTATGTGTTCACTCTATATCAACGGACATCCACACGGACCGGCTACGGGTGCTACAACCTGTCAGATTTATATGCGTCGCTTCAATGACGGTGACACAATCACTGTAGAACCTTGGCGTTCAGCAGGTTTTCCCGTCATCAAGGACTTAATGGTTGATAGAACGGCTTATGACAAGATCATGCAAGCAGGCGGATATGTAAGCGTACGCACCGGACAACCTCAAGATGCCAATGCCATCCTTATTCCTAAAGCACAGGCTGACGAGGCAATGGATGCGGCTTCATGCATCGGTTGTGGAGCTTGTGTAGCTGCTTGTAAGAATGGCTCGGCAATGTTGTTTGTATCAGCTAAAGTGAGCCAATTGGCACTGTTGCCACAAGGCAGACCCGAAGCGGCACGTCGTGCAAAAGCGATGTTGGCAAAGATGGACGAGTTGGGATTTGGTAACTGTACCAATACACGTGCCTGTGAAGCTGAATGCCCCAAATGTATCAGCATTACACATATAGCACGCTTGAACCGCGAGTTCATCAAAGCTAAATTGGCAGACTAATAAATAAAACGGGCAGGCGGGCAGACAAGGATAGGACGACAAAAGGTCAAACGCAGCTGAAGAAGGGTCAAATGCTTCAACCTGCATGACACCGGGTCTCTCCGGGTCTGCCCACCGGCAAAAAAAACGACAAACAATAAAAACACTGGATTTTATGAGAAGATTTTACACAAAAACAATGCTTATAGCTATAATGACATGTTGTATAGCTATAAGTGCTGTAGCCCAAACAGGATACATACTGACAGCTACAGGAAGTTCAAAAATAGGAGGAGGAAAAGCTTCTATATATGCTTTTGATGTAAATACGCCATGGATAGCTGATGAAGTGTGTTATACCGACACGCTGGAAGACGATTTCGGTGTAATGGGGTGTTTGGCTGGCGATATCTATTACGCTTACATGGAGCAAGAGACTGCATCGGGAGCATCAATCATGACATTCAACTCGTTGAACATGACAACAGGAAAACGAGTGGTGATAGCAAAAGGAAATTACAGTCTGACATACGGCATAGATATGTGCTATGACGAGAAGACAGACAACATATACCTGCTCAGAGAAGAATATGTGATAGAAAACGAGGCTACAGGCGAAGGCAACTATGTAGTACAACTCTGCACGGTTGACCGGAAAAGCGGAGAGATTGCCAGTTATGCCACATTGCCGATGGAGGCAACAGACTACAACCTGGCAGGTATCACTGCCGATGGAAACGGGAACTTATACATCGTAGGACTCAGCCAATGGATGAATGGAGAAACAATGATGTCAAAATTCTACAACAGCCACGTGAATCTGTACAGTTTTAACCTCCAAACAAAGACATTCAGTACACTTTTTACGGAGGAGGAGAGTGCTGTCGTAAAACACAATACGGCTTTTTTGAACAGTTCATTGGGATTGCTTGACGGAAAACTGTATCTGACATTACAAAGTGATTTGATAGTGCTTGATATCGAAACAAAGAGTGCCGCATTGAACACTGCAAAAGGTTCAGGTGAAGCCGGAGCCAATGATGCAAAAATGTTCCTGACTGAAGCGGTAGGTATCTGTTTTGCCAAATCGACCAAAGATGCTGAGGTAAAAGAAGAAGAGGAACCACAACCGCAACCACAACCACAACCGCAACCAGATAACCGCATAATAAAGGTGGTGGAGACATATGGTGACCACATGGGAGAACGCGTAGGACAGATGACACATAAAAAAGTGTCGCTATACGATGGAGAAAATCGCCTAAAACGCGAGGCTACATACGGACTAAGCTATACAGGCAAGTGGGAAATTGAATATTTTGGAACATGCACTTACAATCAAGAAGGCAGATTGGCTATGACTGCCAGTCAGAAGTATGGAATCTATGACGGTACTGACTTGGCTTTTGTGGACAACAAAGACACAGTCACTTATGAATACGATGAAGAGGGACGCAAAGTGAAAGAGACTCTGCAAGCCGGTGGATACAGCATAGCATACGAGTATGACGAAGAAGGCAGACTGGTAAAAGAGACGAAACTGGTACCTGACTACAACAATACATATGGAGGAGGTGAGTATGCAATATACGAAATTACCTATAGTGCATTCAACAGTTTCGGAAAACCCGACTCAATACATAGTACGGGATTATATGACGGAGAAAAGTATTTCGGAATATATACATACGATGAAAAGGGTCGTCAGACTGGAACACATACGTGGACGTTGGCTGACACCACCGATGTGAAAATAGAAACTTGGACCTACAACGATGATGCTACGAATGATACCATAATGATTTATAGCGTGCATGAGTGGTTTGGAGAATTTGACATGGGCGAGAAGCGTACCTTGCAAACTTATGACAACGGCAATACTAACCGCATCAAGGAGCAGAAGCAAAGCCTTGCTAATGGCACATGGGTGAATGATGCCACCTATACCATCACTGAATTGAGCGAGATGAACCCGGATGTTGTAGCTACTCTAGAGGTGACTAATGGAACACAGGCGCATCATGAAGCAAAAGACAACTGTGCTTTGATTACCATTACTTTACCCAATGCTGCTGTAACAGGTACTTTGGCATTTGATGTCTATCGTCACGGTATCCTTCTGACCCGCCTAAATGCAACCGATGCAGTGGAAGGCAAGCTTACTTATATTGATGAAGAAGTTAAGAACGGCACATACGACTACTACGTGCAGACAGTCCTAATCAATGAACTGCTGGAAACTGAAGAGGCTCTGAACATTTCCAATGTAGAAACTTATACATTCAATGCTTACTTGCCAAAGGTAAGCAACATCAGATGTACTTCTGCCCGCTTGGAAGATGGGGTTTACTATGCCACTATCGAGTGGGATGGGGTTATCTTTGGAGAAATTGATCCGACCTCTCCGTGGATTGGTCATGCCTTCCAACGCTACAATGTCATGCTGGAGAGGATGAAAGCGGCTGACAATGCCGAAACTGACGGACAGGCGCTCACTTGGGAAGTCAACTGTGGCTATACCGGCAAAGTAAATCTCTACATTCAAACCGTTTATAAATACGGAAAAGCAAATAGTGAGATGATATCTATTGATGCGCAAGCTGTGATGGATGCCATGGGTATTGAAGAAACACAGACCGATGCCCCGTGGGCGAGAATAGATGGTCAAGTGTTGAATATAGCCAAAGCAGGAAATGTGGTTGTCTACAATGCTCAAGGTATACGAATGCTTGAAGCAGATGCAGTTACTACGCTTGACTTGAGCGTGTTACCTTTAGGCATCTATCTAGTAAAGGTAGAGACAGTCAAAGGCGTGAAGATATTAAAGGTGAAAATCTGACTATAACCAAAAGATTAAAGAGGTTGTAAGATTAAAAGCACTTTGCGTCGGTTGAAAGATTGAGAAATCAAAAGATTGAACTCTTAACTTCTCAACCGACACAAAGTGTTCTCAATCACATAAATGGTGCAAAGATTCCATAAAGACCTCAACCGGCACGAAATACCCCCAATCGGCACGAAGTTTTTTTAGCTTACAGAGATATGAAGAAACTGAATCTATTGTGTGGTGCCCTAATTTCTGTTATCGGATTGTGGGCACAAGGAACAGGTCCATTAATTCTGAACACACCGGCAGATTATCAAGTGACAGCCCTCTCTGACAACGGGAAATGGGCATGTGGAACCTATACCAACGGTAACAACATGACGTATGCTTTCCGGTGGGACTTGACAACCGGACAGACTATCCTGCTCAGTGGAGATGATGTCTTATCCCAAGCCGATAACGTATCTGACGATGGAGTGGTGGTAGGTCAGTTCGATAATACGCAAGCTACCGAAAATGGTGCTCCCATTTTTACAGCCGGATATTGGAAGGATGGAAGCTGGCATCACCTGCCCAACATCAACGATGCATACGTGGCCAATCAGGACAGAGTGGGATATGCCTATGCAATCACCCCCGATGGCAAGTACATAGCCGGGGCCTATAACGATGCACAAAGTATATGTATCCCTGTCGTGTGGGAAGACGGAAAAGTAAAACACACCTTTGGCGGTACGGGATATGACGGTATGATATACGGACTATCGAAAGATGGTCAGAAAGCCGTAGGATGGACCATTAACAAAGAATCAGAAGGTGCTCGTGTGGCTACATTATGGGAAGTAGGCAAGGGAGCGACCTTGTTGATGGATTCGCAAAAAAGTAATGCCTGGTGTTCAGGACGTACATTCTCTCCCAACGGACGATTGGTACTCTACTGGGAAGGCTATTACGACTATACAGCCGAAGAAAAGCCTTATCCTGAAAGTGCCAACATGGGAGTCATTGCCATATACGACACCGAAACAGGTAAAAAGCAAGTGATTCCCAACCTAAAAGACTATCCATTTAATTTTGATGTTTACGACATAACAGATGCCGGTACGGTTGTCGGTTACGAGCAGTTTGAAAGCGATTATGTCGAGCGTGCCTTTATCTATAAAGATGGTAAGACCCGTTTCATGGAGGATTATCTGAAAGAAAATGGAGTTGATATCGATGCGCAAAAACAAATCTTGATGCTTGAGGACTCTACCGCCCACCACTTGTTTAGGGGAGTTGGCATTTCAGCAGATGAAAAGACATTGGCAGTTCTTTACTACGACACAATAGGAGCAATCCGTTCTATGGTTGTCAAGTTCGACGAGAACGTAACCACACGCGAACCCGTATTGCTTCAAGCTACCGCACTACAAGGAGTGCCGGCAATCCGCCTCAGCTGGCAGGTCCCATTAGCCGGAGCTGATGCTGTAAAAGGCTATAACCTCTATCGCGATGGAGTGAAACTGAACAATAGTCCAGTGAGCGGATTGGAGTATGTTGATACTACCGGTCTTACATATCGTGCCGAAGCATATACTTATCAGGTAAAAGCGGTATATGCCAACACCGAGTCTGCCGCAGATACAGCCACGTTAGTACTGACAGAACGGGAGGTCTCTGCTCCACGAGATTTGTTTGCCCGACAAGCCAGTCATTCCGATGTGATATTCCGTTGGCAACACCCCTCAAGCAATCTGATTGCCAAGTCCTATTTCAATGAGTCTGCAACCATTTCGGGTTTTGGCGGTGGTGAAAATGCCTTCGAAGCTGCAATCCGTCTGAAGTCTGCCGAGATGGCTGTATATGACGGATGCCAAATGAGAGGGGTTGTCTTTTACCCTCTGTCCCAACAAAAGGAGTGGATATTGAACCTCTATTTCCAACCCGAAGGTGCTGACGAAAAACAGGTTATCTATACACAAGACCTTACCGAAACAATAATTCCCGGGAAAGAAAATATAGTTACTTTCGATACCCCTATCCTTCTTCCTCAAGGAGGAGACATCTACGTTGCTTTCTCTGTTACTCCCCAACCGGGAAATACTTCTAACGAGATGTTGGGACAGGTATATGGCGACTGTTTGCCCGGTTACAGCGACCTGGCACGCATGCTTACCGAGCCTACCCTTTATTCATTGTACAACGCATCGCTCAACGACTCATACACCTACACCATGTCGTGGGCCGTCAGCTTGTTGCTGGCTCCTGCCACTCTGCCATCAACTGTAGACCAAGTGGCATCCTATCGGGTCTACGATGGAGAAACGCAAGTAGGCGAAACACAAAACACCGAATGGACCTATCCGTCATTGGCTGCAGGCGTACACGAATTGGGCGTCCGGGTCGTCTATACCGATGGACGCATTTCACCACTGAAGCAAAAAACATTTGAGGTAGTTCCAAACGAAGATATATATAAAGGTATAGAGCGACCGGTAGTCACACTTACCGACCAACTCTCTATCCGAGCCACCTGGGAGGAACCGAAAGACGATGACGAAACGTTCATCACCTATGCCAGCACCACCCAGTTGCAAGGAGGAGTCTTAGGTCCCTCAGAAAGCAACTATGGATATATGGCTGCAACCATCTATCCTGCCGACCGATTGAGGGGATACGGTGGATACAAGCTCACCGGGATACGTTTCTATCCGCTGGTCAAAGCTGATTTCACGTTCTATCTGAAACAAAACGGTGAGGTCATCGTCAGCGACCTGTATGCCGAGGACTATGTACCTAACCAATGGAACTTCATACCGTTCAAGGAGCCTATCCTGCTCGACGAAAAAGCAACTTATCAGTTGGAACTCGATTGTTGGGATGTCCCTATCGGTCAGGCACCATTGGGAATCGATGCATTACCCCCGTTCATGGGTTATTCCGACCTCTATTCGCTTGATGAAGGCAGCACATTCACTTCGGTGGTCAATGCTTCGGCTTATGGTAACTGGATGATGGGATTGGTTCTCGAATCACCGGCTCCACGCAAACTTCCCATTAAGGGGTATGATGTATATATCGATGGTCAGCAGGCAAACACATCACTCCTTTCCGAACCGCATTTCAACTATACGTTTCCGACAGAAGATGCCGATGCCCATCGCCTGCGTGTCGATGTACACTACGATGTAAAGGGGCAGGTTTCCGGTGGCAACACCTTCTTCTACATTGGAGCTTCAACCGTTGACGAAGCAGTCTATTCAATCGACATCGACGGGCAAGGAGGCTATGTAGTCGTAGAAGGTGCAGGTGTCACTTCATTGGCTGCCTATAGTTTGTCAGGCACGTTGCTTGCTACAGCCGAAGGGAACAGGCTGGAGTTGTCAGGATTACCCTCCGGAGTAATTATCCTGCAAGCCACCCGAAACGGGAAAAAGGAAGTCTACAAATTAAGTGTCACGAATAACAAGTAATCATTCACACTAATCATAAGAAATTAACCTTGAACAGAATCATCATCAGTGTCGCTGCCCTGTTTTCCCTCTGCATGGCGTGGGCAGGACACCCCACTTGGGGCGATCAGGGCAATGGAACCTATATCAACCCTATTCTCAATGCCGACTATTCCGATCCTGATGCCATTCGGGTAGGCGACAAGTATTATATGGTAGCTTCCGACTTTCATTTCACCGGAATGCAAGTACTTGAGTCTTCCGATTTGGTCAATTGGACTCTTGTCAGCCAAGTTTACGACCGTTTTGATTTCCCCGGTTGGGAGACCAACGAGCGTTACGCCGGCGGGTCGTGGGCACCTTCCATCCGCTATCACGATGGCAAGTTCTGGATCTTTTTCTGCACTCCCCACGAAGGACTTTTCATGTCTACAGCCACCAGTGCCAACGGTCCTTGGAGTCCGCTCACGCTGGTCGAAAAAGTAGCACGTTGGGAAGACCCTTGCCCTTTTTGGGATGATGATGGGCAAGCCTATTTGGGACGAAGCAAACACGGTGCCGGTCCTATCATTATTCACAAGATGTCGCCCGACGGCACCCGCCTGCTCGACGAGGGGCGTACGGTCTATACCGGTCCGGTAGCCGAAGGTACAAAAATACACAAACGCGACGGTTGGTATTATCTCTCCATTCCCGAGGGCGGTGTGGAAAGTGGTTGGCAGACCATCTTGCGTTCGCGAAACATTTACGGTCCCTATGAAAAGCGGGTCGTGCTTGAACAGGGTCGTACCCCCATCAACGGTCCTCACCAGGGCGCCATGGTCGACACTCCCGAGGGAGAATGGTGGTTCCTGCATTTCCAACATTCAGGTCCGCTCGGTCGTGTGGTACACCTGCAGCCCATGCACTGGAAAGACGGATGGCCGGTCATCGGTGTAGACCAAGACATGAACGGCATAGGCGAACCTGTCCCCGCGTGGGTTAAACCTCGTGTACATGCTTCATCCGAGCCCCACCTGCCGGCTCATACCGACGAGTTTTCTTCCTCCCGTTCTTTGGGTCTGCAGTGGCAATTCAACCACAATCCGGTTCCGGGTTCGTGGTCACTTACCGAACGTGTCGGCTGGCTTACGCTGCATGCATCCAAAGCAAGTGACTTCAAGCAGGCACGTGGAACCCTCACCCAAAAGTCTATGGGTTACCGGGGCGAAGTGACGGTGCGCCTCGATTTCTCCTCGCTGGCAGTGGGCGACCATGCCGGTTTGGCATGTATGGGCAAGCAAAACCATCTGATAGGGGTACAGGCTGACCAAAAAGGTGTCAACCTCTATCTCCAGCACGACACCGTCACCACGGTCTTACACCCCGTAAAGGGTAAAATCCTCTATCTGCGCCTACACCTCGATGCCGTTTCAAACACCTATAGTTTTGCCTGGAGCCGCGACGGACGACAGTTCACCTCTGTAGGCGAACCGTTCGCTATGCGTTTCGGCTTTTGGAAGGGAGTACGCCCGGCACTCTTCTGCTACAATCCGTCCGAAAGCAAAGGCACTGTCTCTTTCGACTGGTTCAGGTACTTGATGCTGGACGATGAAGAGTTAAAAGCTAAAAATTAAAAATTAAAAGTACAACTTTCGTTAGGTTGAAACTTAAATTAAAAGTAAAAAATGAAATACCAACTCCGTTTATTACCCGCTTTGGCACTCCTTTTTATGACGGCTTGCGGGCATCAGACCACACTTCCCGAGTCAGAGATGACTCCTCAAGATTCCATAGTATCGCGCATTGCGCTCACCTCTTTCCCTTCACGTGTAATAACTGTCACTCCTTCGGGCGACGCATCGTTGGCGGTGTTGCAACATGCCATTGACTCCTGTTCATTGGCAGGAGGCGGAACGGTGTTGGTATCATCCGGTCACTACCCGCTTGCCGGTGCCTTGCGCCTCAAGAGCAATGTCAACCTCCATCTCTCTGAAGGAGCCTATCTGCAGTTCAGCGGTGTCAGCGACGATTTCCTACCGGTTGTATTGACCCGTTGGGAGGGTACAGAACTCTATGGACACTCGCCCATGATTTATGCCTACCATCAAGTAAACATAGCCATCACCGGACGTGGCACGATTGATGCCCAAGGCGGCAAGGAATTTGCGGCTTGGGCTGCTATCGAGGGTCCCGACCGTGACCGCCTGCGCGAGATGGGCGACAAGCTGGTACCGGTCCACCAACGCATCTTTGGCAAGGGCACAGTGCTTCGTCCTTCCTGCATCCAATTTTTGGGCTGTTCGCGCATTCTGGTTGAAGATGTGCTCATCAAAGATTCACCCTTTTGGACAATCCACCCCGTCTATTGCGACAATGTGGTGGTGCGCGGTGTCACCATCGACAGCCATTTCCCCAACAACGACGGATGCGACCCTGAGTCAACCTCCAATGTGCTGATCGAGCGCTGCACTTTCCGCACGGGCGACGATGCCGTAGCCATCAAAGCCGGACGCGATACCGATGGGCGCCACATTGCCCGTCCGTCTGAGAACATCGTCATCCGCAATTGCCTCTTCCGTTCCGAGTGCAACGGACTCTGCATAGGCAGTGAAATGTCGGGCGGTGTCTCTCGTGTCTACATGGACAGCATCCGCATCGGTACGGTGAAAAATGCCCTCTACTTCAAGTCAAACCGCGACCGTGGCGGCTACATCCGCGATGTGCATGTGCGCGATATCGACATCCATCGTGCGCTGGGCGCCATCTTACGTTTTGAGACCAACTATTTCGGTTTCCGCGGTGGCAATCATCAGGCACGTTACGAAGATTTCACCATCAGCCGTGTACATGCCGACACAGCCGACCATTACGCCATCTTCATGGACGGCAATCCCCAGAAGCCTATCCGCTGCATCCGGGTCACCGACTTCCATGTCGACCATGCTCCACGGCCTTGGTATCTCATCTACACCGATTCAGTTTCGTTCGAAAACTGCACCGTGGGCGGCAAGGCTGTTCCTCTCCATCCTGCCGAGAGTACCGAACGCCAGCAATGCGACGTCTGGTAATCATGCTTCCAGCTCACACCCTTCAAAACCCATCTCTTCCCGTGCTTTCTCAGGAGTGAAGGTAAAGTAGATGCACCGGGCATGGGTCGCCAGGTTTCCCTGCATATCATAGATGGCAGCCTCCACGTAGGCTATGTTGCGTCTTGTCTCGGTCACCCGGGCTTCCAGCCTTATCCATTCGTCAGTCGTCTTTATAGGACGTTTGTAGGTTGTTTCCATCTTTGAGGTCACTCCTGCACGTCCCATCTGTCTCATCACTGCCCAAGCGCAAATTTCGTCGAGCAGGGTTGCCTGAATGCCGCCATGCAGGGTGTCAATCCAGCCCTGGTAGTTAGCACTTGGTTTCCACACGCACGAAACCTTTTCCCCCTCGTCATAAAACTCCATTTTCAGCCCATATTCGTTGCCCGGTGCACAACCAAAGCAGTTGTACCCCTCTCTGTGCAACCACGGATTCTTTATTTTGCGTTTCTCCATACTCTTTATGGTGGATTATAAAATTAGAATAGAAAGTTGAGATGCAAAAATAGAGATTATTTTCCGAATAAAAAACTTCGGACCAGAAAACCTTCTCATACACAGAAAAAACAGGGTAAACATTTTTGGGCAAATCTTTTTCAGGCGGCTTTTCCAAGGGTAAAGAAGAGGATTTCCGACCTTTCCAAGGGGCAATTCACCCCATTTTCTCCTGAAGATTGAAGAAAATCTCCTGGAGATTTTTTCACCGGTCCCAGGACTGAATCCGTTGAGTCCTGCAACAGACGCTGCTGAGTCCTGCAACCACCCCTCCCAACCGGTTTTTTCCGCCTCGGATACTTCTCAATTGCTCGTCAGATAAAAAATCCGGTCAGAATTCGTTTTCTTTTACACTCTTTTACCCTCTCACTCTCCAAAAGAGGCGTTTTCAGCCCTTTTGGCAGACTTTTTCACCCTCAAGAGGGGTTGGAGACACCCCAAAACGGCAGAGCACAACAATCTGCCCTACACCCTTTCAGTAAAATTATTGCATCTGAAAAAAGCACCACATTAAGGGAATATCTTACAATCCGCACACAAACCTTCGTTGCATCCTCTCTCTTTTTAGTGTGAAAGTAGCTATTTAGCCATGAAAAACTGAAAGTTAAAAAACAAAAGTTAGGTGTTTTGGCGAGAAATTCTTATTTTTGCGGCAAAGAAATCAGCATCAGTTGCATATGAAGCCAACTTACGACATATTCATCAGCTATCGTCGGACCGGAGGGGCACAATATGCCCGTATCATCGAACTCCAGTTGAAGCAACGTGGCTATCGGGTATTCCTCGACTACGATGAAATCAGACATGGTCCCTTTGGAGAACGCATCAAGACCGCCATCAAGCAGGCTAAAATCTTCATGCTGGTGCTTTCACCCGGATGCCTCGACCGTTGTGCCAAAGAAGAAGATTGGGTAAGACAAGAGATATTGCTGGCTATCGAGCTAAACAAACATTTCATCCCCATCAACCCCGATGGGCTGTTTGAAGAAGTGCCAGCCGGCATCCCCGATGCCATCCGAGAGTTGGTGAATACCCATCAGCGGTCTGACATCAACTTCGGTCAAGCCCTGTCTGTCACCATCGACCTGATGGAGAAAAACCGCATCAAGCCCTACGTGACAAAGCATAGCCGCATACGCATGCTGCTCGTCGCATTGTTGGCAGTACTACTGGCAGGTGCAGGCGCGTTTGCCTGGCACCAGCGGCAACTGGCAGCCAAGCGCGACGCACTGCTGACCACCCGGGCACTGGACGGCAGTTGGCGATTGAACTGGAGTCCCGGCATCACGCTGCCCCAACTGCAGGCTGTACACGAACTTTTGGCGGCAATGGTCAAGGTCGAGGGAGGAGCGTTCATGATGGGAGCCGCTCCTCATGCCAATGGAGGCTATGCCGCTGAGGTTGATTCCTTTTTTGAGACTCCACAACTGCCCCAGTCGGTCGGAACGTTTTGGATAGGGAAATACGAGGTCACCAACAGCGAGTGGGCACGCATCATGCAGACCGACTTGGATGAAACAAAGGCAGACCTGCCCGTCACCCATGTTTCGCTACACGATTGCCGCCTTTTTGCCACCCGGCTGTGCGACCTTACGGGGCTGCCTTTCCGCTTGCCCACCGAGGCTGAGTGGGAATATGCCGCCCGAGGCAAGCAGGCGGCAGACAATACCCTCTTTGCCGGTCGCGACAGGGTGGATGAAGTCGGATGGTATGCAGCCAATTCAGGCGGACGTGTACATCCGCGGAACGACAGTTCGGGCGGATTCTACTGCAACAGCCT
The DNA here is from genome assembly GCA_017472635.1 of Bacteroidaceae bacterium. Lineage (GTDB taxonomy): Bacteria > Bacteroidota > Bacteroidia > Bacteroidales > Bacteroidaceae > Phocaeicola_A. Next base: position 26,164 of record JAFUPU010000051.1, read on the forward strand.
CGACCTCTTTGACATGAGCGGAAACGTAGCCGAGTGGTGCGACACACCTTTCCGCCTCTACAAAGACCTGCTTGCCCAAAATCCACACCCCGAGGTGATAGACCCTGAGGGGTGGGTGGTACGCGGCGGACACTTCGATGCCCAACCCTACGAACTCACCGTCACCCACCGCGATGTGGTGAATGCGGCAGAAAAACTGCCTAACGTAGGGTTGCGTTTAGTGATAGGAGTTTCAAACAGCAAAACGGTACAGACGCATTGAAAAGACGCATACTCCTGCTTCTGACTCCTAAATTCTTGCAACTGTCAACTGAATACTTCAATCAAACCATAGATATGAAATTGATAAAGAAAACAATCCAACTCACAGCCCTCCTGCTCATGCCTGCCTTTGGCAATATAGGATGGGCACAGTCCCCTACGCCTGCCGGAAGCATACAGGCGGCATTTGAGGCATGCACCAATATGCGTAGTGCTATCGGCACAGGCAGCAATCCGGCACTGCAGGCAGCCAACCAGGCATTAAAGGCCTGTAACCCCGAGTCATTCGACGACTTCACATCCCTGACGGGTGAAGAACCTTCGCTCGACGGGCATTTCATCTTCAACACCACTTTTGTAGACAGCCTGCTTGAAGAACGCGACGTTTATCGGTTTGCTCAACGCTATGCCAATGACAGAACCCACCGGGCAACAGTCTCACAAGGGGGCATCTACCTGAAAAATTGCCTGGTACGTGCCTCTTCAAGCAGCAAGTATACCTTCTCTGCACGCGATGTGCAAGAGCTTGCCGTTGTCACCGAACCGGGAGGCAGCATCACCCTGCGCATCTACGACAAGACCCGGGGAAAGTGGTACAACGACACCGAAAATGTCACCACCGGACAACCTGCCCGCTACCGGGTGATAGAGTTGCCTGCGAACACCCTTACGACCCTCGAGGTTGAAATCATCAACACTGCAGACAAAGACATCAGCTTAGTGGTAATCAGCAATTGACCATACACACGGCAAAACCGATGAGTGGAGCGAATTATTATTTGACCAAACAATAGAGACCATACGATGAGAAAAATAGGATGGATATGCATACTCTTGTTCCTCGTAACAGGAAGTGCGTTCTCACAATTAAGTACGACTGTAGCTAAAGAACTGGCTGTAAAAAACAGGTGCCAAGAGAGTTTTGAAAAAGCCGAAGCTGCCGAGAACGAAGGGAAGTTCGACGAAGCATTGACGCTCTATATGCAAGTAAAAACAATCTACGAAAAGTCAGGCATGGACGAAACAGCCGAAGCTGCCTTGACCTTACACCGCATCGGACGGGTCTATGCAAACAAAGGCAACCTCACCGGAAGCCGCAACTACACGCTGCAAGCCATGAACCTGCGCGAGAAACTCTTCGGCAAGGCGAGCGAAGCATACATCAACTCGCTGAACAACTATGCCCTCAGCTACTACCTTGAAGAGAACTACGAAGAGGCACGCACGCACCAGACCAAGGTGATGGAACTGTGCAACCGGCTGGAGGTTCCACACCCGAGCCTGGGCATGTACACCATCAACATGGGGCGCATCTGCTACATGCTGAACGACCTGCCCAAAGCAGCCGAATACTTCGAGCAGGCTTTGCCGTTGGTAGACAAATTCGGCAGCGAATATGAATTTCTGCTTAATACATTGGGCATGATTTATGTCGACCTGAAAGATGAGGCGGGAATGAACCGCACCATGGCATTGACCGAAGAGCACAACCAACACGAATTGCAGAAACCCTGCGACGAGCCGGACTGCTTGATTGAGCGGGCGGAATATTACGGCATGACAGGCGAAAGCGCCAAAGCCGAGGAGTGTTACATGAAGGCACTGGCTATGCCGATGGATGACGAACAGAAGGTAAAGACCTACGGAGCTTATGCCAAGTACCTGGCTATAACGAAACGGGACTTTGCAAACGGGGCAACCTACTACTTCATGGCGGCTCAAGCCAGACAAGCGTCAGACGGAAAGACCTCCGACTACTATACGTGGCTCTTTTATGCAGCCACCTACAGTTACCTGGCTGAAGAACACTCGGTGGCAATAGAGCGGTTTGAAGAGCTGATAGCCCACGACCGGTCCCTTACCGACCCCGAGTCGATGAAACGCCTGGCTACCTGCCGCAAATATATGGCAAACGCCTATCTCGCCCAAGCTGTAAAGGAACGGAAAACCGATAAAAACTACAATCCGAACCCCAACTACGAAGCGGCTCTTGCAGCTTACAGGCAGGTGCTGACCTACCACGCTACCTACACACCCCAAAAGGAAGATTATCCCAAGGCATGGGAGAATGTTGCCAAGGTAGAGAAATATCTAAAGCACTACGAGGCTGCCATCGAAGCCTACAAGCAGGCAATGAGCCTCTACGAGCAGATGGGAATGGCTGACGAATATACCCAGGCTGCCGTTCAATTGAATGCATTATACACCCGCACCGGACAGGAGGTGGAGGTAGACGAACGGCAAGACCTGCAAAAGAAGGCACAGCATGCAAAAATAGACCAGATGATTGAGGAGTGCAAAAGCCAATTGGAGGTTACAAAAACATATATGGGAGAATTGGGCTATGCCACACTGCTCAAAATCATTGCCGGAGGCTATGCGATGAAAGAAGACTACGCAAACGCCGTAAGTTACTACAAACTATACATGACAGCCGTGAGAGACGGGGTACGCAATGAGTTCCGCATGCAAGACGAACGCCAACGCATGCTCACATGGAACGAAGAGAAGCCAACGCTTGCCGAGATGGTAGAACTGATGGTGAACCTGCCTGCAGAAAGCAAGGCACTGTTGCCCGATCTGGCGGCTCTTGCCTACGATGGGGCACTGCTCTCGAAAGGCATCTTGTTGAATTCGTCCATTGAGTTTGAACGAATATTACAGACTTACGGTGACAAAAGTCTGAAGAGTACTTACGACCAGACAAAACTGCATACAGCTGAAATAAACCGCTTGCGCCAGTCGGCTACAACCGATGCCGACATGGAAAGGCTGCTTGCCCTGATGCGCGAAAACCAGCAGTTGCAACTCGACCTCTACAAGCGGTGTGCCGAGTTTGCCGACTTTACCGACTACATAGCTTATGACTGGCGACAAGTACAGCAGAAACTGTCGGCAGGCGATGTGGCAATCGAGTTTGTAGCCCTCAACAACGAATTTTTTGACCAAGATAGCCGGATGATAGCATTGGTGCTGACGGCAGAAATGGAGAAACCGGCTTACATCCCCGTCTGCACGTTGGCAGATGCCAAGGCTATGGCTGAAGACCAGCATCTCTTCACAACCGATGGTGTGTTGTGGAACACCCTTTCAGACTACCTGAAAGGGGCTAAACGACTCTTCTTCTCGGCTGACGGAGTTTTCAACCAATTGGGCATCGAATACCTTTTGTATGAAGGCAAACCACTGAGCGAGCAAATGGAAGTATACCGACTCTCTTCGACCAAGGAACTTTGCTACAAACGGGCTAAAGCAAAAAGCAACTATGCCTGCCTGTTCGGCGACATCAATTACACTCATCAGGGAGTGGTCAACCATGCCGAAGAACAGGCACTGGCGCTATGGAGAAGTGGTGGCGAGGATATCGAACGGGCTTCTTTCGGATTCAGCCCGCTGAAAAATACGTTGCGCGAAGTGAACGAGATAAAAGTGTTGCTGCAGAAGGAACGGAAGAGGGAGGTCAAGGTCTATACCGACTCGATTGCCACAGAGCGAATCTTCAGAAAACTGACTGACTCGAAGGTGAACATCCTGCACATAGCCACACACGGATATTACAGCAGTGGCACCGGAAATAGCGACGATGAATCAATGGAAAACAGTGCCTTAGCACTGGCGGGAGCCGACTATGGCATAGCAGGCATTGCCAAAGAAGACAGCACCACCGGAAACGGACTGCTGACAGCCGCCGAAGTGGCTAAGATGAACCTGCGGGGATGCGACATGGCGGTACTCTCGGCATGCGAAACCGGATTGGGAAAACTGGGAGACGATGGCGTATTCGGATTGCAACGCGGATTCAAAAATGCCGGAGTACATACCCTGCTGATGAGTCTGCAGACGGTGAACGATGCGGCTACAGCCGACCTGATGATTGCTTTTTACAGACATTGGATGGCAGGTGCGTCGAAGCGCGAGGCATTGGTACGTGCTCAAAAGGAACTGCGCGAAGCGGGATTTACCGACAGCCGGTATTGGGCTTCCTTCATTTTGCTTGACGGAACCGATTGATGGCAGATAGCGGACAACAGATAATTAACAACCGGCAGACAAACCGTTGATAGGAAGTAATGTATAAATTTGCAAATCATAAATAGGTACAATGAAAAAGAGAATGTTGATTGCTGCATGGCTGCTCATGCAATGCTGGTTAGGGATTTCAGCCGCACTCACCTTGAAGGAGACAGGCGGATGGTTCGAATCGGGGTATGTCACTTGGGAACTGATGGAGGGAGCCTCATCTTACCGGGTATATTACCGCATACAGGATGGCGAATACAAACAGCTCGACGGCAGTCTGGTGCGCAACTATGGCACCTATGGGCGGGCTGACGTGATAGGTATCAAGCCCGGCACCTACCAGTTCAAGATAGTGGCACTGGACGAACAGGAGAATCCGTTGGCTGAGTCAGAAACCGAGTCGCCACTCTTCACTGTTTGCCCGCACGACCGGGGTGGGTTTGCCCATTTCCGCTATCAGGGTATAGGAGCCTACAACGACGACGGCACCCTAAAGAGTGGAGCAAAGGTCCTCTACGTGACGGCTGCTACGGCAAAGACCGTCACCTGCGATGTGGTGACAAAATCCAACGGAACAGCACAAACCTTCACCGGGCTGCAGAATATCATCGGAGCTTACCAGAAGGGCTATGACAAGACCCCGTTGGCGATTAGAATAATAGGCACCATCGAGGCTGAAGACATGGACAAGTTCGGAAGCAGCGCACAGGGGTTGCAAATCAAGGGGAAGAATGCCGAGGCAGAAATGAATATCACCATCGAAGGGGTTGGAAACGATGCCGCCATACGCGGATTCGGCATACTGGTGCGCAACAGCAAGAGCGTGGAACTGCGCAACTTCGCCATCATGCTGTGCATGGATGACTGCATCTCCGTCGACAGTGACAACAGCCACTGTTGGATACACAATATCGACTTCTTTTACGGACAGACAGGAGGCGACGCTGACCAGGCAAAGGGAGACGGTTCGCTTGACTGCAAGGGAGACTCAAAGTACATGACCTTCTCATACAACCGCTTCTGGGATTGTGGCAAAATGGCATTGTGCGGAATGACCAGCGAGTCGGGAGAAAACTTCATCACCTACCATCACAACTGGTTTGACCACAGCGACAGCCGGCATCCCCGTGTACGCACCATGACGGTACACGTCTACAACAACTATTTCGACGGGGTATCCAAATATGGTGTGGGAGCAACCATGGGCAGCAATGTGTTTGTCGAAAGCAACTACTTCCGCAACACCGACAAGCCGATGCTCATTTCGCTGCAAGGTTCTGATATAGCCGGAGGAAAAGGCACCTTCTCGGGCGAAAACGGGGGAATGATAAAGGCATACGGCAATGTCTATGCCGAAAAGTCGGCAAACTTCAAGTTAGTGACACACAAAGAGTCTGCCACCGGCTTTGACTGCTACGAGGCTGACAGCCGCAACGAGCAAGTGCCCTCAACCTACGTGACACTGGCGGGAAAGACAACGTATAACAACTTCGACACCGACGAAACAAAGATGTATGCCTACACACCCCACGACGCCAACTTAGTGCCCGAGGTGGTGACAGGCGAGTATGGAGCCGGACGCATGCAACATGGAGACTTCACCTGGACATTCAACAACGCAGTCGACGACGATGACTACGAGGTGAACACAGCAATGAAAACAGCCATCACAGCCTATACCCCCACACTGGTGTCAATCTTTGGAGGAGAAGACTTAGGCAGTGGGGATGACGAAAACGGAGACAACACCGGCAACGACAATGAAACCGGTGATAACGACACTCCCACCACACCCGAACTGCCTGCCGATGGAAACTACGTCTGCCACTTTACCGGACAGAACCCGTCGAACAGCTTCTACACCATCTCAGGCAACTGCTCCGGCTCAAAGGGGAAGGCTACAGTGAATGGGGTCACCTATACCGACTGCCTGAAGATAGAGAGCTCGACCAGCATCCGCTTTACCATCACCACAAAGATGACACTCACACTGGTCTTTGCCGAAGGCAGCGTGCCCAACATCAAGGTCGACGGAGAGAAGCTGACAGTCCAAAACAGCCATATCATCACCTGTCAGCTGGAGGCAGGCACACACGAAATCAAGAAAGCCGGTTCTTATAACCTCTTTTACATAAACCTCACCCCCGATGCTTCGCAAATAGTTCCGATTCAATCGACACAGCAGAATGCTCCCTATTACGACCTCTCGGGCAGACGCGTAGAAAACCCTTCGAGAGGCATCTACATCCGGGCAGGAAAGAAAGTAGTGGTCGACTGAACAAACACGAGTAACAAGGCACACGGCGAAGCCGGTAAGCGACAACGAACTGATTAACGAATGAAGATACTGATTGTAAATACCTCTGAACGCATAGGAGGAGCTGCCGTAGCGGCTCACCGCCTGACTGACGCACTGAACAAGCATGGAGTGAAAGCCAAGATGCTGGTGCGAGACAAACAGACCACCGGTGTCACCACCATCCCGTTGCCAACGTCATGGCGAAGACGCTGGCACTTCCTGTGGGAGCGCTTTGTCATCTGGTGGCACAACGGCTTCAGCCGGAAAAACCTCTTTGCCGTAGACATTGCAAATGCTGGCACCGACATCACCCGCCTGCCCGAATTCAAAGAGGCAGACCTTATCCACCTGCACTGGATAAACCAAGGGATGCTTTCGCTCGACAACATACGCAAGATTGTGGCATCGGGCAAACCGGTCGTATGGACCATGCACGACATGTGGCCCTGCACAGGCATCTGCCATCATGCCCGCGAATGCAACGGGTTTCACGGGCAATGCGGACAGTGTTTCTACCTGAGGTTTCCCAAAGACAAGGACCTCTCGTACAAGGTGCTTGCCAAGAAGAGACAGGCATATGCCGGTGGGAAGATACACTTCGTCACCTGCAGCCACTGGCTGGAGAAACTGGCAAAACAGAGCAACCTGCTGGCAGGGAGCGACGTGCGCACCATACACAACGCACTGAACACCTCACTGTTCCAACCGGCTGACCGCCAAGAGGCACGCCGACACCTCGACCTGCCTGCCGACAAGCGGCTCATCCTCTTCGGCTCGGTGAAGATTACCGACAAGCGCAAGGGTATAGACTATTTTGTGGAGGCATGCCACCGGCTGGTGAAAAAAGCACCGGAGCTGGACGGACAGCTGGGCATCGTGGTCTTCGGCAGTGGCGCTTCAGCACTGGCAGAGTTGCTGCCTCTCCCCGTATATCCGCTCGGCTACATCCAAGGCGAACAGGAGATGACACATGTCTACAATGCCGTCGACCTCTATGCCACCCCCTCGCTCGAAGAAAATCTGCCCAACACCATTGCCGAAGCCATGGCATGTGGTACACCCTGTGTCGGATTCAACATCGGAGGCATCCCTGAGATGATAGACCACCGGATAAACGGGTATGTGGCTGCCTACCGCAATGCCGAAGACTTTGCGCAGGGCATACACTGGATATTGCAAGAGGCTGATGGCGAATCGCTCGCTATACAAGCACGCAAAAAAGCCATCAACGCATACAGCGAAGAGAGCGTTGCCCGACAATACATCCGACTCTACGAAGAGATACCACACTACTCATAACTTTTAATTTCTAACTTATAACGCCTCGTAGTTCATCACCAACCAACAATGAAATTCACCATCATCACCGTCACCTACAATGCCGAGCACACGTTGGAACGCACCCTGCGGAGTGTGGCTGAGCAAACCTATCCCCACATCGAGCATATCTTGATAGACGGAGCCTCGAAAGACCGCACGCTGGAGATAGCCCGCACCCATGGGAAACACCTCGCCAACATAGTGAGCGAGCCCGACAAAGGGTTGTATGATGCCATGAATAAGGGGCTGAAACTCGCCACCGGAGAGTATGTATGTTTCCTCAATGCCGGTGACAAGTTGCATGCTGCAGACACGCTGGAGAAGATTTACCACGAGGTACAAGCCGCACTCAACCCGTCGCATCCGACAGGGGAAGAAAGGCGAAACGATGCAAAAGCCATGGACAAGGCAGTGCTGACCCATGCCGAAAGGTTGGAAGAACTGCCCGGAGTGCTCTACGGACACACCGACATTGTAGACGACAACGGGCACTACCTTGGTCCGCGCCACCTCACTCCGCCCGACAGGCTCAATTGGAAAAGTTTCAAGCAGGGAATGCTTGTCTGCCACCAGGCTTTTTACGCCCGACGCGACCTTTGTGTCACCTACGACACCACGTTCCGTTTCTCTGCCGACTTCGACTGGTGCATCCGTGTGATGAAACAGACCGACAAGTTGCAGCACCTGCCCTTCACCGTATGCGACTACCTGCAAGAGGGAATGACCACCCGCAACCACCGTGCTTCACTCATCGAACGCTTCCACCTGATGTGTCGCCACTATGGCACATGTTTAACACTGTGCCACCACCTGTGGTTTGCGCTACGCGCACTTTGTAGAGTGAACAATTAAAACTGTCAATCCCCTTACAAGTTATTGTTGGTGGCAAACTGCTAACTGCAAGCTACAACCAACCGATTTCTTCAGAAAAGTTTGCACTTTATGTTCTCCATTTCTCTACGGAACAAAAGAACTATAGACTAGGAAACGCTTTAAAATCATCACACGCAACTCAGCAACCTCTACATATATGTTGAGGAACAATAGTGTATTATCAAATAATATAAGGTATTATAGTGAATGCAAAATACAGCATTCTCAATAAGAAATTTAAAAAATTATTTGTTTTTTACGTAAAAAAGACTACTTTTGCATTAGAATATAGTAAGGTGTTACTGTATTCTAAGAAATTGTTGGTTATGAATTAGCGTTCGCTATCTCATTCAAAAGTCACTCGAAACGTAGGAAATTTCAAGTACTCACACCGTAGAATAAGATAATGTGAATGCTCACGTGTAGCGTGAGCTTTGCGTATCTGGTGTGATGGGTTTCCTACGACCTCGAGACTTAGGTAAGTAAGTTCACGCTTTTTCTATACCCGAAAGTGAAATAATAACCAAAACAATAGTGATATGAAAAAAAGATTTTTCTATTTGTGTTCGTTGCTCTTTGTTACAGGGGCAATGATGTCATGCAGCAGTGATGATGACAAAATTGATGACGGAAGTGAGAATACCTCTGATGTCGCAGTTACTGGTCTCCCAAGTGAAATTGGTACGAGTTATGCTTGTCTTAACGGTTACGTTAACTTAAATCTTCTTCCTCCAGGAATTTCTAACCCAACTATTGGTATAGAATTACACAATGAAAGCGATTTGGGAGAAAAGGATTATTGGAAAGGAGGAGGGAGTAAAACTACTCAAGAAATTGAAGGAAACAAATTCACCATTATATATGACGGGTTGGAAAGTAAAAGGACTTTCAAATATAGATCCTTTGTAGCTGCTGGGAATCTATCTTATTATGGAGAATATCGGACTTTCACCACAAAGGACTTTTCAAATATAACTTCGACAGGAGAAGCTTCTGATATCACATTCACATCTGCGACAGTTACAGCTACAGCAGATATAGAATCCATAAATCCCAAAGAAGATTTTGGCATTGGGATTGCCTATTCAACGGATAAGTCAATGCTGCATCCTGATAGTATTTTCAATAAGAAAGCATGTTATTTAGATGAAGTGAAAGAGAATTCATACAGTGTAACCCTTTCTAGTTTGTTAACTGGGACGAACTATTATTATTGTTCATACACACGTGTTGGAGATTCGGACAGATTTGCAGATTCGTATAAATTAGGAGCCATAAAAAGTTTCAAGACTAAATCTTTGGACGGACAACTCACAACAGGTAATGCTACAGACATTACTTTTACATCAGCGGCTCTTAGCGGAACATCTACAATTGCTTCTCTTTATCCAAAAGGAAAATCCATTTCTTATGGTTTTCGCTATGCTTTATCAAAGGACGCATTAGAAGGGATTACAATTCCAGAAGGTTATATTAACTACGGAAATGGTTATTATTATAATCCCCAAACAGGTGATTATATTTCTATTCCAACAAATAGCAGTAAAACGGTATCTGCTAATATAGAAAATAATGTTTTCACAGCAAAGTTGACAGGTCTTAATGCAAACAAAACATATTATTACCATACTTATGCCAAAGTAGATGGAGCAGAATTAACAGGAGAAGTAAAAAGTTTCACAACAAAATCTTTGGATGGATATTTATCCATAGAAGAAGCTGAAGACGTGACATTTACGTCTGCGACAATAAAAGGAAAAACCACGTTGGAATCCTTGTATAAGGATAGTTATCCAACAATCAGATACCAACTTCAATATGCAACAAACAAGAGCTACTTGGAATATTCTTATGATTGGGATTATGTCACCCCGACTTTAAGTAGTGAAATCCTTACAGCTTCATTGAATAGGCTTAATGAAGGAACAACTTATTATTATCGCTTGCAGGTTCAGGTAGATGGTACATATTTATACAGTGATATTAAGGAATTCGAAACAAAGTATGCATCGGACTACTATTTGTCAACGGGGGATGCCACAAATATAACCATGACAACGGCAAAAGTAGAAGGAATTACAAAACTTTCTGAAATTTATCCAAGTACATCATCGATTACTTATTATGTACATTATGCAACATCTGTTAGCAATCTGGAATCTTCGTATAGTTCTAATCGTAAATCTGTAACAGCGTCGAAAGATGGAGATAACCTTAAAGCATCAATTTCAAATTTGTCTTCAAATCAAACCTATTATTACCGCGTGGTTGCTTATGTGGATAATGAATATGTGTATGGCGCTACGAGAAGTTTCACGACAAAGTCTGAAAAAGATTATTTATCAACAGGCGAAGCTACCAATATAACTATGACTACAGCTGATATAGCAGGAACTACAACTCTTTCTGATATTTATCCAAGTTCTTCATTAATTGAATATTATGTACACTATGCTACGGACAGAAGTTATTTCACATATTCTACTTCTCATCGAAAATCTGTTACTGCTATTAAAGAAAAAAACAATCTAAAGGCAACGTTACCTAATCTCACGATTGCAACCACTTATTATTATTGTATTGTAGCTTCTGTAAACGGAATACAGATATTAAGTGATATAAAGTCTTTTACAACAAAAGACCTTCAAACTACCGGTTACGTAGATTTGGGATTGAGCTGTAAATGGGCAGCTTGTAATTTAGGAGCATCGACTCCCGAGTCAACAGGTGAGTTTTACGGTTGGGGTGATGTGGAATCACGAACTTTCTTCTATTCGTCAAACAATACTAACTATGATAAGGATATTGGTACTGACATAAGCGGAACTGATTATGATGCAGCTCGCAAGATTTTGGATTCTCCATGGCGTATACCTACAAGAGAGGAGTTTCAAGAATTGTTAAATAAATGTTTGTTTCAAGAAATAATCTATAAAAATACCACAGGTTACTTAGTAACAGGGAAAAATGAGAATGTAATATTCATACCCAAGACGGGGTATAAACAAGACCGTTCTAACTACAGTGGTTACTGTTATTGGACTTCTACGAAATACAATTATTCAACATTTCCTAACAGGTATGCTTATGCTTTTGTTGGTTCATTTATTGATTATAAATATAGATACTATGGTTGTACCATCCGTCCTGTACAGGATTAGCGAAGTTTTGTTGCAAGTTCACTTTGTATGGTGAATGAAATTTACGATTATGTTTCTACTCCAGTAACTACCGTTTGGCTGTGAGATCTCCAATATAGCCCGTCAGACTTCCGCAGCTCTCCACAATTCGGTGGCAAGGCAGGACTTGGGTCGTTCTGTTGCAGGACTCATTCCCACCAATTGCAGGACTCATGTGGCTGAGTCCTGCAACTGGTGGAGCTATGTCCAGGAGATTTTTGAAAATATCGAGGATATAATTGAGAAAATCAAGCACCCAATCAGCCTTGCGGTAAGTTCATTCCGTAAACATCTCATTCCATGTTAGATAGAGGTGAAATGAGACATTTGTTATATCCGTTGCTACAAAATTGATAGTCTCATTCCACCTCCTATACTTGTATTCACCTCACCTCATTCCGCTCGTTTCATTTCACCTGTATCGCGCTATATAACAGATGGTTACGGGTGAAATGAAGTACTTTCATCCTTCTTCCACGCCCTTCAACCACTTTAATGGCACGCGGATGACACAGATTATTTATTATATGCACTATGAACTCCTCAACCTTTCAACCCATCAACTGTGCGAAGCACTATCAGCTATACACTGAAAGAGGTGAAGGTGCGTTGAGAGGAACTCATTTCACCCATAGAATCCTGAGACACAGCGATATGCAGGTGAAACGAAAGAAGTGGATATATATATAATATTAGGGAAGAATATGTTGAACATGAATCAATGTATAAAGCACTGCACCCTTCTTTCCTTCTCAAAAGGAAAGTTTTACAAGAAAGTTTCCTTCTGAAAAGGAAAGTTGTTACCTTTGCACGCAATTGGTGTTGGAGGATGCAATGAATATGAACAAATCGTGCATTTTAATGCGCCTCCAACCAGTTCTTTCCCCATCCGCAATCGGCTTGGAGGGGAACTTGCATCAGGTAGGCGCCCTCCATCTCTTCGATGACAATGCGCTCGACCTTTTCACGCTCCTCGGGAAGGACGGAGAAGTTGAGTTCGTCGTGCACTTGGATGAGCATCTTTGAGCGGATGCCCTCATCCATGAAGCGGGCATGTATATGGTTCATGGCAATCTTGATAATGTCGGCAGCACTACCTTGCACCGGTGCATTGATGGCATTGCGCTCGGCATAGCCACGCACTACGGCATTGTGGGAATTGATATCCGGCAGATAGCAACGGCGGTGACAAAGCGTCTCGGTATAGCCCCTCTCACGTGCCAAGCGGATGGAGTTGTCCATATACGCCTTCACCTGAGGATAAGTCTCGAAGTAACCTTGTATGAGTTCTTTCGCCTCTTTTACCGGCACCTTCATGCGCTCTGCCAAGCCGAAAGCCGAGATGCCATAGATGATACCGAAGTTGGCGGTCTTGGCTTTACTCCGCTGCTCGCGCGTGACTTTATCCAATGGCACCTTAAACACCTTGGCAGCTGTAGCTGCATGGATGTCGTGCCCCATACGGAAAGCCTCAATCATATTGGCATCGCCACTGAGATGTGCCATGATGCGGAGTTCGATTTGTGAATAGTCGGCAGAGAAGAACAGACAACCTTCGTCGGGGATAAAGGCCTTGCGTATCTCCCTGCCATCTTCATTACGTATCGGGATGTTCTGCAGATTGGGAGTGCTGGAGCTGAGACGCCCTGTTGCCGTAACGGTCTGATTAAATGAGGTGTGTATACGACCTGTCTGCTCCTTTATCAGGGCAGGCAGGGCATCAATATAGGTACTCAACAACTTTTTCAACCCGCGATAATCCAGAATTTTGCCTACTATCGGATGTTTGTCGCGCAAGCCTTCCAACACATCCTCTGAGGTTGAGTATTGTCCGCTGCGGGTCTTTTTCACTTTGCCGCCAATCTGCAAGGTTTCAAAAAGCACTTCGCCCACTTGACGGGGAGAAGCAATATTGAAACTCATACCGGCAAGGGCATATATCTCTTGCTCGATTTCTTGCATACGATTGGCATAAGAGACTGATATCTCACGCAGGGCTTCTGTGTCTATACGCACACCATTCCGCTCCATCGTAGCCAACACCCTCACAAGCGGCATCTCTATTTCATGGAAAAGTGAGAGTGCTCCACGCTCTTCCAACTCTTTCTCCAATATCCCCTTCAGCTTCAAGGTGATGTCTGCATCTTCGCAAGCATACAGGTATACCTCTTCGGGCTGGAGGTCGCGCATGTTTTTCTGTCCTTTCCCTTTCGGTCCGATCAGTTCTTCAATGTGAATCGTGTGATATTGAAGATAGACCTCTGCCAAGTAATCCATGCCATGATGCAGCTCAGGTTGCAGCACATAGTGGGCTATCATGGTGTCGAACATCGGTCCGTCAAGCAAGACTCCGTAGTTTGAAAGCACCAAGTAATCGTATTTAATGTTCTGACCGACCTTAAGGATGGCAGGCGAGGTGAAGATTTCACGGAACTCGTCGACAATAGCTTGGGCTTGTTCGCGTCCGGCAGGCACCGGCACGTAGAATGCCTGATTCTCGGCATAGGCAAAACTCATACCCACCAGTTCGGCACTGATGGCATCGGTGCCAGTGGTCTCTGTATCTATACTGAGCGTCTTGATTGTACGAAGTTTTTTAATCAAATCATCTCTTTTCTCCTTTGTATCAACAAGTTGATAGTCCACATCCTCCTCTTTCAGGCTCACGAGATTCGATTTTTTTTCGTCTTCCGTATTCTCCTCTTCAAATAAGTCAAAGAGACTATGCTGCAACTGGGGCTTTTGTGAAACCATGGTAGAGGCACTTTGTTTCTTATCACCCTTCAACACCCTGTCAATAAGGTTGCGGAACTCAAGTTCCTCGAAAATCCTCCGCAACTCCTCTTCGTCCGGCTCTTTAAGTTTCAGGCTGTCCATGTCCAAGTCTATGGGGACGTCCGTTTTGATGGTGGCAAGAAAATGCGAGAAACGTATCTGCTCGACATTGGCTTCAACTTTTTGTCGGATGGCTCCCTTCAGTTGGTCGGTATTGGCTAACAGGTTTTCTATGCTCCCGAATTGGCTGATAAGTTTCTGCGCCGTTTTTTCACCTACGCCCGGACAACCGGGGATATTATCGGATGAATCGCCCATCAACCCCAACAAATCTATCACTTGGGCTGGCGATGTTATGCCAAACTTCTCCTTCACCTCTTCAATCCCCAACACATCAAAGTCTTTATCGCCATACCGGGGACGATACATGAATACATTTTCTGCAACCAACTGACCATAATCCTTGTCGGGGGTCATCATATAGGTGGTTACCCCCTGCCTTCCTGCAGCGGTTGCCAGTGTGCCGATGACATCATCAGCCTCATAGCCTGCCACCTCAAGAATCGGAATCCGATAGGCACGTATAATATCTTTGATGATGGGTACAGAAAAGCGGATAGCTTCGGGGGTCTCTTCACGTTGTGCCTTATACTGCTCATAAGCTTCGTGCCTGAATGTGGGACCTGCCGGGTCAAATGCCACTCCTACGTGCGTGGGTTGCCTGTGCTTCAACAAATCTTCAAGTGTATTGACAAAACCAAAAATGGCAGACGTATTCTGCCCCTTTGAATTGATTCGTGGATTTTTTATAAAAGCATAATAAGCACGATAAATAAGCGCATATGCGTCCAAAAGGAAGAGTTTATCCATAATAAAACCTATTTTTTCGGGGTAAAATTACAAAAAAAAGCCGACTTATACGTTTTATTCGTAATTTTGTAGGCAAATTTAAGCTATATATGGCACAAATAGACCTAATAAGTAAACCTATCGAACCGGAACTATGTCAATTGAGGGAACTGCTGGCAGCTTCACTGACAGCTGACACTCCGTTATTGGGAGATGTACTCAAACACATCCGCCAACGAAGCGGCAAACTGATGCGTCCTCTGCTGGTAATGTTGCTGGCAAAAAACTTCGGAGAGATAAATCTGACGACACTGCATGCCGCCGCTACACTTGAACTGTTGCACACAGCAAGTCTGGTACACGACGATGTGGTAGACGAAAGTGATGAACGGAGGGGACAGCCTTCAGTGAATGCCTCATATAACAACCGGATAGCGGTGTTGGTGGGCGACTACTTGCTATCAACGGCTCTCTCGCACGCGGCAAAAACCGGTAACCAGCAAATTGTCGAGGCTGTCTCAAGATTGGGACAACAACTGGCTGAAGGAGAGATTCTGCAACTGGCAAACATTGCCAACAAAGAACTGTCGGAAGAGGTCTACTTCGAGATTATAAACAAGAAAACTGCTTCACTCTTCGAAACATGTGCACGTATAGGCGCCTACTCAACCGGAGCGACCCATGAAGAGGTACAATGGGCAGGAAAGATAGGCGAGCACATAGGTATGCTTTTCCAGATACGCGACGATATCTTTGACTACTATTCAGGCGAAGAGGTAATAGGGAAACCTACCGGAAGCGACATGAAAGAAGGCAAGCTCACATTGCCTATACTGCATGCACTGCTGACAAGCAACAATGCTGATATGACAGCCACGGCACAACGCGTCAAGCAGGGACAAGCCAACGACACTGACATACAGGCTCTCACCCTTTTTGCCAAGGAACAAGGGGGAGTGGAATATGCCTACCAACTGATGCAAAGCAAGCTGAAAGAGGTTAAGCAACTTGTTGAGCAAGCCAAAAACAAAGAGGTGAAAGCGGCATTGGATGCCTACATCAACTACGTGGTAGAACGAGAGAAATAAAAGGAGTTTAACTGTTAAAAGGTTAAGGTCTCTCGCTGATAAAAGGTTGAGTTTCTTTGCTGCTAACAAGCCGAGTTTCTTTTCCGTTGAGATTTTAAAAGCCTTTGTCGTTGAGGCTAAGAGTAGAAAAGATTGATGGGTTGAGGTTTTAAGAGTTTACACGCTGCTGACCTCAACCCATCAATCTTTTTCAGTAGTGCCACGTACAAGATGCCGGCATCAGAAATTCAGTTTTACGCCCGCAAAGAATGAACGGGGAATGCCGGGACCGTACATATAGCCGGAGTCACGGTCTCCACCTTTGTCAAAATCATCCTGATAAGCATTGAAGATATTCTGCACACCGGCATTGACCTGCAAAACCGTGGTTCCACTGATGGGGAAATCGTAACTTGCCTTGAAGTTGAGGTCAAAGAAGTCGGGAGTTTCAATCGCTATGTCCTCGGGGATGTATCCGGCAACATGCTGCATCAGCATGCTTCCCGTATAGGTGCCCGACAAGGATGCGGTGAAAGCCTTGACCGGATTGTAGCTGAGGGTGAAGTATCCATAAGTATTCGGAGTACGGGCAATACGCTTTTCTGCCTTGGCGGTTTCGCTCCACTTTTCGGGCTCTTTGTATTCACTCTTCTGTAAAGTCATACCTGCTTGCAACTGTACCTTGTTGAGGTATGCCAATTTAGCTTCAAGCGTCACTCCATAGACATCTGCCCCCGAGGCGTTATGCCGCTCCAGCAAGAGGATGCCATTCTCGTTATTTTTTTCGCGCAGAGCAAACACATCTTGTAAAGTGGTATAAAATCCCTCGACAAGCAAGTTTGCCTGGAAAGCGCCCCATCGTTGGTACAAATCGGCAGACAAGCTGAAGCTGTGCGACTTCTCTTCTTGCAAGTCTTCTGCCAACTCAATCATAGAGACACCACCGCCCACTGCCTCGATATGCAAATCTTCATCAAAAGCCTGTGGAGCACGGAAACCGGCAGAATAGCTGGCACGAAGATTGATATTTTCAGAAGGATTGAAGCGGACATTGGCACGCGGACTGAAGATTAAACCGTCAATCAGGTTGTGTTTGTCAAAACGTCCGCCTATCAAGAAACTCCAAGCGTCGTTCTTCCACTCGTTCTGCAGAAACATACTCTCGATATGCACTGTCTGGTTCAACTGTCTGCCATATCCCCACATATTGTCCTCCAACTCATCGCGGTTATACTCCAGTCCACCCGTGAAAGTGGCAGGCATAAAGAGACATTTGGCAAAGTTGTAAACATATTGGGTTCCTATAACCGTAGTAAGATCGGTTGTAGCACCATAGGCATTGGGGTCTTGTCCGGCACCATAGTAGCTCTCGCGGTCAATGTGTTGCGCTGAGGCATATACACTGAGGTGGTGTTTCTCATTCGGTGAGAAATAGTCGAACTTCAAGCCTCCACCATTGATGCTATGGTCGGTCTGCTCACACACTTCCACTTCGTGCGGAGGCAAGTCCAACTGGTCTCCACCCCGGCGGAACTCTTGAATGTGATGGTATTCAAACGAAAGTTTTGAGTAGGTGCTTGTCTTCAGATAAGAGCGGAATCCGATGGTCTGTTGCTCCAGTTCGCACAGTTCGCTGAACCCGTCTTCATTCGCGTCATAGGCTTCACGCTGGCGGTTCTGACCGAAAAGGAACAATCCCGCCTTACGGTTGTCTGTCACCAAAGAGGCATTCAGCGTCGTGCTATTGTCCATAGCCCCGTCTTCACCTATCGCCATCGTGGTATGTGCCAACTGACCTGAGTTGCGCAGCGGCTCCTTGGTTATGATGTTTATCGTTCCGGCAATGGCTGACGAACCAAACAGGGCAGAACCTCCTCCACGCATCACTTCCACACGCTCTACCATGTTTGCCGGAATCTGCTCCAAGCCATATACTCCTGAAAGGGCACTGAATATGGGACGTGAATCGATGAGGATTTGCGTATACGGACCTTCCAATCCATTGATTCGCACTTGCTGGAAGCCACAGTTCTGGCAATTGTTCTCAACACGCACACCGGGTTGGAAGTTCAATCCTTCGGCAAGGGTAGGCGAGGTTGTCACCTCAAACATACGGGTGTCAAGCACATTAATAAGGGTAGGAGCCATACGACGCGACGTTTCGTTGCGGTTTGCCGAAACCACCACGCCATCCAGCGAAATCTGGTCTTCCTCTATCTCAAAATTCTCTTCTCTGGTCACTCCCTTCTTCAACGTTACCTGTCTGGTTATCGTCTTATAACCAAGCGTTGTCACCTCCATTGTGAATGTTCCTTCAGGAAGATTCTTGAGGAAATAGTGTCCGCTCTCATCGGTGGTCGTACCTATAGTCGTACCTTTCAGCACAATGTTCACATAGGCAACATGTTCGCCACTGCTTTTCTCCACTACATGTCCTACAATGTTTGCATCACTGCGTTTGGGCAACGGATTTGCCTTCACCTCCAACGGGAATACCAAAAACAGGAGCAACCATGAGCACACTGAATACAAAATAGTCTTTTTCATTACTTACTTTTTAGTATGTTATCCAAAATTGGGTGCAAAGTTACGGCTTTTCTACTTACCATCCTATACCCGTTTTTAGGTATTTATACCTTAAAATAATGAAATCATCTATAAAAGAGACGTTTTTTAGTGCGTCCCTACCCAAAAACAGCCCTCTGACTATACTTGCATACCCACCCAACATCACTTAGGACAAACCTCTTGCAGATAGATGGCGTCAAGACTCCAGGTTGCTACACCATTGGTGCTGATATTTCTATATTCCACTTGAGGAGAGAGCACCTCGGGAGGGGTCAACGTAGTTGTTTCAAAGGGAGCAAGTGAATGGGGATATCCACGACGAAGGAACTGTGCCCACGCACGTTCACGGGCATCAGGGTCTGCTGCATGATAGGCTGCATATGCCGGAAGCCGTGGAATGCGGAAGTTGCTGTCGTATTTCAATGCGTATTCCAACCAGGCATCCTTCCATTCAGGTAGAGGCAGCATCTCGTTCATCTCGTTGACGAGCTCAAATCCTCCCATCAGCGCCAACAGATGGTTGGTGTTTATCAGCGCAGTGTCTCCCTCGTGGCTGATAATGCCTGTAGCGGGGTCAAACCCTAAAGCTCTTGGTCCTTGCAACACACGCTTGGGCAAAGAGGCTATGCTCTTCATTCCTGCCACTATCATATCGCGATAGTGTGTATCTCCGGTGCGTTCCCACTGTGTCATCCAGTTTCCGGCATAGGCAAGCCAGTCAGGGCCGATACGCAAACGTGCCGGAGCCGTGCAGGGATAGAGTTCGCGCGGTTGTGCCAGGCGCATAGGGTCGAGCGTATAGAGTTTCTGTTCGGCATCTTTCACCTCTTCCATCAGGTCACCGGTACGCTCATCGGTTGTCAGGTAATAGTAGAAACGGTTCCATGCGGCCTGACTGATACGTGCCTCTTTGGCTCCACATCCCCAGTGACTCACGTTGTGACGGCTTCCTAACCCGGCATTCGGTCCCAGATGATAGACATCCACCTCACCGGTATGTCGTCCCATAGCTTTCGCCATCTGCCAGATATCGGCACGCCCGCTACGCAGAAACATATACCACAGCCACATGTTGCTTGCCAATTCGGTATTGTCCCAGGCAAATCCGCCTATATCATACCGCCACTCGTGCCGCACGGGGTCATAGGCATGCATTACATCGCCATAGTTCCAATATCCATACCACTTGTGCTGTTCGATAGCCTGCTGATAGAAACGGATATAGTCATCCAACCGTTCCTCGATTTGCCGGCTTAACGGAGTGTCGTATTTCGGAAGACTCCATACGCCAAAGGCACGACGCCCATGCAGATATGCCGGGGTACATGCCAACTGATGTTCGGTGGAGAGTACTTGCGAAAGCACGGAGGTCTCTTCTTTACCTTTATATATATAAGGAGAAAGCATGAAGGTGGTTGTGCGTGCTATGCCATAGGGGGTACTCAGCCCCTCTTGCACATCTTCGTAGCTTGAGTTCAATCCATGTGCCACTTTGTCGTAGTGGCGGAGGTCCATAGCTTCACCCTCGGGACTCCACATCCACAGGGTAAGGGAAGCCTCATCGGAACGGGCTCCACCAACCTCTAAGGTCGATGGATAAGATTGCCAGCACTCTTGCATACATGCCGCCAAGCCCCCCTGCGTATCGCTGATTGCCACCATGCCACTTGCTCTGTTCCCCGAGAAAGTGCCAATCCATGGTGAGTCAGCGGTTGCCCGCTTGCGAATGCTGAAGGCATCGGGAGTCAGTTGTGAAAGCCTGAATCCGTCCCATGCTGCCCACTCGCTGATAAGTGCCTGCCCCCGCTTGTCAAACGTTTCGGGCGACGGCACACGCTTGCCGGCTTGCTGCCAAGGTTGCATGTTTTCTCTATTCAGCGAAAGCACCCGACGCCCTACAAGCGGCTGCACCGGTTCACTCCAGACTCCGCCCTCAACATCGGTGAAAGAGACATAGCGGTTATAGACCTCGTCGCGCAGGGGGACCTGAATGTTTACTCCCAATGCGCTGATGAAGTCTTTTTCTGCATCACCGTCATATACAATCGTGTGCACCAACTTTACTTGTCCGCTTCCCTTATAGAAATAGAGACGTACCACAAA
Organism: Bacteroidaceae bacterium; assembly: GCA_017472635.1. Classification (GTDB taxonomy): domain Bacteria; phylum Bacteroidota; class Bacteroidia; order Bacteroidales; family Bacteroidaceae; genus Phocaeicola_A. The sequence continues at coordinate 47,478 of JAFUPU010000051.1, forward strand.
GGGCAACCATTCGCGCTTGCCGTCGGTGTGCATACCCTCGAATTTTACTACCGTACGCACCTTACCGTCTTGCTCCACCAGGCATTGCTTTATCAGGCTTTGGTAGCTGTTTTCAAGAATGGCTTTCTGTCCGTCAGCGGTTGCCGTCTGTTGCCTTGTCGCACAAAGCAGACGGGCTTCACCGGCAATCTTCACGCCATCACACACAAGGCTGTCAAACAGCGCGTTTCCCTTTTGTGACATATAGGCTTTTATGGTTCCCGTCTCAACAACCATCGGAGTTTCCAATCTTTTTGAAGGGTTACTTTTTTGCTGTTCCGGCTTCTTTCCGGTACCAATGAGCAGGCTGATGCTGTCAGCCCCTTCAGGTATCACAGCGGCAAAACCTCCCCACTTGACCGACCCGTCGGGCCAATATGCCAATGGCCAGAAGTCGTGCTCCAACACCTGTCCGCCAGCGCCCAACTGAAACCGGGAATCGACCTTCACACTGCCTTTGTCAAAAGGCACTCCCCAACTGTTGGGGACATCAGCAGCAGGCGGCTGGGCTATCCACCCTAAAGTCAGTTCTGCAGGCTGTCGCTCTATAGGAGTGCAGGTATAACGGAAGTTTGTAATGCGTGTACGCGACAAGGTGGTTCTAAACCCGAACCAGCCTTCGTTCAATGGATTGGCATCGCGAAAATCAACCAACCTTTCACCATCGATTGTATAGGTGACACGCCCGTTTTCACTCGTCAACCGGATATGATACCACTTGTTTGGTTGGAGCAAATGGGCCGAATCGGTATATTCCTCCAAAATAGCGGGACGTCTCTGCTTGTCATCGATTGCTGTCTCGTCACCACTATACCTGCGGAAACGGGTGGTTGAATTGTGATTTCCTCCATATCCCACATAATAGAGCTGCATAGAGTAACTGCGTACAAATATTCCGCTACGCCAGTCCATACGTTTCTTCAGGTTGTCGGGATATTTAGGGTCGCTTGCCATCCAAAAGCAGTTGAGGTCGCTCAACCGGTCTTCGGGTCTTCCTTCATCTACAACACAGGCATCGTACTCGATGACGACATTGCCACTCATCTTCTCTTTCCGCCAAAGTGTAAGCCCTTTGGGAGCAACCAGTTCCAGCGTGTCTCCCAAATGTTTGACCGAATAGTCTGGCGATTCCGACTCTATCATCCAATACTTCTTGAATTCGCGTGCATTCAACCCCGATACCGGCACTTGTGCCGAAAGAGAATTTGACCATAGCATCAACAATACTATGCATACCAAATAAAAATGTGTTTTTTTCATAAGACCAAAAGCATGACTGTGTTTTACATGTCACCGGACAACCGGTGTTGGTGTTGCAAAAATAAGCATTCTTGGGCATAAATGAAAGTTTCTTGCCTACATTTCTGCTCATACACCTACTTATTGCGATGATAGAGTATGTTTCGCGGGTGATGCTCAATGATTTCCTGCCGCATACGCGAGGTGTCTATATAGGTATAGATTTCGGTGGTGGCGACAGACTCATGTCCCAACATGCATTGTATGGCACGCAGGTTTCCTCCTCCCTCAAGCAGATGGGTGGCAAAAGAGTGACGGAACGTGTGCGGACTGACTGTCTTTGAGATACCGGCAGCATCGGTCTGTACCTTTACTATGTGAAAGACGGTAATGCGTGAAAGCTTTGTGTGTCTTCTGAAACTCAGAAAGACATAGTCTTCATGCCCACGCTTGGGGGTAAGGTCGCCCCGCTGTTGGAAATAAAGCTCCAACTCATCGATGGCACGCGGAGAGATGGGCACCAGCCGCTGTTTGTTGCCCTTCCCGGTTACCCGAATGAATCCTTCACTCAGAAAGAGGTCTGAAAACTTCAGGTTGCACAGTTCAGACACCCGCAAGCCGCAACTATACAGTGTTTCAAGGATAGCCCTGTCGCGCTGCCCCTCTGCCTTCTCAAGGTCTACCGAGTCGATAATGGCATCAATCTCCTCTGTCGTCAACACATCGGGAAGGTGCAACCCTATTTTGGGCGACTCTATCAGGACAGTGGGGTCTGACTCTATATAATCTTCCAACAACAGAAAGCGATAGAACGAACGTATCCCCGACAAGATGCGTGCCTGTGAGCGGGGATGGATGCCCACATCGTGCAGACCGGCAATGAAATGGTGCAGGTTCTCTTCTTTCACTTCCAACAAATCTACCCCCTCTACATCCAGATAAGCCGCCAATTTCTCAAGGTCGGTAAGATACGCCTCAACCGTGTTGGCAGAAAGCGATTTCTCCAGCTTCAGGTAACGGCGATATTGTTCAAAGAGGGCTTCGTTCTTCATTGCTTGAAACAGAAATAGGGAATAAAAACAAATACTCCTAAGCCTATTTGTAAGACTCAGGAGTATTGTGTGGTGCCACCAGGAATCGAACCGGGGACACAAGGATTTTCATTCCTTTGCTCTACCAACTGAGCTATTGCACCATGGGTTCTCTTTTGTTTTGCGGGTGCAAAGATAG
>JAFUPU010000052.1 GCA_017472635.1 Bacteroidaceae bacterium
AAGTGTATGTCTGGCATCGGTTTTTGCTTCCATATAACCTCCTTATTTTTGTATATCTCCTGGGAGGAGATGTACCGACCCTTGTATCGGATTGATTGATAAGAGGTTATTGTTTTAAAAAAGAAGATTTGTTAAACAAATGGTTGAAATGTTTCAAAAAAAAACAGCCATTTTTATTGAATTTTCTGATAGAAAAGCGCTGATAATAAGAAAAAAGCCGTATCTTTGCACCATAAACGGTACATCTCCTCCCAGGAGATATACCGTTTTTTAAAACATTCTTGTGTAGTCTGAATCTCTCCTCCTATACTTATTATAAGGATTATAGCACCCGTTGGCAAAGTAAGTGCATCCGTAAAGTTTTGCATGTAGCATTTATGGAGTTCTAAATGCAAAAAAGAGGACGAAAAAGAGGATATATGCAGAAAAAGAGTTATCTTTGCAACCTATTTTATTAATTGCAATTAACGAAAGAGATATTAAGGTATGCCAACTATATCGGTTCGCGGACAAGAGATGCCCGCATCACCTATCCGAAAATTAGCCCCATTGGCTGATGCTGCCAAGCAACGGGGAACACATGTCTATCACTTGAATATCGGTCAGCCCGACCTGCCAACCCCTGAAGTGGCATTGGAAGCCATCCGAAGCGTCGACCGCAAAGTGCTTGAATACAGTCCCAGTCAAGGATATCGCAGCTACCGGGAAAAGCTGACACACTATTACAAAAAGTTCGACATCAACCTGACAGCCGATGACATCATCATCACTACCGGTGGGTCGGAAGCGGTGTTATTTGCCTTCCTTTCATGTCTGAACCCGGGAGACGAAATCATTGTACCCGAACCGGCATATGCAAACTATATGGCTTTTGCCATTTCTGCCGGTGCTGTCATCCGCACCATCACTACCACCATTGAAGAGGGATTCTCGCTTCCCAAGGTAGAGAAGTTTGAAGAGCTGATAAACGAACGGACCAAAGCTATCTTGATATGTAACCCTAACAACCCGACAGGCTATCTCTATACGCGCCGCGAGATGAACCAGATACGTGACTTGGTGAAGAAATATGACCTCTATCTCTTCTCAGATGAGGTATACCGCGAATTCATCTACACCGGTTCACCCTACATCTCGGCATGCCACTTAGAGGGGATAGAAAACAACGTGGTATTGATTGACTCGGTGTCGAAACGTTACAGCGAATGTGGAATACGCATTGGTGCCTTAATCACAAAGAATGAAGAGGTGCGCAAGGCGGTAATGAAATTCTGCCAGGCACGACTGAGTCCTCCGTTGATTGGACAGATTGCAGCTGAAGCCTCACTGGATGCAAGCGAAGAGTATTCACGCGAAACCTACGACGAATATGTTGAGCGACGCAAATGTCTGATTGACGGACTGAACCGTATACCAGGTGTCTATTCACCCATCCCGATGGGGGCATTCTACACGGTAGCCAAACTTCCGGTTGACGACTCAGAGAAGTTCTGTGCATGGTGCCTTTCTGAATTTGAATATGAGGGAGAAACCGTGATGATGGCTCCTGCCAGCGGATTTTACACCACACCGGGAGCCGGACGCGATGAGGTGCGTATAGCCTACGTATTGAAGAAAGAAGACCTGGTGCGTGCCCTGTTTGTCCTGCGTAAAGCCTTAGAGGCTTATCCGGGAAGAACAAACTAAGAGATTTCAGGAAACAACCATGTCTTTCCCTCTGTTCATAGCACGACGGATGTACCGCAACAGCGACCATAGCCGACGGGTATCAAAACCGGCTGTGACAATTGCCGTTGCAGGTATTGCTACAGGGCTTGCCATCATGATTCTGTCGATAGGCATTGCCATAGGATTTAAAAATGAGGTGCGTGCCAAGGTAACCGGAATAGGTACCCACATGCAGATAGGCAGCTATGACCGGACGGAATCGTATGAGAGCACACCCATCGTAGCCAATGACTCGCTGATGGAGATGCTTTACACCCAAGTGCCTGAGATTGCACATATCCAACGCTATACCACCAAAGCCGGAATGATGAAGACTGACAATCAGGTGCAGGGATTCATCTTGAAAGGGGTGGGGCAGGAGTATGACTGGCGTTTCATCCGACAACACTTGACAGCAGGAGAGATACCGATGTTTACCGACAGTGTGGCATCGAACGAGGTGATGATGTCGGAACAGCTTGCCAAAAAGATGGGACTGGAAATAGGGGACAAGGTATATACCTATTATATAGAAGAGAACGTGCGCGCGAGGAGACTGACCATCAAAGCGCTCTTCAAAACAAACTTTGCAGAGTTTGACAACCTGTTTCTGATAACCGACCTCTATACTGCCAACCGGCTCAACCAATGGAGACCTGACCAGGCAAGTGGAATGGAGATTGCACTGGATGACCCCGCAGAGATGGAGCATGCCACCTACCACGTGGGACAATTGGTCAACCGTCATACCGACCACTATGGGAACAGTTACCTGGCACTCAACATCGAACAGTTATACCCCTCCATTTTCTCATGGCTACAGGTGCTCGACACCAATGTATGGGTAATCTTGATACTGATGACCGGAGTAGCCGGATTTACCATGATATCCGGATTGCTCATCCTGATTCTTGAACGTACCAACATGATAGGGTTGCTGAAGGCTTTGGGGGCTACAGACAATACCATCCGAAAGACGTTTCTCTATTTTGCCATCATGCTGATAGGGAAAGGACTGCTTATCGGGAACATTGCCGGCATAGCATTAGGATGGCTTCAACAGAAATTTGAATTTGTACATCTTGACCCTGCAACCTACTATGTTGACGCAGTGCCCATTGAGTTGTCGTTTTCATCAATCGTATTGTTGAACGTTTCGACACTGGTTGTGTCAATAGCCATGCTCATCGGACCATCACACCTGATATCACGCATCAAGCCCGCCCGTTCGATGCAATTTGAATAAGAAACAAAATCACTATATGGCTGGAAAAGATAAAAAAGGGAGAGGCATAAGCTATACTATCTGGGCATTGGCTGGTGCCTTGGGACTTGGCAGCGTGGCACACAATTGTGTCAGCAGACAAGAGCTGTCATCAATCAAAGAGGCTGTAGAGAGTTTCAAAGAGGTAGCCCAACCTATCACTTGCCCCGAAACGACCGAACCGCTGACCGAAATTACTCCCTACGGGAACCATGAACCGGGATGGGAAATACCTGTAGCAAGCAACAAAGATAAGGAGGTACGCTTACACCGGACCGGATATACCCTGTCATATAACACCTCTTACAAAGTGCCCAATTGGGTAGGATGGAAACTGACCGGTGAACGGGTGAGAGGAAAAGCCAAACGTACGAACATCTTTTTACCAGACCCCGACATCCAAGAGAGATATCAGGCTTTTGACACCGACTACCGAAGTTCGGGATATGACCGCGGACACATGGCTCCTGCCGGAGACATGAAATGGAATGAAAAGGCTATGAACGAATCGTTTTACTTGAGCAACATCTGTCCGCAGGCTTCACACCTGAATCAAGGAGGCTGGAGAATTGTAGAAGAACAATGCCGCGAATGGGTAAAGAGCGAAGGAGATATGTACATTGTGTGCGGTCCCATATTTGAGGAGGGAGCCAGACACAAACGCATAGGCAGAAACAAGGTGTATGTGCCGGAGAAATTCTTCAAGGTGATACTGATGGAGGGAAACCAGCTGAGTGCGGTAGGATTTATCTTCCCCAACGACGACTGCAGGCAGAAGGTGGAATTCTATGCCGCAACCATCGACCGTATAGAAGAGGTCACCGGACTTGACTTTTTCAGTGCATTGCCTGATGAAGTGGAAAACCGAATTGAAGCGACTGCCGCATTCAAGGAGTTGTTTTGAGCTTTCCCATAAGAACGGCACGGACTACTACAGACGACAAACTATCTATATTGCCTGATTCATTGAACCGCTGAAGATATGCCTCTGCCATACATCCGTGCCTGAATGGGTCAACGCCTCACACTCATTGTGGAGTTGACTCCGGGCTGTTGGTATTACACTCACAAGGGCATGCCTCTTTCATTTCACGCATTTTATTGCAAAGGCACTTCATCATCCGGCACTTATGCGCCATACATCCCAAGATACCGCCCATCAGCAGACCGATACCCATTCCGATAAACAATTTAGAATTATCCATATATCTCTTTGTTTTTATGTTTAACACGCTGACTTTAACATGCCAAAGAGAGATTGGTTCGAACCACAAACCGGCATATAGGATTTGTTAACCTACAAGCACAAAAAAAGGAGCTGCGACACTTGCGTGTAACAACTCCCTTTCGAAGATTATAAAAAACAGAACTTTAAATCCTTTTCATCATTCGCCCTTGATGGCAGCAATACCCGGCAATACCTTGCCTTCGATAGCCTCAAGCAAAGCACCACCACCGGTAGAGATGTAAGATACCTTGTCAGCCATACCGAACTTGTTGATACATGCTACAGAGTCTCCACCACCGATGAGTGAGAATGCGCCATCAGCTGTAGCCTTGGCAATAGCCTCGGCAATAGCACGGCTACCGGCTGTAAAGTTGTCCATCTCAAACACACCGGCAGGACCATTCCACAAGATTGTCTTGGCAGGCTCGATAGCTGCAGCAAATGCCTTGCGGCTTTCAGGACCTGCATCAAGACCTTCATAACCGGCAGGAATAGCCTTTGCTGAACAGATTTGTGTATTGCAATCGTTCTTGAAGTCATCACCAGCCACACAGTCAGTTCCCAATACCAGGTTTACACCCTTTGCCTTAGCTTGCTCCATGATGCTGAGGGCAAGGTCGAGCTTGTCATTTTCGCAGATAGAGTTACCTACCTCGCCACCCATAGCCTTGGCAAAAGTATAGGTCATACCACCACAAAGGATAAGATTGTCAACCTTGTCCATCAAGTTTTCAATGATACCAATCTTGGTAGAAACCTTTGAACCACCCATGATGGCAGTGAAAGGACGCTTGATGTTGCTGAGGATATTGTCAACAGCTGTCACCTCTTTCTCCATCAGGTAACCCAACATCTTGTGGTCAGCATCGAAATAGTCAGCAATAACAGCTGTAGAAGCATGCTTGCGGTGAGCTGTACCAAATGCATCGTTTACATAGCAGTCGGCATAGCTTGCCAATGTCTTGGCAAACTCTTTCTGGCTTGCTTTCATTGCCTTCTTTGCCTCTTCGTATGCAGGATCTTCTTTGTCAATACCTACAGGCTTGCCCTCTTCTTCAGGATAGAAACGGAGGTTTTCGAGCAAGAGAGCTTCACCGGGCTGAAGAGCAGCAGCTGCATCAGCAGCCTTGGCGCAATCGGGAGCGAACTTTACAGCAACACCCAACTTGTCAGACACTGCATCTACAATCTGGCTCAACGAATATTTTGCATTCACTTTACCTTTGGGTTTACCCATGTGTGACATGATAATGACACTGCCACCATCAGCCAAAATCTTTTTTAAGGTAGGCAGTGCACCACGAATACGGGTATCATCAGTAATTTTACCATTTTCATCCAAGGGAACATTGAAGTCCACACGAACAATAGCCTTCTTACCGGCAAAGTTAAAGTTGTCAATTGTTTGCATAATCTTTTTTAAACTTAATTATTATGATTGATTTAATACATTCTTTTAAAATACGTTGCAAAGGTATTTGATTTTATTGACATTAAGCGTCTATCTGCTATCAAATTTCGACAATAACACTCTTTTTAGTTTCTTTTTGCTTTCACTTCTTCCATTACTGATTGTCTTTTGTAATGTTTGCATAGCAATTTCAAGCCACAAACGTCACACTTGGGTTTACGTGCCATACAGACATAGCGTCCGTGCAGTATCAACCAATGGTGTGCCTTGGGAATAATGTTGTCGGGCAGATACTTAACCAACTCTTTTTCTACAGCAAAAGGGGTGGTGTGCTTATCGTCAACCAACCCGATACGGTGACTCACACGGAACACGTGGGTATCGACTGCCATAGCAGCCTTGTTGAAGACAACTGCCTGGATGACATTGGCTGTCTTGCGACCTACACCGGGCAGGCGCACCAGTTCATCCAAGTCTTGTGGTACTTCACCGCCAAACTCTTGCTGCAACATCTTTGCCATGCCCACCAGATGGGTTGCTTTGTTGCGAGGATAAGAGACACTGCGGATATATTCGTAGATAACATCGGGGGTTGCAAATGACAAAGCCTCAGCTGTAGGATAGTCGTGAAACAGGGGAGGAGTGACCATATTTACGCGCTTGTCGGTACACTGTGCCGACAAGATGACTGCTACCAGCAACTGAAAGGGAGTTGCATAGTGGAGTTCTGTTTCAGCCACAGGCATAGCCTCCTTGAAATAAGCTATTACCTGATTATATAATTCCTGTTTTCGCATCTTTTATTCTCGTAATGGATTTTGTAGGCACCGCTTTATTGCAATCTGCTTGTTATAACTTGAATGGAGTGCTCTTGACATAGATGCGATATCCCTTGATGCTGCCCGGAGCTCCTTCCTCCATGCGTGGCAGATATTGCAAACCTCCCAACGTATACTCTCCTCCCAAATCTATAACCACAGAATGAGGGTAGGGGGACTTGCGTCCAGTGCTCCAATAAGTAGACTCTTGCAGGTCGTACAACTTGTCTGCTGCCCGATTGCCCTTGCCTGTCTCTTCACTATCGGCATACCGTACAGTCCAACCTTCGCGAGACAAACGTTCTCCTTGGGCATCTGTCAGATAGAGTTCGGCTATACAAGCCAACTCTTTACCATCATGAGCACCCAATGCTTCTATACACACATAACGTCCACTGACCGGTTTTTCGAAGCCTACTTCTTGCCAACCGTTTCCACCGGCAAACTCACCGGTACAAACAGGAGTCTCTCCTTGCAGGTCCAACTCTTCACCTTTTGCCCGGTGAGTCTTTGGTTTCACATTATTCAACTGGTTAAGAATCGGCTCTTTCAATCCCTGCATCTCTTTTTTTGAAGGACCAACAATATCAAGCACTATCACTTCGTTTCTTCCTTTCTTTAACCAACATCCCGGTACATACAGGGTCTGTTGGGGACCTATGTTCCAAAAACGTCCGATGGCATGTCCGTTCACATAGACCTGCCCTTTACCCCATGATGACAAATCGAGGAATGTATCATCAGTCTTTTTCACATCGAAGTAACCTAAATAATATCCCCGATTGAGAGGCAGACTTCCCTGTTTCAGTTCATCAGTACGAGCGGTCTCTAACGCACGCTTGGCATGTTGATAGTCATCAGGCAGAAGAGAGAGACTCCAGTTTTTCAAGTCATAAGCAGTCTCATGTCCACCCACCTCGGTTGAAATAACGACCTTCTCTGTTATACCTTTATAATCTTTTATGGCTCGTCCGAAGTTGATGCGTCCCATAGCCTCAACCAATATTGTCAGCCTGTCACCTGCCTTCACTGCAGGCAAGGGCAAAGACTGTTCATAGAGGACTCTGTCTATTTTACCAACAAACTCTCCGTTGATGAAGACTTGCGCATAATCGTGACAATCATACAGGGTCAATACGCTGGGAGTCTTGATCTCGGGCAAGGTGGTAGTATATAACACAGAACCCCATCCCATATTCATCTCCTCCATCGTCTTTATGTTACGACTGAAAAGGGTGGTATCGACTCCACTTTCAATGGGAGCATAACCTGTAAACCGAAAGTAGGATGCAGGAACTGCCATTGAGGGTATCTCGCGGGGAACAGCAGGAAGACGTTTGGATGAATAGGCTGCCATCATGGTACGTAACTGGTAATACTTGGGAGTAGCACGTCCTGACTCACTGATAGGGGCATCATAGTCATAGGAGGTAACATCGGGAGCAAAACCGGGACTGTTGGCACCAGCCCAATGTCCGAAAGAAGTTCCTCCGTGCGTCATATAGAGGCTGAACGAGATGCCTTTATCCAACATCTCACGCAGACCTGACACCATAGCTTCAGCCGGACGGGTTTCGTGACGGGCTCCCCATTTGTCAAACCAACCGCTCCAATATTCACTGCACATCAAAGGAGAATCGGGACGCAATTGCTTCAGTTTGGCAAATTGCTTGTCGATATTTGCTCCGGTTCCAAAATTCATGGTCCACAACAAATCATCCAATCCATTATTCGTAAAGTTACTAGCCCAGTCACACTGAAACAAAGGAACATCAGTGAATCCTGCACGACGAACAATATCACGAATCTGACTCACATACTCTTTGTCGGTACCATACGAACCATATTCGTTTTCAACCTGTACCATGATGATGTTTCCACCACGTGACAATTGCAAATCAGCCAACTGTTTGCCTACTTCTTTCTCAAAGAGTTCTACGCGCTCCAAGAAGTAAGGGTCTCCTTCACGCAATCGGATATCCTTCTTTCGCAATAACCACCAAGGCAATCCTCCCATCTCCCATTCAGCACATACATAGGGACCGGGACGGACAATGACATACATGCCATGCTTTTGAGCCAAACGACAGAAAGCGGCTATATCATTGTTGCCTGTAAAATCAAACTCTCCCGGACGCTGTTCGTGGATGTTCCAAAAGACATATAGACAGAGCGTATTCATGCCCAACGCCTTGCACATCTTTATACGATGTTCCCAATAGGGACGGGGTATGCGAGGATAATGCACTTCTGCCGCCTTGACCACAAAAGGTTCTCCATTGAGCAGGAATATACCTTTACCTACCTCAAAAGTTTCGATTTTCTCTTTTCCGGATAGATTGCCCGCAACCAACAATATACATGCAAGCAACATCAATAATCTGTTTCTCATCGTTCTATTTTATTTAGCAGTTAATATTCTATAAGAAGGGGGTCAGCAGGTTGGCAAACCATCCTACAAATTTGCGCCATGCTGAACGTTTTTTCCAATATTCAGGAGTCATCAACGTAGAGTTTTTCTTGTCATCGTTGAACATCTCCGACAATTCGGCTGTCACACGCTCGTCAAAGATAAAGGCATTGACCTCATAATCGTAACGCAGACTGCGACTATTCAGGTTGGTTGAACCTACCGTGCAGAAATCATCATCTACCATCATCACCTTAGAATGGTGAAAACCTCCATCGTAGAGATAAACCGTGGCTCCCCGCTTCATCAACTTGTGAGCTACATGCATAGAGGCATCAGGAGTAAAAGGGATGTCTGACTTCGACGAAATCATAATCTGTACATCTACCCCTTTATCAATAGCCTTTTTCAACGCTTTACGCACCTTACGGGTCGGAACGAAATAGGGATTTATCAGTTCTATCTTATCTGTAGCTTCCAATATAGCCTGACTGTATACCTCACGCATCAGCTTGGGCAGCTGATGGGGCACACGGTCGACAATAGCCACATCTACACTGTCGATTGTAGGTGGCAAATCGAAGCTGTCTGTCTTGACGGGGAAATAGATATCACCCTCGAGAGACTGGTCTGTCGCTTTTTCCCACATAGAGAGAAATATCTTCTGCAAATCATCGACTGCCGGTCCCTCAACCCGCATGTGCATGTCACGCCAGGCACCTATCTCAGGAAGACCGTCAACGTAATAGTCAGCCACATTCATTCCGCCTGTATAGCCTACTTGTCCGTCAATAACTACAATTTTCCGATGGTCACGTTCACTCACATGATTTACATAAGGGAATCTCAATGGGTCAAATTCGACTATCTCAATCCCACGACGCTCTATCTCAGCGAGGTGTTCTTTCTTTAAAGGACGATTGTTACTCCAATTGCCAAAAGCATCAAACATGGCACGCACTTTCACACCTTCGCTGGCTTTCTCCTCAAGTACCTCGAAAAGCAAACCGGCTATAGAGTCGTTACGGAAATTGAAATATTCAAGATGTACGTAATGGCGTGCCTGCCGGATGGCTGCAAACATGTCTTCAAACTTTTCGGTTCCACTCTTCAACAACCGCACCCGATTTCCCGAAGTGACATGAACACCATGTTCAGCCAAGAAGCGTACAACTGCCGTATCGCTGCTTACCTTATTTATATATATACCTGTTTGTGAAGAAACAGATATCGTTGAACAGACAAAGAGTAAAAATAACGTTATATAAATCCGAATTCTTTCCACTATATCAATCTACCTATTTAATTTTGCTGACGGCTATCCATCTGGTCTACATTCCGCCTTGTCAAATGAAGTGCAAAGTTACGACAATCCTCAGAACTCACCAAACGGGAAGAAGACAAAAAAAGAGTTTTTGACTATTAAGATGGCATTTATGAATGATTCAGCGAAATTTTCATTTACCGAATCAAGCACACATTACAAAAAAGAGAAAGGGTACATCAAAGATAACCTCATTAATAATTCATCCGCAGATGACGCAAAGATGATGCAGATAAAGATTATAACAACAAAAATAATCTGCCTCACTTACGCAATCTGCGGATGAATTAATACACCATCCTCAAACGAATCACAGTCGGATGATGGTCAACGAATAAGCGGGGAGTTCTTGTTTTACAGTTGTTCCCTCGAGATTGATTGTTGTTGTCTGAGGTACGACTTTTGTATCTTTCAGTTCACCTGTCAACAAGGTATGTTGGGCTGTTGCTGGCAACGTCTCGCCCAATCCGCTCAAATCGATATCAGCATGGATAGTGGTGGGTAGCAAGTTAACCACCTTAACAATGATATCTCCGGTATGTTCATCTTTGACGATAGAGTAGGAGATGCGCTTTCTCACTGCTTGCGAAACAGGTTCTTTCACATCAAGTTGTGCGGGAAGATATTGTGTTCCGGTGTTGTGTGCAAACAACTTCTGCACGTAGTATTCTACAGTCAATCTAACACGATGGTTGTTAAAGTAAATCATGTCAGGATTCCACTGCGTATGTTTCTCTTTGGCAAGCAACGGAGCATAAGAGGTCATTGTCACCACATCGGCATTACGCTCGACATTGGTCAGATGCAATGCATCGCACAAAGCAGTTTCCAGATTGGAAGGTCGGCGTGGCAGGTGGGTTGCATATTCACCCAAGTATACTTTTGACTTACTACGGTCGTAATGGTCATAGAACTGTTGGTTGTTGAGGAACCAACCCGGTGTATTGTAGTAATGCTCGTCTACCATAGGAACCTTGTAACGGCTCGCCAAGTCCCAACCTTCTTCATAATCAGAGCCTTCATAAAATGGTCCGACAGTACCAATCACGGTTATCTCGGGATACTTCTCACGGACGGCATTGTATATCATCACAAATCTCTCTTCAAACACATTGGTTATCAGGTCTTCGTTACCAATACCCAGGTATTTCAGGTTAAAAGGTTTGGGATGCCCAGCCTCTGCTCTCATCTTTGCCCATTTGCTTTCTTTAGGGTCTCCGTTAGCCCATTCTATCAAGGCAAGAATCTCGTCTACATATTCATCCATCTCGTCCATCGGGATACCGCCTTGTTGTCCTGCTCCTCCGATAGAAGAGTTCTGACAGGGAACTCCGGCAGCCAACACAGGCAGTGGTTCGGCACCAATATCTTCACAGAACTGGAAATATTCAAAAAAGCCAAGTCCCATTGATTGGTGGTAATTCCATATATTACGCATAGGTTTGCGGGCTTCAAGCGGTCCGATTGTGTTCACCCAACGATAAATATTATCAATGCCATCACCATGAGAAGCACATCCACCCGGGAAACGAACGAATCGTGGTTTCATGTCTGCCAGTACTTGAGCCAAATCTGCACGCATACCATTCTTCCGTCCCTTGAATGTCTTCTGAGGGAAGAGTGAAACCATATCCAGTTCCACCACACCGGCTTTATCCATACCAATCCATAAGGTTGCATTGGCCACTTCCTCTTTTGCTACAAGGGTTGTCTTCAGTTTTTTCCACTCTTTACCCGGTGTACCTAATCTTTTTTCTGCTACTACCTTGCCTTTATCATTAACCAATCTGGCGGTAAGAAGTGCATAGGGTTGGGCACCATGGCGACGCACAAAAAGTGACAGATCATATTTTTCGCCCTTCTTCAGTGGAATACCATCAAACCCGGTATTGGCAAGAGCTGTCTCTGCATGAGTGGTCGTAAACACTCCATAGTGTTTGTTGTTTTCGTGAATGGGATTGTCGGTGGCTATGAGCAATGTATCACCGGCTCTCTTGTTTTTTATCTCCCAAGCAGTGGTATTACTCCATCCCCAACGGTTTTTCGTATCAGAAGGGTCGTATTCAAATCCGCGGTTCTGTATCAATTCAGCATAAATACCACCATCTGCCGCATAGTTGATATCTTCAAAGAAAATACCTATCAGCATATCACTGATGGCTTTCGGCACCATAGGTTGACGCAATGACAAGGTGGCATCTATCGGTTTCAGGTCTTTCAACTCGGGTATCCACACTTGTTCATTGTTTTGTTGCTCTTTCTGCAGGCGATAAAGATCGTATTTCAACAAATGGTCTACCACACTCCATTCGACCCGCTGTACCTGTCCCTCTACTACGCCAAACGGATGCAAGTTTATGCGTTCATAGTCGTTTCCAGATGTCCGGCTAACCGGCTTCTCCACGGGGGTAGACCATGTTTTAAAGTCTGTCGTCGTCAGTGCATATGCCTTATCTTCGCTGCGATAAGTTATGGTATATATCCCTTCAGAACAAGTGATAACAGGGGTATGACATCCTTTTCCGATAGTTGCCGGATAGCTTTGCCGGTACCAATCTGTCAGGTTGGGAGAGGAAGCATGGGCAAATGTCGAATGAGTCTCATTCACACTCCACACACAATGCCACCAACCATCACTTCCCTGAAGCAGCCAAGGAGTAAGCATACGCTTCTGAGACCCCCATGCTCCATAATCGCATTTGAGGAAACTGCGCTCGTTGCCGACACTCAACCAATTATTACCATCAATACTATAGGCAAAATGCAACCCATTCTGCCCTTTACTCTTTTGTGTTGCATAAGAGAGCAGGTAAACCGAATCCGGTTCATTGCTCATACGCTTACCTGTTTGTGCCCATGTTGCCTGCATACTTACAGAGAAGACTGCCATAGCACACATCAATAGCTTCATTTTTCGCATAAATGTTATATTAAATAGGAATTATAGCTTTGTTTTGTGTGCAAATATACAGAATATCACGAAGACAGACAAACAGAATGCCACTTTTTGCCTATCTTTTATCCTATAATATTCAGGAAACATGTCAAAGGGAATCGGGGCGAATCGTGTCCTCTATGCAAGCGACACCCATTCATAGTCCCCAACTCCCTTGACGAAGCGAAAGTTATGCTATGACAGAAAATCCGTTAAAAAGCTACACCCAACCGGAATCCTAACGAGTTGATAGAATGAAGGTCGTAAGTCATCAAGCTGCCTTGATTGGTTGACAGACTATAATAGAGTGCCATGTGAAAACCTATACCTCCCGGCCATGGATAAAACTGCATGCCAACCTCGGGTGAAATGAAAAAGCCCCAAGTGTCTTTACTGCTCTCATAGATATAATAGTCACTGCTCATTTGGGCATATGCAGCACCCAACTTCAGGGCTGCATAGGGTTGCATCTTACCATAATCGAACCGATAGTGCATGACCATTCCAAAAGGAATTTGGAAAAGCGAATGCTGCTGGTCGGTATTCAACGAGGTGTTTCCCATGTGCAACGTGGTGCGGTCAATATATTCATTATTGGTGTGATAGCTGAAAAAGGCACCCAAGGCCAATTCGGGGGTAACATAGTAACCGCCTTCAAAGTTCATACCCCATCCACTGGCATGGTCAGCAAAGTTGTTGCCCAAAGGGATATTGAACTGCCAGTCAACATTGAAGTAGGTATCTTCAGATATCTGTGCTTGAGCCGGAATAGCCAAGACAAACGCAGCTGACACTACTACAGCCATACGTTTCATTATATTTTTTATTGTTTTCATAACTTTTTTCATTGGTTTGGTTTAACATTTCATTTTACTCTACAATCACTTTCCGGTCAGATAGGGAGACTGTGTGAAAGCTTGGTCTATAGCCGTGTTTGCTTTGCTCAGGTTGACCTTGCCGTTACTATTAATGATACCGCTGATATAAGCATCCCATATAACAGGCAACTTTTTGTCGACCGTAACATCCAATGCCACCAGTTCGGCAATGACAGAGCCGGTTGTAAAGCTATAGCTCACCAGATAGGGATAGTGCCAGCCACCCCAGTAGCCACCCCAGTAGCCTGGACTCCAATAATAGGGATAATCATACCACCAGGGCGAACCTCCATATCC